>JAYUUM010000180.1:0-29619 GCA_043754555.1 Arenimonas sp. | reverse complement strand
GGTGGGGGCGCAAATAGAACATGAAAACATTGAATAACGTGCTGCTCGAATTAGGTCAGCACCAATGGCTGGTGCGTGGTTTGATAGCGATTGTCATTGCCGTAATCGGCATCTGGCTAGCTCGCTGGGTTGCCCGTGCCCTAGAAAGAGTGCTGCATCGTTTTGACGTTGAAGTTATTTTGCGAAGTTTTTTACGCAACCTGGCTTATGCCGTCGGTATTATTGTGGTGTTTATTGCTGCGCTCGATTTTGCGGGTGTGCCCACCACCTCATTACTGGCGGTACTAGGCGCTGCCGGCCTGGCAGTTGGCTTGGCGATGAAAGATTCGCTATCGAATATTGCATCCGGCATCATGTTGATTGTGTTGCGACCATTTCATAGCGGCAATTATGTTCAAGTGGCTGGCGTCGAAGGCATTATTGATAGTGTGCGTATTTTTCAAACGCATCTGCATACGCAAGACAATCGACAAATTATCCTGCCCAACAGCCAAATTACCGCCGCACCCATTATCAATTTCACCGTACGCGGCATCCGTCGACTGGATGTATCGATCAAGATTAGTTACCAAGACGATTTAGCGACTGCAAGAAGAGTATTACTGGGCATTGCAGAAAAGCACGCGCAAATATTATCGGAACCACCCGCCGAAGTTGTCGTTGCTCTTTTAGCCGACAGTCACGTTGAACTGCAATTACGCGTATGGCTTGCAGCAACGGATCTTGGTGCATTGAAAGCCTACCTACTCGAACAGTGTTGGCAGAAACTTAGCGAGCAAGGTTTTAAAACCGGCGCTCCACAACAGCATGTGCATGTTCACCATCACGAAAAGACTGATGTCATAAGTTGACCGTAGGAGCGAGTTCTACTCGCGAAAATCCTTCGGCCATGCAGATCGTAGGAGCGAGCTCTGCTCGCGAAAGACCCGCGACCATGCACATCGTAGGAGCGAGTTCCACTCGCGAAAGACTTTGACGCAGGCTTTTCGCGAGTAGAACTCGCTCCTACATTAGTGCTTAACCCATCACCTGATTTCTGCCATTGTGCTTAGCCTCGTAAAGCTTCACGTCGGCCTTGGATGCCAATTTTTCATGATGCGAAAGCCCTGTACGTTCGCTGAGACCGATACTCACTGTAAGCATCAGCCCTGGTGCAAAACTATTGCAATCGATAGCTTGAATGGCCAGTCGAATTTTTTCGCATTTTACCCGGGCACTTTCAAGATCTTGATCCGGGAACAACAATGCAAACTCTTCACCGCCCCAGCGTGCAGTTAATTCATCGCCACGTAGTCCGGCCCATTTACCGGCATGCTCGGCACCCATTACCCGCTTCATGGTTTCAGCAATTACTTTCAATGCCTGATCACCAACATCATGCGAGTAGCTGTCATTAACTTGTTTAAAATGATCGACGTCTAGCAAACCGAAGCATAAGGCTTGATCGCTTTGAATAGCAGTTTTGAAAGCTTCCTGCAATTTTTCATCCATGCTGCGACGATTGGGCAAGCCGGTGAGTGAATCGGTACGTGCCTGTTGCTCGAAAGCTTCCGATTGCTGGCTGATTTTCAGGTTCAACATCTCCAGCTCGACGTTCTTCTCGCTCAATGCTCGCGTGCGCTCATCGACAATACCGCTGAGTTCAAGTTCACGTGCCTCCAGTTGACGTACACGAGCACGATAGAGTCCGTACAAAAACATGGCAAGCAATATCACCACAACCGGAATAAACCAGACACGTTGATAAATACGCGGTTTAATTTCAAATTTCAGGCTGGCGCTTTCCGGACTCCAGGGACCGCCGCGTTGAGCAGCGCTGACCTTGAAGGTGTAACGACCGGGCGGCAAATTGGTAAATTGAACATTCCGCAACTGCTCGCGCTCAATCCATTCTTCGTCAAATCCTTCAAGTCGATAACGATAACGAATTTGCTCTGGCGTGCGATAACTTAAACTTACATAAGCCATTTCCAATTTACGGGTATCCGACGGCAATATTAATTCGCCATCGGGGTCTGCGATTTGGTCGTTGACCAACACGTTTTCAATCACCACTGGCGGTGGTGCAAGTTGATAACGTGATAACTCATCGGGTTGCACGACCGAAACACCTTTTGCGGTGGCTACCCATATGCTGCCATCTTTAGCGCGCAAGGCTGCAGGCCCTGCCCCACCATTACATTGTGCACTCGCCATGCCGTCGGCTTCAGCAAAGCTAATCGCATTGAGACGTTCTGATTTTCCGTCAGCTACCGCTTCCATTTCACTGCGCTTAACGTAAATTACACCCCGGTTGGATGTCAGCCAAAAATTACCGTAGGTGTCGGCAACAATTTGGAAGATGGTGGCGACAGGTAAACCATTCCTGGTTCCGATGGCTGAAATCTTTCCGTTGCGCATACGCAAGACGGCTCGGTCGGTTGCTAGCCAGAGCGTGCCATCGGGATCTTCACTAAAACCGAAAACATCTTGTGACGATAAATAATTGGAAATATCAATCGAACCGGCTTTTTCGCCGCTGATGAATCCAAGTCCATTCGCAGTACCTACCCAGATTTTTCCGGATTTGGATTCATGAATACTTAAAATAAAATCACGAGGCAGGCCGTCTGCTTCCGTGTAGCGTTTCAATTCGCTACCTTTTTTGCGATATAAACCCTGCGCAGTACCGATCCACAGATTGCCATTGCGGTCTTCATGCAACGCACGTACTTGAGTTCCGTAGAGTGGACTGCCAGGAATTACCTGTTCGCGAACAACCCCGTTTTTCCAGTTGAGCAAACCAGTGGAATACATGCCAACCCACAGACTGCCGTCTTTGGCCGGAGCAAGGCTCAAAATGGCATCGTCACGCAAACTTGGGTTGTCAGCAATAGCGGTAATTTTTTCTTCAAAAAAGCGATTTAATCCGCGCGATGTACCTATCATCACGCTACCGTCGTTGGTCTGAGCAACGGCGCGAACATAATTGTCGCTTAGACCTTGATAGTTATCGTAAGTGACAAATGGCGTGTCGGCGAAACGCACGAGACCTGCATTCGTGCCGGCCCAGAGATTGCCCTCACGATCATTAAATAATGAAGAAACGCGATTATTTGGCAACCCGGTTTTAGCGTCCAGGCTTTCCAGGCCGCGACGACCATAGCGAAGGATGCCGCGATTTACGGTGCCCATCCATATATTGGACTCGCTGTCTAAATCCAGACTGATGACAGCTTCATCGGGAAAGTCAGGCGTTATTTTGTTGAACTTACCATTGCGGCCCAAATATAAACCGTGGTGTGTGCCCAAATACAAGCCACCTTCCGGCGCCGCCATCATGGCGTAAATGGCGCCAACTGGCAGGCCGTCGGCAACACTAAAACTCTGCACGCGATTGTTTTCGATTCGAACCAGGCCAGTAGAGGTTCCCGCCCAGATAATTTTATTTTGATCCATGAAAACGGCATACATACGTTCTGATGGCAGACCTTGGCGCTTGCCATACACAGTCACTTTGCCTCGAGCATCAATTCGGGAAAGACCTTTGCTTTCATGCGCTACCCAGATGGACCCTTGGCTGTCTTCAACTGACGCCATGGTCTCGTCTTGTGGCAAGCCTTCAGATTGACCGTAAGTACGCCATAAATCTTTTTGTAATACCGACACGCCGCCACGAGAAGTAGAAACAATGAGCCTACCATTTGCCCCAACGCTGACATCACGAATACCGTGATCCTGTAAAGCAGGAACATTTTGCGGCGTGAAAATACGAAAATCCTGTCCGTTATATCGAACCAGCCCTTCCCAGGTGGCGAACCATAAATAACCTTCAGGAGTTTGAGTAATCGAATTAACCTGATTGTGCGGCAGACCATCACGTGTGGTCCAGGCTTCACGTGAATAAGCGGCAAGTGGTTTTTTATCGAGAGCAAAACCCGGCAGTGAAAAAAATATGAGTACCAGACTCAATAGAACTTTCAGGCGCTGCATCCGTGTCCCCTGCTCTCTTAACGGTTATTCCTGCCCGCCAAGTTTACCCATAAATTGCCGGTAATAAATGAGTTCTTTGACCGATTCCCGAATATCGGACAAGGCCGTATGGGCGCCGACTTTGACTAATCCTTCCTGCAAACTTGGTGACCAGCGCCGACTCAGCTCTTTAAGGGTCGAGACATCGAGATTTCGATAATGAAAGTAGCGTTCAAGTCTTGGCATGCCACGGACCAGAAAACGCCGGTCCTGACAAATAGAGTTACCGCAAATGGGTGATTTATTGGCTCCAATCCATTTCGATAAAAATTCGATAGTCATCACTTCGGCGTGGGCCGCGTCAATCTGACTATCTAGCACACGTTGCCACAGGCCAGACCGTTGATGCGTACCGCGATTCCAGTCATCCATGGCTTCCAGGGTTTCGAGCGATTGTTTAATCGCCAATTCCGGCCCTTCGGCAAGAACATTCATGTTTTTATCGGTGATCAAAGTGGCGATTTCAATAATGACATCGGAATCCGGGTCCAGCCCGGTCATCTCCAAGTCAATCCAGATTAGTCTTTGGTTTTCATCGTCGTTCGTCATCAGTGTTTTCCTTTAATATGTTTTACTGTAACAAATTAAGATCAAAACGACCCCCTACTTTGAACAACAGTTATCACATTCTTACGGCCTTGCTGGCTCCGGCTATATTAATGGCAGCGACCGGGTCTCTGTTGTTATCGGCCAATAATCGATTAGCACGCGTGGTCGATCGATTGCGGATATTAATGGCCAATTGGAAAGACGGCCCGCGCGACCGGCCGGAAAGGGAAGAACAAATTCAGCGCCATCAAAAACGCAGCAGTTATTTATTGCGCGCGTGCCTGTATTTGTACTGTGCCCTGGGTTCATTCATTGGCACTAGCCTAGCCTTGGCAGTGGATACTTTGAGTGGCAACCGCCTTTCTGTATTGCCGACGATCATCGCCATTATCGGAATGTGTTTTTTACTGGGTGCGGTATTTTATTTAGGACGTGAAGTGTCGGCCGCAGTAACCAGTTTCGACGATGAAATCAAGGAAATGATGGATTAGCTAATCCTCAAATAATTCTGATCAAGTAATTTATTTATTGAATTATTTAGCTGGTTTTCAAACAATTAGAGCGTTGTCATCCCCGCGCAGGCGGGGACCCAGCGTCGTTGCCTTGATGCATCAAGGCACTGGGTCCCCGACAGAAGCATTCGGGGATGACGATTTTCTTGATTTTATAATGACGGAGCTGGTATGCCGATCATTGGATTATTAAAAGACTGGCTAGCTTCTTTGCCGCTTGGCGCGGAAATAATCCGACAATTTCTTACTGGCGATTTCAGCCAGCACGCCACCCTGCACTTCAATGCGATGGTTATGGCGCGGGTCTTGCAAAAGATCAAACACTGATCCCGCTGCTCCGGTTTTCGGATCGTATGCGCCGAAAACAACCCGCTTGATGCGAGCATGAATCATCGCCATGGCACACATGGCACAGGGTTCAAGCGTGATATATAGCGTGCAGCCAAGAAGTCGGTGATTCTTTATTTTTGCGCCAGCCACGCGCATTGCCAGAATTTCAGCATGTGCACTTGGATCATGCTGACTGATATTGCGATTCCAAGCCTCGGCGATGAGTTCACCAGACTCATTGATGATTAACGCGCCTACCGGAATTTCGTCATCCTCCCGCTCGGCTCGATCAGCGAGTTCAAGCGCTTGGAGCATCCAGTCTTGCTCAGATGCCGACATTTATTCCCACTCAATCGTCGCAGGCGGCTTGCCACTTACATCATAAACAACGCGAGAAACACCTCGTAACTCATTGATTATTCTATTTGAAACTGTGCCTAATAGTTCGTATGGCAGGTGTGCCCAATGCGCGGTCATGAAATCTACGGTCTCGACAGCACGCAATGCAATTACCCATTCATAGGCACGCGCGTCACCCACCACTCCGACAGATTTGACCGGCAAAAATACTGCGAAGGCTTGACTGGTTTTATCGTACCAGCCGGAATTTCGCAGTTCTTCAATGAAAATGGCATCGGCCTTAGCGAGTAATTCGGCATATTCAACTTTTACTTCGCCCAAAATCCGCACGCCTAGGCCCGGCCCGGGAAAAGGATGGCGGTAGACCATTTCTTTCGATAGCCCAAGCTCGACACCAATTCGCCGAACTTCGTCTTTAAATAATTCACGCAGGGGTTCGACTAAACCGAGCTTCATCGTGTCGGGCAAACCGCCAACATTATGATGGCTCTTGATCACATGGGCTTTACCGGTTTTGCTTCCGGCCGATTCAATGACATCTGGATAAATCGTACCCTGAGCCAGCCATTTCACATTGTGTAATTTGGCTGACTCTTCATCGAAAATTTCGATAAATAATTTGCCAATGATTTTACGTTTGGCTTCTGGTTCACTCACACCCTTCAATGCTGAGAAATAACGCTCGGCAGCATTCACCCGAATGACTTTGACACCCATGTTCTGCGCCATCATGTTCATAACCTGGTCGCCTTCTTCAAGACGTAACAGACCGGTATCGACAAAAACGCAGGTTAGGCGTTCACCGATTGCCTTGTGCAACAGAGCGGCAACTACGGACGAATCCACGCCACCCGAAAGCCCAAGTAGCACATGGTCATCGCCGATTTGCGAGCGCACCCGTTCGATTTGATCCTCAATAATATTGGCGGCGGTCCATAAAGTTTGGCAGCCACAAATATCTACTGCGAAACGCCGCAGCATGCCTTCACCGGATTTTGTGTGAGTCACTTCAGGATGAAATTGCACGCCGTACCATTTTTTCTTTTCATCGCTCATGCCGACAATGGCGACGTTGCTGGTACGCGCGGTAATGTCAAAACCTTCAGGAATTTGGGTTACGCGATCACCATGACTCATCCACACATCAAGTCGCGGTGGTGAGCCGGGATGGTCTTTCAAGCCCTCCAGCAAAGCGCAGGATGAAGTGACTTCGACTTCTGCATAACCAAACTCGCGGTGATGCCCGGCTTCAACTTGACCACCCAACTGTATCGCCATGGTTTGCATGCCATAGCAAATCCCAAGGATTGGCAAACCACTATCGAAAACTTCTTGTGGCGCACGCGGCGAGTTTTCTTCAACTGTAGATTCCGGACCGCCGGACAAAATGATGCCCTTCGGATTGAATTTAGCAATTTCAGCCGGGTCATGGTCCCAGGCCCAGATTTCACAGTAAACACCGAATTCGCGAATACGACGTGCGATTAACTGCGTGTATTGCGCACCGAAATCCAGGATAAGGATTTTGTCATTATGAATATTTGGGGACTGGGGACTGGAGGCTGGAGGCTGGGGCGACATGATTAATCTCGGAGAATTATTTTTTCTATTGAGTACAACGGAAAAGACATGAGCTTGATGATCAGCCCCGAGACCCTAGTCCCTAGCCCCCGTTTGTTCTTCGAGACTCTAGACTTTAGGCTCCGAGACATTGGAAATCTCTGAAGTGCTTTATCTATTGAAATTACAGCCAAAGACATTGAGTTGAAGATAAGCCCCCAGCCTCAAGTCCCAAGCCCCGCTCCATCAACTCGCCCTGTAATTGGGCGGCTCTTTGGTAATTTGTACATCATGCACATGACTTTCGCGAGTACCGGCGGAAGTCACCCGCACAAATTTTGGCCGAGTACGCATTTCTTCAATCGTGGCGCAGCCAACATAACCCATCGAGGCGCGTACGCCACCAGCGAGTTGATGCACGATGCTGCCAAGTAAACCGCGATAAGGCACTCGGCCTTCAATACCTTCTGGCACCAATTTATCGGCATCGCTGGCGTCCTGGAAATAACGGTCTTTGCTACCTAATTCCATGGCGCCCAAACTACCCATGCCACGATAACTTTTGTAACTACGGCCCTGGAATAATTCAACGTCGCCCGGCGCTTCTTCTGTGCCGGCGAACAGACCGCCAATCATCACGGTGCTGGCGCCTGCGACAAGTGCTTTTGCAATATCACCGGAATAGCGAACACCACCATCGGCGATCAATGGAATCTTGCCCTTTAGTACATCAGCCACCATGCCAATCGCGGTTATTTGCGGTACGCCTACACCAGCGACAATACGCGTGGTGCAGATAGAACCCGGACCCACGCCAACTTTCACGGCATCGGCGCCGTGATCCATCAAGGCCAGGGCAGCGTCGCCGGTCACTATGTTCCCGCCAATCACCTGCACGTTCGGAAAATTCTTTTTCACCCATGCAACACGATCCAATACACCTTGTGAATGCCCGTGCGCAGTGTCCACGACTACCACATCAACACCTGCATGAATCAAGGCCTCGATACGTGCTTCGGTATCACCACCGACCCCGACTGCAGCACCAACAAGTAATTGCTCTTCTTTGTCTTTGGCAGCGTTCGGGTTGTCGCGGGCTTTCTGAATGTCTTTGACAGTAATCAGACCCCGTAATTGGAAATCGTCGTTGACGACCAATACTTTTTCGATACGGTGTTTATGCAATAAAGCGATGACTTCTTCTTCGCTTGCACCTTCTTTGACCGTGACCAGGCGTTCTTTTTTGGTCATGATGTGGCGAACGGGATCGTCAAGTTTTTTCTCAAAACGCATATCGCGGCCAGTCACAATGCCGACCAGCAAACCGTTATCGACCACCGGCACACCGGAAATATTACGCGCTCGGGTAAGTTTCAACACTTCGCCAATGGTCGTTTCAGGCCCGACGGTAAAAGGCTCCCGAATAACGCCGGCTTCAAAATTTTTGACCTTGGCCACATTAGCAGCTTGTTGCTGCAAGCTCATGTTTTTATGCAGGATACCAATACCACCGAGCTGTGCCATGGCTATGGCCAGACGTGCTTCGGTAACAGTGTCCATGGCAGCGGACACAATCGGCAAATTCAGTGTGATGTTACGAGTCAGTTGGGTGGAAAGATTTACATCTTTCGGCAAGATAATGGAGTGTGCTGGAACCAGCGATACATCATCAAAAGTTAAGGCTTCGGCCTGAATACGCAGCATATGCGGCTCTCGAGCTTGGGAAGCGAGAAATTATACCCTAGAACCACATAAGTCCGTAGGGGCGCTTGCTTGCTGCGCCCAAACTCTGCAGCAATCTGACATAGGCGCAGGTCGAAAAATGCTCCTGCATTTGACCAGACATTCGTTTGTTAAAAACCGACACTTCCGCCGTCCATGGCGATCGCCGCAACGCCCCTACAAAAACGCTAGGCTTAATCCAGGAATCCAGGTAATCAGCAAGACCGCGAGCCCCATCAGAAAGAAAAAAGGAATGCAGGAACGAACCAGAGTTAAAAATGGCTTATTAAAACGATAAGACGCGATAAACAAATCCATGCCGACTGGCGGAGTGAAATAACCGATCTGCATATTGGCCAGCATGATGATGCCGAAATGTACGGGATGAATGCCGTACTGCATGGCCACCGGCACCAATAAGGGGGTCAGAATGACGATAGCCGAGAAGATGTCGACCAGCATGCCCACAACTAACAGTAAAATGTTGAGCAGGATTAGGAACACCCAACCGGAATGCACATGCTGCCGCATGAATTGAAATAATTGATCAGGCACTTGCTCGTCGATCAGCCAGCCCGAAAAGGCCAAAGCTGCGCCCAAAATCACCAGAATGGCACCTACCATGCGCATCGACTCAGCCATAATATCCGGCAGTTTCGAAAAACTAATTTCCTTTTTAATCAGTACAGTTACGACAAGAATGTAAAGTGCCGTCACAGCTGCTGCCTCGCTGGCAGCGAACTTACCCGAGTAAATACCACCGAGCACTAAGATGGGCAGTGGCAATTCCCAACCAGCGTCTTTGACCGACGCCCAAAGCTCTTTTGAATCGAAAGCCTTGACGTTTTGAACCTGGCCTCGCGTAATCCACATGGCGTGTAGCGCCAGAATTACAAGCATCAATATTCCAGGCAAAATTCCTGCCAAAAATAGATCCTTCATGGTAACGCCCGGCGTGGTGCCCAATTGCCCAGCCACAAAACCGTACAAAATCAGCGGCAATGACGGTGCAAATAAAAGCCCCAAACTACCCGATGAAGTGACCAGACCCAGACTGTAGTTTTCGGCATAACCAGCCTGACGCAGTGCCGGATACAACAAAGCGCCGACCGCAACAATCGTCATTCCTGAGGCGCCAGTGAAAGCCGTAAAAAACGCACAGGCGACCACGGCAACTATGGCCAGACCGCCCGGCATCCAGCCCATCAAGGCATTGGATAACCTCACCAAACGCTTGGGTGCCCCACTTTCACCTAGTAAATAACCGGCCAGAGTGAACAAGGGGATAGCGATCAAACCCGACATATCACCAAGCTGATAGTAATTAATGGCGACGATGATCAAATCGGCGCCGCCAAAATAAAAGCCGATAAAAGCGACTGCCGCAATCACAGCAAACAAGGGCATGCCGAGTGCGGCCAATACTAAAACCGTGAGCAAGGCCCAAATCATTGGTTGGGCTCCGCTGGTTTACCAAAAGCGGCGAAAATAAAGCGCAGGCTGATTAGACCAAAACCGGCGACAAAAACGCACATCGGCCACCAGCTTGGAATATCGGCAACAAAAGCACCGGGCGCTTCGCGCTCTAATTGCACCATACCCCAGCCATACCAAGCGAGTGCTCCGGCTACGACAGCAGCAGCTAATTGTGAAACCGTCCAGACAAACTGATGGCTTTTTTTAGGCAGAAATCTTGGCAAGGCATCGATGGCGATATGTTTTTTTTCGCGCGTGGCACTGAGCGCCCCGAGCAATGCCAGCCACAGCACACCTTGCCGACTAACGGGCTCAGCCCAGATCAACCCGGTATCGAAAAAGACCCGCAACACAATTTGCGTAACCGACAGCAGAAGCAGCGCGCCCAAGAGCGTTGCAAGTAAATAGGTTTCAAATCGATGTAAAAACTGCTGGGCCTTTTGCAACACTTATTTCGCCCCTGCTGCAGCCTTGCGAACAGCGTTCAACATTTCACTCGACACAAATTTTTCTTTCTCAAGCTGCGTGGTCACCTGAGCGCCAATCGCGCGCCAGCGGGCGTTTTCGGCAGCATCGAATTTAGTAACAACCAAGCCCTGTTTTTTCATGGCCGCCAATGCTGCGTCATCGTCACGCTTGATGTTGGCATCCATCTTTTTAGCTGAGGATGCAAAGACTTTGCTGACTATAGCTTGATCGACCGGACTTAATTTTTGGTAAGCCTTTATATCCAGCACCATATAACCCACGACAAAACTCATCGGCAAATCGACCATGCCACGCACTTTGCCATGCCATTGCAATACCACTGCACCGCTTGGTGTGTTGGCCACTGTATTCACCAAACCGGTTTGCAAACTGGTAAACACGTCGCCCAGAGGCAGTGGAATCGGGGTAATGCCGCCCTGCTTGAAAACACGTTCAGCGATCACGTCATTTTGCGGAATCCACAATTTAACCGCGTTCATTTCAGCGCGGGTGCGAATCGGTTTAGTGCCCATCACATAAGCAAAGCCAATGCTTGAGACGCCCAGCATTTTGTAGCCCTTGGCTTCAAAACCTTTTGCCAGCTGAGGATCAATCAGCGCACGGGCTTTATCCACTTCGGCCCAGTTATCAAACATAAAGGGCATGCTGTAGATAACGGAGTCCGGATAGACAGCCGCTAATTCGCTGGAAGTCAGCACGCCACCTTGTAGCTGACCCAAACGAATTTTACGCAGCACCACAGCATCCGGTCCCATTACACCGCCGGGATAAAACTTAACCAAAATACGGCCTTGGCTCGCCGTTTCAATTTCTTTGGCAGCGATGCGTAATTCTTTCATCCATGACGAACCGTCGGGTGCCAAGGTCGCAATTTTGAGCGTTTGTTGCGCCTGAACCTGGGTCGTTAAACAGAAAGCAAATACGAAGGACAAAAATCGTTTCATAATTCCTCAAAAATAGTCTTTACCGCTGGCGAGTAATTGTTTGGCCTGATCTTGCGCCAATGTGTTGATAAGAGTGTAACCGCTGGCCTTAGGGTTTGCGTTAATGACCTCATTGAGCAGCTGGTCGTGCAATTCCTGATTGAATACTAAGCGTGCGTAATATTGCGCCAAGGCAGTTTTTGCATAGAGGTTTTTGCCCTCCGAAATAACAATGGCTTTCTCGAAATAGGTACGTCCCGCTTCTGGCTTACCGCCAAGAGCCTCCGGGCGAAGCGAGTTGATCACACCCAAATAAACATAAGGCAAGCCACGTTCATGATTCGCATCCAGCGCTACGACACGCATAAGCAAGGCTTCGACTTTTGGCAAGTCGGCAATAGCGCCCCAGTCTTCGCTATTACTTTGTAAAAATCCGGCCCAGCTAGACGCTAACGAATAGAGCAAAGCAGTATTGGTATCCCGGTTGACGACTGCAACAAAGGTATCGATATCTTTATCAAGTACCAAACATAATTCAGTGTCGCTTAGGCAGACTGCCGCTTTTGCATAGTCCAGCGATTTTTTCGATAAGCGCTGTGCCCGTATAGAATCGCCCTGAGTGAAATTGCCGGCATAGGCACCGTTCAATTGTGCTGCCGCTAGGAGCACACCGGCATTGGATTTATCCTTCGGTTTCTGTCCGGCGATTAAACCATCCAATAATAATAAATATGCCGGCAAGCCATCGCGCACCGTTGCCGGGTCTTCGCTATTGAGTACGGCAGTGCCCAAATTTTGGGCGAAAGTGTCAGTCGCTTTCCCAACGATGGACGCACAACTGCTAATGCTTAAAGCCATCAGTGCTACGAGTGCGATTTTTTTCATACCTTAGTCTCACATATCAAGATGACAAAATATTGTGATGAAACACACTTTACTAAACCACGATGAATTAATCGCCCGACTCAGCAGCCTCAAGCGTGTTCTGCATTAAAGTCGCTACCGTCATCGGCCCAACACCACCTGGCACTGGGGTAATCCAGCTTGCGCGTTCAAAGGCAGCCTCGAAGCCAACATCACCTACCAAACGACCGTCGTCCATGCGATTAATACCTACATCGATTACCACGGCGCCCGGCTTCACCCATTCACCGGGAATCAAACCAGGCTTGCCGACCGCGACCACCAGAATGTCGGCTTGCCTGACTTGTGTTTCTAGTACATCTTTAGGCGTGAATTTATGACACGAAATGGTCGTGCAGCCGGCAATCAGCAATTCCAAGGCCATCGGACGACCCACATGGTTGCTAACACCCACAATAGTGGCGGTCGCGCCGCGAACCGGTTTGTCGGTAAAAGCCAATAAAGTCGTTATGCCACGAGGCGTGCATGGGCGTAGGCCGAATTGTCGCAAAACCAAATGTCCAACATTCTCAGGATGAAACCCATCAACATCCTTTCGTGGGTCAATTCGATGAATCAACTCACTGCCGTCGCGATTTCCCGGCAATGGTAATTGCAACAAAATACCGTGAATTTTAGGATCAGCATTCAACTTGTCTATCAATTGACCAATACTTTCATCGGAAGTATCGGCAGGCAGGTCATAGTCGTAGGCTTTAATACCAACTTTTTTGCAGGCTTTTCGTTTATTGCGAACGTAAACGGCAGAGGCTGGGTCTTCCCCTATTAGCACCACCGCCAATCCTGGGCGTGGTTTACCCGATGCCACACGCGCTTCAACACGCACCGCGAGTTCGTCTAATAAAGTGTCTGCAATTCCCTTGCCATCCAGGATTCGGGCGCTCATTGGCAATCCGTCATAAAATCAGCGTGCATTATCGCTGATGCGCCCCCTAAGTCGCCACTTGGTCATTTATTATGAATCGTATAGAACTCGAAGCCGCAGCATTCCGTCGTTTGTTGGCGCACCTAGATACTCGCAAGGACGTACAAAACATCGATTTGATGATTTTGGCAGGGTTCTGCCGCAACTGCCTGGCCGATTGGTATCGCGAAGCTGCGCAGGCTAAAGGCGCGGAAATAAGCAAAGATCAAGCTCGCGAAATTATTTATGGCGAAGCTTTCAGTGAATGGAAAGCCAAATATCAGCCGGAGGCAACGCCGGAGCAATTGGCCGCGTTTGTAGAGGCCCAGAAAGAGAATCATTAAATTATTAGCGTGGGAGCAGCTAAACCGCGAATTTCTCACACTATCTACAGCTTACCCCGCTCCTATAAAAACGCCCCGACATGCGGGGCGTTTTTGGTTTAAAACAAAATAATATTAGGCGGCTTTGCGACCAACAGTCTTTGCAACACGTTTGTTTGCACGCTTTACAACACGTTTTGCGACAGCAGACTTTTGGGCAACAGTACGCTTGGTTTTAGCAGCTGTTTTCTTGCCGAATTTGGCGAGTACCGGCGCTAAACGTGTTTCTGCTTGTGCCTTAGCTTCATTAACGACTGCCATGACTTGCTTTTGAAATGGCGCTACTTTGGCTTTGATTTGTTTTTGAATTTTGACGCCTTCAGTTTGCGCCTGTTTGTTCAATTGATTGAACTTGGTTTTAGCTTGCTTGCGCAACTTCTCGGCTGTCTTTTCGCCATTTTTAACGCTGTCATTCAAATAAGTACTGAAATCAACTACATTTTGCAAAGCGTTGGCATAGCTCAAAATCGCTTTTTTGCGGCCGAGTGACACAGCGCCAATGCTGGCCAACAATAAATCACGCGAACCGGCTTCGGTTTTTTGCGCTTTCGCGCGAACAGTTTTTACAGTTTTCTTGGTACGTGCCATAAAACACCTCATAGCTAGATGATTGGCCGTATGGCCCGGAGATCAGGTTGCAGTGTTGTGCTAAATGCTTGAGTTTTCACACTAAAGAGTAATTTACGAAAGAGCTTTTACTCTGACTCGCTTGCACATCAGTCATGATCGAGACATGCTTGGCAAAATTTCGGGAGAACATTATGGCGAACAAAAAATCGAGCTGGGCCAAATTTCCATACGATCAAAAAGCATATGACTTCAGTGGCGATAAACTGAAAAAAGTATGGCCTTCACTGCATAGTGGTGATGGCGAACCTTACCCTGACGACAAACGCGCTACAGCATTGATAAAAGCAGCTGGAAAGTCGGCGCCAAAAGCGTTAAGCGCTGAAGATTTAGCTGGCCAATTGCAACAAGCATGGGCCGCTTATCACCATGGAGATTTTCAGCAGGCATTTGAATTGTCTGAAGCCCTGGGGCCTGTTGGCGCTTCAGTAGCCTGCAAAGCACTGGGGATTCATAGCACTTATTTAGTCGATGATGAAGACGAGCAACTTAAACGCTATGAACAAGCCGGTAAACTTGCCGAAGCAGCAATGGCAGCATTGCCAAATGAAGCCAACAGTCACTACCGATTTGCGTTCGCAATGGGCCGCTACAGCCAGGGCATCAGCATCGTAAAAGCAATAAAATTAGGCCTCGCAAGCAAAGTACGAAAAGCCTTGGACAAAACGTTGGAGCTCTCACCAAAACATGCTGAAGCACAAACTGCGCTCGCACTTTATCATGCTGAAATAATCAATAAAATTGGCGCCATGATAGGCGGCATGACCTATGGAGCTAAAGCATCCGAAGCTGAAAAATTAATGACATCGGCGTTGAAATTGACGCCCGATTCGCCAATCGCGCATCTTGAGCACGGCAATATGCTGATGCTTTTATATGGCGACAAAAAAGAAGATGCCGCCGCTAACGCCATCGAAAAAGCCAGCAAACTTAAGCCCAAAGATGCCATGGAAAAACTCGATGCCGAGCATGCCAAAGCACAGCTTGAGTAGAAGCTAATAGCTCGTGGGTTGGGCACTATCCGGTGCCCACCCGAAACGATATGGCTATGCGGGTGTTTTAAATCCGCGCCGATATTGTTCAACATAGGATTCAAGTGTATCGGATGTGCCTGTGATATAGATCACGCCATCCAGTTTGTCGAAAATTAGCGGTGCATTCCCCGCCAGTCGAGAGCTCGTATTACCGGTCTCGACATACTCTCTGGTGTTAAAAAGAAAAATCCAGCCAAAGTCTTTTTCCATAACTTCGGAAATCAGCAGCTGAACGCCTAATTCTTTTTCAGTTTTTTTGAGCAAGTCCAGAACCGCTTTTTCAGCAAAGTTATAATCAAACACGGTCATATTGATAAAGTTATTTCCTCGCCATGAAAGCAGCAAGATTAGCTGCAGCCTGGCTTCGCACCTTATTTTTCAGAAAAGGCGTCCAGCCCAATACGACACCGACTGGTCCAAAAGCTTTTCTAGACCATCGCCAAAAACTAAAGTAGTCGTGGTGCGAAATTATCAACCCCTCTTTGAATATGAATCTAGCATCAATAATATTTCGCACCATGCGCCCGGTGGCACTAAAACGATAGTGCGGCTCCCAATGCGCTCTTCCTCGAGTATCGTCAGCAGCAACATCCGAAAAGTTAAGCTGCCAAACATCGCGACTTTTTTCATTTACCGTGGTGCATAACATTGTCCACATGGCCACTATTTCTCTTTTACCATGCAAAGAAAATGCCGGGTCTTGAAACTCGGCATTTTCGTGATAACAACTTGCCATGCTTTCAGCGTCACACACGGCAAATGCGGAATAAAATTTGGTCAATAAATCCGCATTTGCGTGTGCCAAGGGTTTACCTCAATCCGGTTTCGTTGCGAGAAATAACCATACGCTGAATTTCGCTGGTGCCTTCATAGATTTCGGTAATTTTGGCGTCACGGAAGTAACGCTCGAGCGGCATTTCTTTCGAGTACCCCATACCACCGTGAATTTGTACGGCAGCGTGGGTAATCCACATGGCATTTTCGGATGCCGTTAATTTTGCGACTGAGGCCTCTGTACTAAAACGCCCGCCGTTTTTATCCGTCTGAGCTTTTGTCCAGGCCGCACGCAAAGTCAGAATATGCGCAGCATCTAATTTACATTTCATATCGGCTATTTTTGCCTGAATCATCTGAAAGCTGCCAATCGGCTGACCAAAGCTTTTACGTTCTTTCACATACGCAATACTGGCCTCATAGGCGGCACGGGCCAAACCCACCGCTTGTGCGGCAATACCAATGCGGCCGGCATCTAAGACACCCATAGCTATTTTGAAGCCTTCGCCCTCAACGCCCAGCACTTCATCAGCTTGCGCAACGTAGTCCTGAAATTCGATTTCGCAGGTCGCCGATGCACGAATGCCTAGTTTGGGCTCTGTTTTCCCGCGGAAAAAGCCTTTCTTGTCAGCGTCAATCATGAAAGCGGTAATGCCTTTGGCGCCTTTACTGGGTTCTGTCATGGCGAAAAGAACAATATATTTAGCCACCGGGCCGGAGGTAATCCAGCTTTTTTTACCATTGATAACGTAGGTGCCGTCTTCTTGTTTAACGGCGCGGCAGCGCATGGCGGTTGCATCAGAACCCGATTGCGGTTCGGTCAAAGCGAAAGCACCGATCGCGGTACCCTCGGCTATTGCTCTCACATACAGTTGTTTTTGCGCCTCGGTGCCAAATTTCAGAATGCCATTGCAAAACAGCGAATTGTTCACCGACATGATGGTGGAATGAGCGCAATCGCCTGCCGCTATTTCAATGATGGCGAGCGCATAGCAGATCGGGTCCATGCCGGCACCGCCGTATTCTGCTGGTACTTCAATACCCATCAGGCCGTTTTCGCCGAGTGTTTTAATATTTTCCAGCGGAAATTCACCGGTTCTGTCGAAATGTTCGGCGCTAGGCGCAATTTTTTCCTGAGCGATTCGACGAGCGACATCTTGGATCATCAGTTGTTCTTCGGTGAAATTAAAATCCACGGCAGCCTCGCATATAAATTCCAGCCGCCATTGTAGCTGTTTGTGATGTCAACGGTTAGTCAGCATCCCGTGAATAAGGCGCTTGACCAGACGCCAACGCCCGTCTAATCTGCTTTATCTTAAAATCGCGATGAAAAGATATAATGGATCTTGAAGCCTGGTCAGCCTGTTTGCATGTGCTCGCCGACCCTACGCGGGTAAGGTTGCTTGCCTTGCTTGAACACGAAGAACTTACCGTCGCCGAATTGGCCGCGATTACGCGTCTGGCACAACCGCGGGTATCAACCCATCTGGCTAAATTAAAAGATGCTGATCTAGTGCGTGACCGCCGCGCCGGTGTGTCTGCTTATTATCGATTCAACGATGACCAGTTAGACCCGGGTGAAAAACGCTTATGGGAAACTCTGCGTGATTCCACTGATGACCCACTATTGCGACAAGATGCCGAGCGCCTGCCATTAGTTTTAAGCTCACGTGCGAGCGATCAAAACTGGGCCGATTCCGTCGCTGGAGATATGGAACGGCATTATTCACCGGGCCGGACCTGGGAGGCATTGGCACGTTCTGCCCTGCCCTTATTGGCACCAGGCGAAGTATTGGACATTGCATCGGGCGATGGCGTTCTTGCAGAATTATTGGCCCCTCATTCAAAAAAATATATTTGCCTCGATAGCAGTGCAAAAGTGGTGATGGCAGCCAGCGAGCGCTTGCGAAAATTACCGCATGTCGAAGTAATAGAAGGTGATATGCAAGCGCTGCCGTTCGAGAATTCGCGATTTGATTTGATTTTGCTAATGCATGCGCTCACGTACGCCGACAAACCGGGATTGGCAATCGTCGAGGCGGGTCGAGTTCTTAAAAAAAATGGTCGTCTACTATTAACTTGTCTTGCAAAACACGAGCATCGTGCGTTCGTTACGCCTTATGGCCACGTGAATCTTGGCTTCAACGAAAAAGAATTGCGTAAATTTGTTGATAAAGCAGGACTGGAAGTATTGGCTTTTGAGGCCGTTACCCGCGAGAAACGACCACCGCATTTTGAAGTATTGACCTTGTTGGCACGCAAAGCATTATGACCCTTAAGCTTCCGTATAGATTTCCTGATCGCGTTGCAAAACTCGAGCAAGCGCTTCGTGAACGCATCCTGATTATTGATGGCGCCATGGGCACCATGATTCAACAATATGATCTGGATGAAAGCGCCTACCGTGGAAATCGTTTCAAACATGGCAATGATGAATTGCAATTTTCGGAAGGCCATCAGCATAGTCATAATTGCGGTTGTCACAGCGACGTAAAAGGCAATAACGATTTATTGACGCTGACCCAATCAAAAATAATTCGCGATATTCATTCCGGTTATTTAGCCGCTGGTGCCGACTTCATTGAAACCAATACGTTCAACTCCACTCGTGTCTCGCAAGCCGATTACAAGCTCGAACATCTTGTTACCGAGCTAAACTACGAAGCCGCAAAACTGGCTGCCGAAGTTTGCGCCGAATTTGAAGCGCAAAATCCGGCCAAACCGCGATTTGTTATTGGCGTTCTGGGTCCTACCAGCCGTACCGCATCACTTAGTCCAGACGTGAATGATCCAGGTTTTCGGAATATTAGTTTTGACGAATTAGTCAGTAATTATCGCGAATCGACTTTTGCCTTACTTGATGGTGGCAGTGACATCATCATGGTCGAAACGGTATTCGACACCCTGAATGCAAAAGCGGCCGCTTTCGCGATCGAATCGGTATTCGATGATCTTGGTGCACGCTGGCCAGTGATGATTTCCGGCACCATTACCGACCAATCCGGCCGTACTTTATCGGGCCAAACGGCCGAGGCCTTCTGGTATTCACTGCGTCATTGCAAACCAATTTCAGTTGGACTGAACTGTGCATTGGGTGCAAAAGATTTACGTGTCCATATCGATATGCTTTCACAAATTGCCGAGACCTATATTTCCTGTCATCCCAATGCCGGCCTGCCGAACGCGTTCGGTGGTTATGATGAAGGCCCGGAGGAAATGGCCGAAGTATTGGTTGAATTTGCCGAAGCGGGCATGTTGAATATTGTCGGCGGTTGTTGTGGCACCACGCCTGAGCATATTAAAGCTATCAGTGAGGCCGTTGCCAATATCAAACCGCGCGAGATTGCCCAGCCTGTTGCGTACACACGCTTATCCGGTCTTGAGCCTTTCGTGATTACACCGGAAACTAATTTCGTCAATGTTGGCGAACGTACCAATGTGACCGGCTCGGCGCAGTTTAAGAAAATGATATTGGAAGGCCGTTATGACGATGCATTAGTCGTAGCTCGTCAGCAAGTCGAAAACGGCGCGCAAGTGATCGATATCAACATGGACGAAGGCATGTTGGATGCCGAAGCCGCAATGAAACGCTTCCTGCATTTGATTGCAGCCGAGCCTGATATTTCACGCGTACCGATCATGATCGACAGCTCGAAATGGAGCGTGATTGAAGCCGGCCTAAAATGCGTGCAAGGCAAAGGCATAGTCAATTCCATATCGATGAAAGAAGGCGAAGCCGCTTTTATCGAACAAGCACGTAAAGTTCAGCGTTATGGCGCCGCCGTGGTGGTTATGGCGTTCGATGAAAAAGGTCAGGCCGATAGTTACGAGCGCAAAGTTGAAATATGTTCACGTGCTTATGAATTGCTGACCACGCAAGCGGGCTTCGCACCGGAAGATATTATTTTCGATCCTAATATTTTTGCGATAGCCACCGGTATCGATGAACACAATGACTACGCACGTGCCTTTATTTTAGCCACTGCCGAAATAAAAAGACGCTTCCCGCTTAGCCATATTTCCGGCGGTGTTTCTAATGTGAGCTTTAGCTTTCGTGGCAACAACACCGTACGCGACGCCATTCACTCGGTATTTTTATATCACGCGATCAAAGACGGCATGGACATGGGCATCGTCAATGCCGGCGGCATGCCGATCATGGACGACTTGCCTGATGATCTGCGCACTGCTGTTGAAGACGTCGTACTGAATCGAAATAACGACGCTACCGAGCGATTGATTGCGATTGCCGACCGCAGCAAAGGCAGCAAACGTAAAGAAGATGCCAAGCGTGACGAGGCATGGCGTGAATTGCCGATCAAGGAACGATTGCAGCACGCTTTGGTACACGGTAACGATAGTTTTATCGAAGCCGACACAGAACTTGCACGACAAGCATCTACAAGACCGCTCGATGTCATCGAAGGACCGTTGATGGATGGCATGAATGTGGTCGGCGATTTATTCGGTGCCGGTAAAATGTTCCTGCCGCAAGTCGTTAAGTCCGCCCGCGTGATGAAAAAAGCAGTGGCACATTTGCTGCCTTACATCGAAGCGGAAAAACTCGCCTCGGGTGATGCCAGCACCAGCAAAGGCAAGATATTGATGGCGACCGTAAAAGGTGACGTACACGATATTGGAAAAAATATTGTTGGCGTCGTATTGGCCTGCAATAATTTTGAAGTGATAGATTTAGGCGTGATGGTGCCGACACAAACTATATTGGATCGTGCCCGCGCCGAGAACGTCGATTTAATTGGACTGTCGGGATTAATTACACCTTCGCTTGAAGAAATGAGCCATGTTGCAAAAGAAATGCAGCGTCAGGGTTTCATCAAGCCACTTTTAATTGGTGGAGCGACGACTTCGCGAGCGCATACCGCATTAAAAATTGCGCCACACTATAAATCGCCGGCGGTATGGGTTAAAGATGCCTCGCGTGCGGTGGGTGTTGCCACCTCATTGATGAGTGCCGAATTAAGAATCCCGATGCTGGCGCAAATTGAGGCCGATTACGCCGACGTCCGTGCGCGCCATGCCAACAAAGGCGATGCAAAACCCTTGATGGGGCTTGAACGCGCACGGCGGAAAAGATTTGATGGTGACTGGAAGAATTACACACCACCCACACCGAAAAAAACCGGCATCAATATTTTCGATAATGTGCCATTGGGTGAGTTGCGTGATTTGTTTGACTGGACGCCGTTTTTCCAAACTTGGGAACTGGCCGGCCGTTATCCGGCTATTTTGAAAGATGAGATTGTCGGTAGACAAGCGACTGAATTATTTCATGACGCCAATACCATGCTCGATAAAATCATCGCCGAAAAATGGTTGCAGGCAAAAGCCGTTTGTGGCATCTGGCCGGCACATAGTGTGGGAGATGATGTAGTCGTTGAGGCAACAGCGGGACTTGGGGCTGGAGACTGGGGGTTAAATACAGAATCAAAGGCCGAACAGTCCACAGCCCCTAGTCCCAAGCCCCGCTCTACTTTGCACTTCCTTAGACAACAAGCAGAAAAACCGGAAGAGCGTGCAAACTTTTGCCTGGCTGATTTTATTGCACCACAAGATTCAGGCGTTACTGATTTTATCGGCGGTTTTGCGGTCAATGCCGGTATTGGCATTGACCCTTATGTCAAAAAATTCGAATCTGAATATGATGATTACAGCGCTATCATGCTCAAAGCACTGGCCGACCGTTTTGCAGAAGCTTGCGCGGAATGGTGCCACCGAGCAGTCCGTAAAAATATCTGGGCTTATGTCAGCGAAGAAGATCTTTCTAACGAAGATTTGATTCGTGAACAATATCAGGGCATTCGGCCTGCGCCCGGTTATCCGGCGTGCCCCGAGCATAGTGAAAAAGCCTTGCTGTTCCAATTACTCGACGCCGAAAAAAATATCGGTCTGTCACTGACCGAAAATTACGCCATGTATCCTGCGTCTTCCGTCTCGGGTTATTATTTCTCGCATCCCGGTTCGCAGTATTTTGTCGTGGGCCGTTTATCACGTGAGCAGGTCTTGGATTACGGTAAACGCAAGGGGGTTAGTTTGGCTCAAGCAGAACGGTGGCTCGCTGCTAACCTCGATTACGACCCGGATTAAGATCAAGAACGGTACAATCGTATGAAAATAGTTGAAATACCTCACTCCGTAAGTAATCGTGAGTTTCTTGAAACGCATGTTGGATCAGCACGTGTCGGACTTTGTGGTGGCACCGAATTTATCAATAAGGCGATTCGTAAACTGCAATGGCAAGTCACCGCCGATGGTCGCCGTAGCCCATGGTCACACGCTTTCTTGTTTAGCGAACGTCGCAGTGATGGCGAATTCTGGGTATTGGAATCCGATCTGGATTTTCGCCATAAGCAGATTCGACTAGGCGTGCAGGAAAATCGGATGTCGAAATATTATGATGAAGCCGAATACCCAAACCTGGCTATTATCGATTTTGGTCTGACACCCGAGCAGACCAAGGCGGTGCTAACCGAAGCTTTGAATTTATTATCTGGCTTGTCCACTTATTCGCTGGCTGAACTGCTCGGCACTTTGATGTCCTTGAGCAAAACCAGCTTGCGTTCCAAAGAGAATTTACTGGCCAGAGAAGGGGCGCTTTACTGCTCTGCCATGGTTCAACATTGCTTTGACACGATCAACTTCGATTTAAAACCGAATGTCGAAACAAAAAACATTACACCGCATGATTTATTCCAAACCTCGCAGCCGCATACGGCCTACCATTTAATTCGCGAGCAGCCCAAAGGTCCACGCAAATCAATCGGGCAACGAATAATGGATTTAGCCAATACCGAAATTTTGTGATTGCTGAAATCATGTGGGAATAGAATCTGCAATTGATCAAGGTTGTAGAAAAGCAAGACATTTACTTAGCCCGATCGTTGTAGCAATTCCCAGCGCCTGCGAATAGTTTCGGTTGCCGGCTTCATTATCTCTGCATGCCCGGTGATAAAAGCCATCAGAAAACCAATTACAGATCAAGATTGTAATTAACATGGCCGTAACTTGGCCTTTTTTACGTACCCACTACCAAGGTGACAAATGATTGCCTTATTTTATATGTAACTTCAAACTGGGAACTGACAATGAAAAAAAACACTATTACGCAAATTATCAGCTGCGCTTTAGCTATGGGGATGAGTGGAGCCTCCATGGCGGGACCGCAATTTTACGGCGCCTTCACCTATGGTGCGGCCACCACACGTGGCGATGACACCATAAACTATGCGCTGTTTGACAGTGCAGATAACGATAACTTCAGTCCCCTTGGCACCCAGTATGGGAACAGCGAGTTGGCTGGAGTAAAGTTAGGGCTACGTTTCGACAGTAAACTTTTCCTGGAATTATCAGGTAAACAACAAAACTTCGATGGCAACGGCTTTGGAGGAAACGGTGGCAACAACGATTGCACGATTGTGCCCACTGCTGGTCTTATTTCTGATTGCTATGATGATGCCGCTATCAGCTTCGACAGCGAAGCAAAATCTACCGATCTCATCGTGGGTTGGAGCTTTGCTCCCCGCGAAAGCTGGACCTTGCAACCTTATGCAGGTCTGCGCCAGGTAGAAATCAAGGATGAGCGTAAAGTTGATTATTTATACGACCAACTCACTGGCGGCTTTAATGCTTTTGTTGTCGATAATTCAAGATTCAAGAAAACCGGATTTGTCGTCGGATTGCGAAGCGAAAAAGATTTTGGACAGTTCTTCCTGAGCAGCGATCTTAATTATTCGTATGCCAGTGGCACGCGTGTTCGTTCCATTGTCGACACTGAATACACGTTCGGCAACGACGGCGGCGATGTAACAAGTGCAGGATCAGCACTTAAAGCTATCCCGTCGGGCAGCACTGTCACTGAAACTCAAACCACTACTTTGCGTGAAGATATATCGGTCATCCAGTGGAATGCCAGATTTGCCGTAGGTCATCGCTTTAACATCGGCGGCGATAATAAACTAAGCATGAGCATTGGATATAGCTTAGGTAGTCTCAATGGCTTTGATACTCGCGACACCAATTCCGATGTGGTGGATGAAGGCTTTGCACAAGGAAGTTTGGGCGACAGGAATGCAAAATTAAGAACCCGTGGGGCTGACTTCACATTAGGCTGGAATTTCTGATTTACTGAAACCCACCTGTATATCAAAGCCTAGCCCAGCAATGCGCTAGGCTTTTTATATTGGCTGGTGTTAATTCTCTAGCCTGACTTTAGGTCCAATAGTTTTTCAGAAATAACAATAGTCCGTCAAAATACTTTTCATGCTATTCACGCCCGTTCAATTATCTTGACAAGCATATTGTTAAACGGAATACATTGATGGCTGAACTACTAAGTGCAGATGACTCCGACCGCATTATTCAAATGGCTTGGGAAGATCGCACGCCGTTTGAGGCGATCGAATTACAATTTGGCTTGAACGAATCGGGCGTTATTACCTTGATGCGACAAAAATTGGAGCGTTCGAGTTTTGACATGTGGCGTGAGCGCGTGAATAGCCGTAAGACAAAACATACCGAAATACGCAGCGTAGATGTCACACCTTTTAGACCAAGTGATCAGAAAAATAGAGGCTGATCTTGAGATGCCATCGCCTATTTTTTATCGGCCAAATCAATAATCGACTGAATCGAATTTCTTGCCATTGGGCTATTGTGCCAACAACTGCTGCCAAGCATGTCGGCAATCTGCTTTGTTAAATCAGATGCCTTTGCATTTTTTAGCTGCGATAGTTTGTTAAAACCTATCTGTTCCAATCGGGCAATAACGTTTGCTCCAACACCTTTTAACAAGAGCATTTTTTGTTTTTCCAAATCAGAAAATTGCGATGGGTTCATTCACCACACCAAATCATCGGGCACCTGGTATAACGGGTCGCTATAAGGGTCGTCTGTCGCCGGCGCGTTAGGGTCGATCATTAATGCCACTATACTGGGCAGCAATTGTTTTACCTGCTGTGTCAACTCGGCAGTCACGATCAAATACCGGCCATCGAGCTGCACTAGACCCAGTACGCCCTTATTCAAATCAGCCAGCTGTTCCGGCGTCACGTAAACACGGCGAATTTTGCCGTTGTATTCAAAATGCCGAACGTGTTCTGCGGCTTCGATATTTTGTGCTTTATCTTTTAGAAGCTCTTGTACCTTTTGTTTTAACTCGCGCTTTTGTCTGGCTTCCTCCTGTTTACGTTTTTCAGCATCAATACGTTCTTGTTTTTCGGTTTCAGAACGCATGGCATAAGCTTTAGCCAAATCCATTTCTGCTTGCGACTTTACGACAGTGGATTTGGTTGCGGGTTTAGCGTGGTGCTGGGGTCTTGCTGAATGCGTATGAGCCGCACGCGGATCGTATTTTTTTGTATGTTCTGGCCTCGGATGCTTTGGAGCATCGGGTTTGCGTTCTGGCTTGGGGGCGGTTTTAAAACCAAGGCCGAGTAATTGATCGCGTAATGAGTTGCTCATAATTTTTTATCGTTAATCTGATGAATATTAATTGAGATAATACTAGCACCCATGCTATTCGCGGCTTGACCAGACATTCGTCTGTTAAAAACCACCGCTCCTACGCAGGCTTAGTAATGCTCAATAATGTGGCGGCGGTGGTTCGTGCGATGGGTCGGAATAAAGCAAAGTACGTAACTGCTTCAAATCATCTAATGCTCGCGTGAGCAGCTCGTGATTCTTGTTTGCCTCGCTACGCGCTTGTGCAAGGGCATCACTCATTTCATTCAAGGCTTGCTCTTGAAAAGCCACACGCGTTTCCAAGTCGGCGAAGCGCCGATCAAATTGAAATTCCAGATTGGTATCATGCACGGGCATACAATCTCACTGTTTAATAATCGTGCGACCACGGCCTATGCCGTAATACGCCAAACCGGCGGCTTCAACTTCTACTGGATCATAAATGTTTCGTCCATCGAAAATGGCAGGCGTTTTGAGTGCTGCTTTTATTTTCTTGAAATCAGGACTCCAAAATGTTTTCCATTCCGTCACCACAATCAAGGCATCGGTATTTTCAAGCGCTTTTGCTGGTGAATCAGCATAGAGTAAATCACTGCGTTCGCCAAAAATACGTTGAGTTTCCTGCATTGCTTCCGGGTCATACACCTGCGCTTTCGCGCCGGCTTCCCAGAGCAGAGACAATAAGGTACGGCTTGAAGCCTCACGCATATCATCGGTATTTGGCTTGAATGCCAAGCCCCAGATTGCGAAGGTCTTGCCTTTCAAGTCACCGTTGAAATGTCGCGACACTAATTCAAATAATTTTGATTTTTGTCTTTGGTTTACCGCTTCTACTGATTCAAGAATCTGCGCGGTATAGCCATACTGTTTAGCAGTACGTTCAAGTGCCTGCACGTCTTTTGGGAAACATGAGCCACCATAACCAGCACCAGGGTATATGAATGAGTAACCAATACGAGGGTCCGAACCAATACCATGGCGGACCATTTCAATATCGGCACCCACGCGTTCTGCAATATTGGCCATTTCATTCATAAAGCTGATTTTGGTAGCCAGCATTGCATTGGCTGCATATTTAGTCAGTTCGGCCGAGCGGACGTCCATTGCCACAATACGTTCGTGGTTGCGATTAAAAGGTGCGTACAAGCGCTTCATTTGTTCGAGTGCATGAGTACTCGTAGTACCCACCACAATGCGATCAGGACGCATGCAGTCTTTCACTGCATCGCCTTCTTTCAGGAATTCGGGATTTGATACGATTTCAAAGCTAATATTGGCTTCACGTAGTTCCAGCTGTTCGGCAATCGCGGCCTTTACTTTATCGGCTGTGCCGACGGGTACAGTCGATTTATTGACGATAACCGCAGGCCTATTTAAATAAGTTCCGATAGTCTTGGCCACTGCCAATACATGGCGAAGATCGGCGCTGCCGTCTTCATCCGGCGGCGTGCCTACCGCGATAAAAATAATTTCACCATGCTCAATGCCATTTGCTGCATCGGTGGTGAATTCAATCCTTTTTTCAGAATGATTCGATAACACCAGGCTTTCAAGACCCGGCTCGTAAATCGGAATTACCCCGTTATTCAAGCCTTCTACTTTGGCTTCATCAACATCAACACAGACAACGTGATTGCCAACTTCGGCTAAACAGGTGCCGGTCACCAAACCAACATAACCAGTACCAAAAATAGTGACGCGCATGCTATCTCCCGTTACTCAGGCGGCGTACCGCCTGAGTACGTTGGTGTTACTTATTGTTGAGGCGCTTGTTGTGGCATTGCTTCAGCCGAGCCTGCTTTCACATCTTGCAGCTCTACTTCAAATATCAGCGTTGCGTTAGGCGGCATGCTGCCTTGGCCTTCGGCACCGTACGCGAGGTCAGCAGGAATCCAGAATTTGAATTTACTGCCTTTCGCCATCAATTGCAGACCTTCGGTCCAGCCAGGAATTACACCATTCAGTGCGAATTCTGCAGGTTGGCCGCGATCATATGAACTGTCAAACTTTTTGCCATCTAAAAAGGTACCGACGTAATGGGCCAATACGGTATCGGTCGCACCGGGTTTAGGACCATTGCCTGGACGCAAAATTTGATACTGCAAACCACTGGCGGTAGTGATCACGTTCGGCTTCTTTTTGTTTTCGGTCAAGAACTTTGCGCCCTCTTCCAAATTTTTCTTGACAGCAATTTCGCGATCCGCCACTTGCTTGGCCATCATGCGCTCACCGAAGGCCTGCCCTACTTTTTTGGCTTGCTCGTCAGTTAACAATAACTTACCGTCTTTCATCACGGTCTTCATAGCCTCGACCAGTGTTTCCATATCCACTTCGTCTTTGACCGGCGCAATCGACTTGCCAATATCCATGCCGATCATGTAACTGAACTGTTTACGTTCTGTATCCAGACCTGCGATACCTTTGATGACAGGCTCACGTTTTTCGGTTTTTGCGGTTTCTTTAGATGCTTCTTTTTCTGCGCCAGGAGAATCTCCTTTGCAGGCGGTTGAAGCAAGAATCACGGCAACCAGAGCCAAAGGCGCGAGCGTATTACGAACATTCAAAATCATTGGGGGAAAACTCCGTTGGTAGGCGCCACCCTCTGGCGCTGGAACGTCTATTGTCGCGGTCTGCGGGTCAGACAGCAATGATTTGCAGTTAATTTTTGAACCAAATTTGAGCTAAAGCAGCAAAATGAAGACCAATCACCGTCAAGCTTAGGCCTAGACGTAATGTCATGAAGGCCTTTGGAGCTACCAAAGGCCTAGCGTGTAAATCTAAATAAGCCACCCCGATAAATCCTAAAAGCAATCCAATTAGGGCGAAAGCCGTCGGTAACGCCATACAAATCCAAGCTAACAAACTTGGGATTACAGCCCAAATAAAATCGTTTTTTCGAGTTGACCATTCAGCGCCTGCGCCCATCGAATACCACCTAAGAAGGACAGAATCACCACGCAGTAATTTACAAAAACAATTAAAGCTATTTTGTCATGGCCTAACCCGGCTGCAGCGCAGGCTAATACAAATGGCAAAATGCCCATCCAACCAAGTACTATCGCCTCATAGGACAGGCTAGTTATCGAGAGACTAAGCTTGTTGTGTTTCACAACTACCTCACTATGAGTACTATTTAGTATCGCCATGGAAACCTTATCTAAACTTGACGCCATTCGCATCCAACACCCCGCCCCACCGGCAGTGCATTCTCCGGCTGAAGCTGCGGCGATTGAAAACTTCAAAGAATTTTTCTCGAGCTTCGCAGCTGATCGCATTGATAAATTGCTTTCAAAAACTTATGCGAGCGATATTTATTTCAACGATACACTCAAAACCATTTGCGGCATTAAAGATTTGGCGCATTACTTAAAAGACAGCGCTGACGCAGTACAAGATTGCCGCGTAGAAGTGATTGAAGTAACACGCACGGCAGACAATGATCATTATTTCAGATGGAAAATGATGATTCGCTTTAAGCGCTTCAAAAAAAATCAAGACACCTGGACGGTTGGCATGAGCCATCTCCGATTTAATTCAGAAGGACTAGTCGTTTATCATCAGGAT
>JAYUUM010000179.1:0-3204 GCA_043754555.1 Arenimonas sp. | reverse complement strand
TGGCTTGCTGGCCGGTGGTCATTGCTTGCTCGAAGGCGTGCCTGGACTGGGCAAAACTTTATTGGTGCGCTCGCTCGGACAGGCGATGGATCTTGAATTCCGACGCATTCAATTCACCCCTGATTTAATGCCCAGCGATATTCTTGGTACTGAAATTCTGGAAGAAGACCACGGCACCGGTAAGCGCCATTTCAAATTCCAGCAAGGTCCGGTGTTTACCAATTTGCTGCTCGCCGATGAATTGAACCGCACGCCGCCAAAAACCCAGGCAGCTTTACTCGAAGCCATGCAGGAACACACGGTAAGTTATGCCGGTGTAACGCATATTTTGCCGGATCCATTTTTTGTATTGGCGACGCAGAATCCATTAGAGCAAGCCGGTACTTATCCATTACCGGAGGCGCAACTGGATCGTTTTTTATTGCATGTACGAGTTGACTATCCCAGCGAAGCTGAAGAGCGCGCAATCTTGCAACAAACCACCGGTGTCAAAGAAGCCAAAGTTCCGCAAGTCATGCACGCTGACACCATTCGTTCTCTACAAAAATTAGTGCGCGAAGTCCATGTCAGTGATGATTTGCTCAACTGGATCAATCAACTGGTACGAGCAAGCCGGCCACAAGCAAATTCGTTAAAAGAAATACAGGCCTGGGTGAAATGGGGCGCTGGCCCACGCGCCGGTCAAGCACTGGTGTTGGCGTCGAAAGCGCGCGCTTTGATTCACGGCCGGTTTGCCGCGACCCGCGATGACGTTCGCGCGCTTGCAGCACCGGTATTGCGTCATCGTCTATTACTGACCTTCGTTGCCGAGGCCGAACAAAAATCAGCCGATGATGTGGTCACGGTATTGCTTAACTCGGTACCGTTTCCAAACTGATCGGCATAGATGAGTACTTCCGATTTAATTCCGATCGATGTCCGCGCACGCTTGAAAGCATTGCGCCTGCAGGCACGTCGAATTTCCGGTGCGCAGGGTATCGGACAACATCAAAGTCGCAGCCGTGGTGCCGGTTTGGAGTTCGCTCAATATCGCGCCTATGAACCCGGCGATGAACCGCGACAAATCGATTGGAAACTATACGCACGCTCGGATAAATTTTTTGTCCGTGAAGCCGAGCGCGATAGTCCACTAGTCATCTGGTGCTTAATCGATGCAAGCGCTTCAATGGCCCAAAGCGATGCTGCGCGCCCGGAATGGAGCCGACTACAAGCAGCAAAGGCATTAACGGCTTGCGTGATTGAGCTTGCACTCAAACAAGGCGACCGCTTTGGTTTGATAGCGGTGAATGACAGCGGCTTGATCGTCGTGAATGCCGGCAGCGGCACCAAACATCGTGACCAATGTTTATTGGAACTGCATAAACTAAAAGCGCAGGGCGCATGGCCGGGCGAAGCCCTATGTCGACCGATCTGGGAACGTATCGCCGCCAATACATTGGTCTTGTTTCTTAGCGATGATTACGACGAAGCGTGCGTGTCCTTGGCCGAGCGTTTAGCCGTCGCGCGACGCGAAGTGTTGAGTATCCAAATTCTTACTGCCGAAGAACGTGATTTTCCATTTCAGGGCGGCCATCGTTTTCGCGATGTTGAAACCGATACCGAACTGCTCACCGATTCCGCTGCATCTCGTACCGATTTTATCGAACAGTTTGCGACGGCAAAACGACTATTGACTGCCCGTTTTGCTGCCAGCGGCATCAGCCACGTTGAGTATGTTTTAGATCAACCACTAGATACACCATTGCGCCGCTTCTTTTTACCACGCAACACTCGACACCAGGAGAGTGTGTGAACCTCGCGCTGTTGTTGCCTAGTGCCTTGCTGGCATTGGCGGCCTTATTATTGCCGCTACTGATTCACCTTAGCCGGCGCTCGGAACAAAAGCCAACGGACTTTGCAGCGCTGCGCTGGCTTTCGGCACAATTGCGACCACGCAGAAAATTAGTCTTTCAGGAAATTTTATTGTTGCTGCTACGCTTGTTATTGCTGGTCGCGGTCGCCTTATTTCTTGCAAAACCGGTATCGATGCAATCGGTTTCGACGCAACACTGGGTGGTCGTAGTACCGGGTGCCGATCTCAGCACACTGGCTTCAAACGAATCGGCACAATGGCATTGGTTAGCACCGGGCTTTCCGGATTTTAAACAAGTACCCGGGAGCACGAATTCATTTGTCAGCAGTTTATTGCGTGAACTTGATGCACAACTACCGGCCAACACCAGACTGACGATTATCGCTCCCGAAAGCTTAAGCGGACTAGATGGTGAACGCGTACGCTTAAGTCGAAAAGTGGAATGGAAGATTGTTCCGGGAAAAATATCGGGGGAAAAAATATCCGAAAATAGCGCCCCCATTCGTTTGGCCATCCGCTATGACAAAGCTCATGCCGATAGTGCCATTTATTTCCGTGCTGCAAACACCACATGGCAGGCCGAACTAAAAGACAAACAAAAAGAATTGCTTGATGCTGCCGATATTGCTTCAAGCGTGAAACAAGATCGCACGGCACTGATCTGGTTAGCGAGCAGTGCATTGCCCACCGAGATTCGTGATTGGGTACATAAGGGTGGCCGTGTCATTGTCTCTAAAGAAACTCTACTGCCTGACATGACGTCAAGCGCTGTGGCCTGGCGCAATCAACAGGGGAAAGCCTTGGCGCGCGTCACTGCACTGGGCCAAGGGCGCATTCTGCAATGGCAACAAACACTAAAACCGGAAGCAATGCCGGAATTATTGGACGCTAGTTTTCCGGAACATCTAAAAACTTTATTGCAAGCAACACCGCCTGCCCCAACGCACGCTTTTGCAAATTCCCAAACACCGTTAACCGGCGCCAAAGCGTTTTCGGAAATACCGCGCTCATTACAAATCTGGTTTGCATTATTCATTGCTGCTCTATTTTTACTGGAAAGATGGCTGGCAAATTCTGCGCGACGCTGGAGCGTTGCATGAGTGCGCTTAAGCATATTCAGCAATGGCAAAGTGCTGCTAGACAAAGGCGTTTGTTATTGACGGCAATCATCGGATTACCTCTAATACTCGCCGCATTTTTAATCGCACAACGCTTTTTGTCGCTACCACTGGCTATCGGTATTACGCTCACAAGTATTACAGCGATCGGGTTTTTTGCATGGCAATCACTCAGGAGTTTTGATACCGCATGGCTCATTCGACAACTCGATCAGCGCTTAAGCAGTATGGAAG
>JAYUUM010000178.1:0-9598 GCA_043754555.1 Arenimonas sp. | reverse complement strand
GCCCGACTGTTTCAATTGTGAAAATATTCGGGCCTTACGGCCCTCCCACGATGTTGTTTTTTATCAAATTTCGCCGCGCCAATTCTTATCATGCAATTTGAAACACTCACTCAATTGCAAAACTTGCGATTTATCCAATGCACCCTTCGCTGCCCATTCAATATTTTGTTTGAGATGCTCGATACTACTGGTGCCCACAACGGCACTTGCAACACCATAAAATGAGAGTGCGAAACGCAGCGAAAGCTCGCCCCACTCCATATTAAAATTTGGTGGATTCATGGCTTTCCAGCGATGCCAATAAGTTTCGCAATAATCGCCCGTTGGTACTGAATTAAAACGCCACGGATGATTTGCGGTGGGGCGTTTGGCAATCAATCCCTTGCCTTGCATGGCGCTTAGCTGTTCATGCAATACCTGTTGATCACAAATATTGAGTGATGCCATAAAGCCATCAAATCGATCCATATTGATTGCATACGTCAGATCTTCGTTGTCACCAGAATAGGCAATGGCAATTATTTTCCCCGCCTGCTTTGCATTTTCTAGTGCATCCACAACATCGCCCCGCTCCAATGTCGATGCGGGGCAAGAATGCAAATGGGCAATATCAATACGATCGGTTTTTAATTTGCGCAGGGCTTGCTCGATACCTGCCGTAATGCACGGGCCAGTCCAGTCTTCAATACCGTCAACGCCATAGCCCAGCTTGGTCGACAAAACAAATTGTTCACGCCTTCCTGATAAATACTGACCAATACGTTGCTCGGAAACGCCATAGCTTGGTGCTGTGTCAATTAAATTAATTCCCAAATCGAGTGCGGTATCCAGTACCTGCTTCGCCATCAATTCCGAAAGACTCACATGCCCGATTTGAATCGCGCCCAAGCCCAGTGTAGAAACCATCAACCCAGTCGAGCCATAGCTACGTTTCTCGATCATCAATATCACCCCATTAATTCAAATCTATATTTCAAGCATAGGTGCGCGAGTTGCGCACCGAAAATTATCATCGCAACGAATAGATGGTGCGCCGCAAGCACACCCTATGACTTCTTTGACCGTGTTAGGGCCGTAAGGCCCGAATGACTCCACAGGCTCGAGCATTAAGGCCTTAAGGCCCTCACACAATAGCTTAGATCTTTATTCCACAACCCACATGCGTGCTGAGCGCGCCGGCAGGCGAAAACCATAACGTGCACTTTCGATACGCAGTGTGCCGTTGGTAAATAATTCACGATAATTACGGAACCAGAAAAAGCGGTTATTAGTATCAACATCAAAAAGAATTTCGCTGCCACATTTATTGATACCGGCAATGCCATTTTGGCCACGACGCCATAAAATAGCGCAGTCGTTGTAGGCTAAAACTTCTTGGCTAATCCCCTGCATTGCGTTGTGGAAACGCAGCATGGCCTGCATATCGAGACTTTTATGAGCGTCGAACCAGCGGCCGTTATCACCTGCGGTGTAGTCGCTGTAAACCATCGGCTCGCCGCCATCGCGTCCTAACAAGTAAGCATAGGCAAGCTTTTCGTCAGTGGGGTCGAGTAACAAATAACGAAAGCCACTGTTATTGGGAATGTCGTGTGTTATTGGCATGGTCAATGCGCGGAATGGATACAGCGCCTGACCATAAGCACCCGGATCGACCAATTGATTCATGCTCTGACCAAAGCCAAAAGCCCGTTTTATGGTATTGAGCAATGGAAAATCATAAGCACCAAAGTTGCTCGGCATATCGCGTAAATAAGGCGCTAAAAAACGATCGTACTCGAGCGTGCCTGCACCACCGCCAGTAATAATTTCTGCGTAAACACGACGATTACCAATTAAATCGGGAGTAAACACGGCCAGTTGATGCTGGTTAGTCATATGCTTGGCAGCATCAACTCGATAGCCCTCTACGCCATAAGCATTCAGCATTCCGACATATAAGCGTTGCTGTTTGATAACCCAGGCATTGGCATTTAAATCGGGTAGTCCGCGATCGCCAGCCCCACCACACAAACGCCAATTTTGTACTTGATAAACGTCGTTGTAGTCACTAATGCAACGAGCTTCATGAAAGTCTGTGGGACCGAGAAAATTTTTAGTCAGGTCACCAAATAAGCGTTGCCGCAAGAAATAAGTTCGACGTTGACTATAGTCTTTCAACGCAAATGACCCTGGAAAATCCAATGCGCCGTCACGTTCGTTGGCCATATGGTTCAACACTAAATCGGCATACACCTTGACGTTTTTATTACGTAAGGCTGCCACCATTGCCTTGAAAGTTTCGGCGTTGCCACGACAGTGATCAATGACACGATAATCTTGCGGTTGATAACGAAAATACCAAGCGCAGTCACTACCCGATTTCAATGGTGGAACGACTAATACCGCTTTGTAGCCGAGGCTGGCTATCTCATCGGCTTGTTCGGTGACACGTGTATAAGGCCAATCAAAGGCATGTAACGCGACGTCGGCTTTTACTACAGCGCTGACGTGTGCCATACCAAAAACAAGCACGCATAATAAATATTTGATCCACTGCGTTTTCATTATCGGCTCCTCAATTGACTAGAAGACTGGCGTTTACCAGGTAATTTCCGTAACTCAAAACAGATCACATAGACATTTTTCTAAAAAAAACCTTGTCAGCTTTCACTGACAAGGCTTAACGGGGGAGAGGTAATTCTTTTTAGAACTTGTAATTTAAACCGAGTAGTACGGTGCGGCCGTATTCGCCGTAGCGCTTTGGAGCAGTTAAGTCTCCTAGTGTGTAATATTGGCCATAGGGATCATTAGTCAGATTATTTACCTGTAACAATAAGGATAATCCTTCAAGACTGGTTCCGTCTTTAAAGGCGTAACCAACCTGCAAATCGGTAATGACTTCCGGTGAATAATAATCAAATGCTCGATTACCGGCAAAGCCACGATCCTCACCAAAGAACTTATCGCGATAACGCTTGCTTATCCGCGCAGAAAAACCATGTTTTTCATAGTAAATGGTGCCGTTTGCGCTAAGGGTAGATAGCCCTGGCAGAGGTTGTTCGGTACCCGGACCATTAGGCTCGATACTGCTCTTGATATCGGATGCATTTAAAGTAAAACCAAACCCATCTAACTTATCCCACATCATGCTAAGCGGGAAAGAAGCATTGAACTCGAAACCCTTAACATAACCGCCCGTACCATTCTCGAAATACCTAACCACACCCGTATTGCTGTATGGGGTCAGGGTTCCAGGATTTACATAGCCTGTAAAATCAAACAATACTTTTTGCTCATAATCATATGTTGTGAGTTTCTTGTAAAAATAAGCTAGACCAATAAACGCCTTATTCTCGAAGTATTTTTCGTAAGCCAAATCAAATGAATTAGTACGCGTTGGCTCCAATTTTGGATTGCCCGCGTTTCCTCTCCAGAAGCATTGAGTATTAGGAATTACAACAGGAGGCTGTAACTCAGGTGGTGAAGCTTCAAAATTGCAACTGTACTGATTACTAGCGCGCATTCTGTCCAGTCGAGCACGCGCCAAAGTTTTTGCAGCTCCAAAGCGAATAAACTGCTCGTACGGCAACTGAAATGACAGATTTAAGCTAGGCAAAAAATCATTGTACTTTGCCCCACCTGTAATCGGCGTTGCAATTGTCCCTGCTCCATTTGCACCAAAACCCTGGGAGCTTTGATCCGTTTGAATAAACTGCGCTCCAATATTGCCCCTAACCGGAACTGAGCCCAATTGTGTGTCGATATTTAATTGCGCAAAAGCGGTTGTTACTTTCTCATTTACTGACCAGTTTTTGTCATAAACATCACCTGGGGAATTCAATGAGCGAACATACAGGCCACTATCCAATGCTCCCTGCAAATCAAATGCGACGATAGGCCATCCACCGGTCAAATCGTTATAAACAGGCGATAGCAATAAGCCCGAAGGGATGTTTGTAGGAACTGCACTACCAGCAGCCAACCTCAGAATGTATTCAATACTTTCACGGCTCTTATCATGATCAGAGTAATTCACACCAAACTCAAGACTGCTGAATGCGCCTTCCAGAAAATCACGCTTCAAGTTTAAACGTAAGGCTACTTGGTCATCACGCACCTTAAAGTCTTTAAGGTAACCCGCCTGTCCCCAGCCAGAGCTATCAGTCAAGCGAACAATACTTGGATCTGCATTGTTCCGGCTGAAAGTATAAGTTGGTAAACCAGTACTGGGATTAATTACGAAAGTGACTGTTTGCGACAGAGGATTATCTGCATTGTCTGTAGCTCCGGCATATAGTTCTAGAACTTGGTCATCACGTTTAGCAGATGAGCCGCTTACATCGAGCACTGCCGTCCAGTCTTCATTTAGTTTTAATTTGTTGCTCCAGCCGATCGAGAAGATATCGTCATTAGCAGTATTCAACTCGTGCTTTTGAACCGGAGTAATACCAGCAAAAGTTCCACTTAAGACATGGGTCAAGCCAAATAACGGTCCGGTTGTAATGTTGGTTGGAGTGGCTCCTGTCCAACCCAAACCCATTTCCATTCCTCGCGCAACTTCAGCTTTTTCAAACTTTGAATAAAAGATATCCAGCTCGCTACGAAACGAGTCATTTGGCCTATATTCCAAAATTGCCATAACACCAGTACGGACGTTGTCTGTAGAACCGGCACGCTGTTTACTACCTTCTTGGTAGCGTGCAGTTCCTCCAGCAACGGCGGCATTCCTAGTGTATCCAGTCGCTTCCCATTGTTGACTCTGGCCAGGTGAATCCAAACGCGCGAAGCCCAGCGCTACGCCAAAGGTATTATCTGCAAATTGATTAATGTAGGTTCCACTAATGCGACTGCCACTCGCTGAAAAGTCAGGGTTTACGCTACCCAGAGAATTTTGCTCAAAACGAGCATTTAGGCTGATATTACGCTCGCTGTAGCTCAGCGGCTTTAAAGTTTGCAAATCCACCGTTCCTGATACACCTTGTCCCACCAGCCTGGCATCGGGTGTTTTGTAGATCGTCACACCGCCGATTAATTCAGAAGGATATTGATCGAACTCGACACCACGATTGTCGCCGACGCTGACCTGCTCACGACCATTTAATAAAGTAGTACTGAAGTCACCAGCGAAGCCTCGAATGTTAATCTCGGATGCACGACCAGCAATACGCTGTGAGGTGATGCCGGGAGCACGCGAAATAGCATCCGCGATGGAGTTATCAGGAAGCTTGCCAATATCTTCCGCAGAAATAACTTCAACAATAGAAGTGGCTTCTTTCTTTTTCTCAATTGCATTTTCAATGCCACGACGAATACCCGTCACCTTCACCGCATCAAGTTCAACCGTTTCACCTTCTTTCTTTTTCTTGGCGGCTATCGCTTGTTCTTCTGTCGTGGTGGCTGCCTCTACTTGTTGCGCAAAACTATTAGTGCTCGCTAACAACAGGGCCGCCGCACAGGCAGCAGCGATAGGATTGAGTTTAAAAATCGCCTGTCGATCGGCGTTTTTTCTCACTTTATTTGCGTAGCTGTGCATGGTGTTCCCCGTAGTTGGTGTTAGTCGATCTAAATACAAAGCTCTGAAATGGCTACTTCTGTAATAAAAGTACGTTCCAGAACAATTGCTCTAAACCTAAATGTAACAAAATTAGAGGGCATGTCAAATATTATGAGGAACTATTTTTACTAGCGAAACTAATAGGCTTTTACATATAATTGTTTAATAACAATTACTTACTAAATTTTATTAAAGTAGACTGCGGCTAACTGGCATACTTATATTTTATAAATGTAGTTAAATTACTTACATAGATTCATATTTTGCTAGTAGCTTGTACTTGTAAAACAGGTTTTCTGTTCAGTTTTGCGTTGACCGAGACACCTAAAAACACGTACTTTGCGTACTTGGTTGTTTTTCGCCGCAACAAATTACGAGCACATCACGCATGACAAGCACACTTCCGGGCAAGAAAACAGCTTTTACCAATCCGCGCTTGCTCGCAGACATTGGCGGCACCTATGCCCGCTTTACGCTTGAAACGGCACCTGGCCAGTTTGACCACAGCCAATCTTTGTTATGTGCTGACTACCCGGATTTTCATGCTGCTATTACAAATTATCTCAAAGGACTAAAAATAGAGCGCATCAAGAATGCTGCGCTCGCTATTGCCAATCCTGTTTCCGGCGATCAGGTTCGCATGACAAATTATCACTGGCAGTTTTCGATTGAAGAAATGCGGGAGCGCCTGCAATTCGATAACCTGGTCGTGGTGAATGACTTCACCGCACTGGCGATGTCGCTGCCCAAGTTACTGCCCAATCAACGTCGACAAATTGGTGGCGGCCACTCTGTTGCAGATAGCGTTATCGGTTTGATCGGTGCCGGCAGCGGGCTGGGTGTTTCAGGTTTAATTCCTGCGGGTGCTGGCTGGGTAGCCTTGGGTTCTGAAGGTGGCCATGCAAGTTTTTCGCCGCGCAATGCCAGAGAAATTTCGATCCTGGAATTTGCCTGGAAGCAACTCGAGCATGTGTCGTTTGAGCGCTTGTTATCTGGCCCCGGTATTGAATTGATCTATCAAGCTTTGAGTGAACGCGCAAAAAATAAAAAGCCGGAATCTCTAGCTGCACCCGAAATTACCGCGCGTGCATTAAATGGCAGCGATCCCGTTTGTGTGGAAACACTCGAAACGTTATGTGAAATGCTCGGAACCGCGGCAGCGAACTTGGCCGTCACCCAAGGTGCGCTAGGCGGGATTTATATCGGCGGTGGCATTGTGCCGCGACTCGGCGAATACTTTGATCGCTCCCGTTTTCGCAAACGCTTTGAAGACAAGGGCCGCTTCAGCGATTACCTGAAAGGCATCCCTACTTATGTAATTACCGAATCGAATGCCACCTTTATGGGGGCCTCGGTGATCTTGGCGGCACAACTGGGCGGACTGGAAGCATCGGAAGACTCGAGCATATTGAATCAAATTCGCCGTGTCCGTGACAGCTTATCTCCTGCCGAACAACGCGTGGCCGACTTGGTTGTTTCACAACCACGAACCGCCTTAAACGAGCCTATTGCCAAACTCGCACGCGCAGCCAACGTCAGCCAGCCGACCGTAATCCGTTTTTGTCGATCACTGGGTTGCGATGGCCTGTCTAATTTCAAACTTCGACTGGCGTCAAGCCTGACTGGCACCATGCCAATCACGCATATTCAAGTGACTGATGCCGACAGCATGCTGGAGCTGGGCGACAAGGTTCTGAGCAATACCGCGTCGGCAATATTGCAAGTGAGAAATCATCTGAATCCAAAAACCATCGATCAGGTCGTGCGATTAATTGCCGATGCTAAACGTGTCGAGTTTTATGCGGTTGGACATTTTGGCAGCGTTGCAGAAGACGCACAATTCAAATTCCTTCGCATGGGTGTTTCGGCCATGTCCTACACCGCTCCACGTTTGCAGTTATTGGCAGCCAACGTGCTTGATCCAAGTGTTGTGGTGGTAGTGATTAGTGGCAGTGGACTAATACAGGAGTTGCTTGAAGTCGTTGATAAAGCAAAAGACCGGGGAGCAACCGTGGTGGCCATTACCGCGAGCCAATCGGCACTCGCGCGCAAAGCCGACATTGCCTTGATTGTGGATAATATTGAGGACTCAGCCTCGCAGGTGCCAATGATCAGCCGCATTCTGCATTTGTTGATGATTGATATTCTGGTCGTCGGCGTGACCATGCTGCGAGGCAGCACAGTGCCGGCTTTGGAGAAAGAAGCCCGCCATGCACTAGATGAAGCACGCCCTCAACATCATCAAATTTCCGATGGCAAACAGTCTGGGCCCGGCCTGCATTTATCCGGCGAGTTAGCGCATCTGACGGCAAATGCTGCGAGCATTAAACACAACTGAGCGCTACACATGATTGACGGTACAAAAATAGCATTTTTAATTTGTCTGATTGTTTCATTTGCATTTTGCAAGGATGCAAATGCCGAGACTCTGCCATCAACAGCCCCGGCAAATGTGCATATTCTTGATGCTATGGCCATGCCGGGATTAGATCGCCAGCGTATTGTTCGCATTTATTTGCCGAATGATTATCAAAACAATAAGCGACGGTATCCCGTGCTCTATATGCACGGTCAAAATCTGTTTGACAATGCAACTGCCTATGCTGGCGAATGGGGTGTTGATGAAACTCTGCATGAACTAATGAAACCCCAAGGCCTTGAAGTCATTGTCGTTGGCATAGACAACGGTCAGGAAAAACGCCTAAACGAATTAAGCCCTTGGACAAACAAGCGCTTCGGCAAAGCCGAAGGCAAGGCCTACGTCAATTTTATGGTGAATGTGTTGAAACCTTATGTTGACAAGCATTACCGGACTTTCGCTGATCGCGAGAACACCGCCGTGATGGGAAGCTCGATAGGCGGTTTTATTTCACATTACGCCGTGCATCAATATCCTGATGTGTTCGGCATGGCGGGAATTTTTTCGCCGTCTTATTGGTATTCCAGTGAAGTGTTCAAACACACTAAAAAAAATCCTGCGCCTGCATCGACCAGAATTTATCTAATGATGGGAGATAAAGAAGGCAATGAAGCCATTGATGGAATTGAACAGATGACCCGGTTACTCAAGGTGCAAAAGCACCCTGCCGAAAATCTGCATAGCGAAGTGGTTCCCGGCGGCGAACATAATGAAAAATTCTGGCGCAGCGAGTTTCCGAAGGCAATTTCCTGGTTGTTTAAAAAGCCTGCTGCCACGCTGTAGATCCGCAATATTACTGAGCGCTTATCGCATGGCCGAACATAACGCCTTATTCAACCCGCACCCTTTGATCAAGCAGCATAAGCTAGGTAATGGCCACAACTGCTGGGTAATTGACGATGTTTTATTGCATCCGGAACGACTGCGACAGTTTGCTATCGAACAGTCGGCCCAATTTACCATGGCAGCTTTCAACGCCTACCCTGGCATTGAATTTCCGATGCCGCCCTTGGTCAGTGATCAACTGCGCGATTTTTTTAATTCGCATATTCGCGGCTTGTTCAATGCACGCCGCACGCTGAAAATGAACAGTCGCATGGCGATGGTAACTTTACCGCCGGAACAATTACAGGCACGACAATGGATTTGTCATCGCGACAGCGCCTGGGTGGATCCAGCACATTGCATTGCCGCTTCGGTTTTATATCTATTCGATAACCCAAACTTGGGTGGCACCGATTTTTACGGGCCGGTTCGTCCTATGCCTGAGATTGAAAAACTTGTGCACGATGCAAGTACGATGACGAATGATGAATTTTCTGCACATTACCCAATACCGGCAAACTATTTTCAGGGTGCACCCGATTATTTTGATTGCATCGGTAGAGTGCCTGCAAAATTTAATCGCATGATTTTTTATGATGGGCGTATTTTCCATTGCGGCGATATTCATGCACACGAAAGCATGAGCCCGAACCCGGTATTCGGACGCCTCACCTTAAACGGCTTCTTTACCTGCACACGAAAAGCTATGTAGGAGGCCGCTTGCGGGCGACTTGCTGATCTTGGTAGAGCTTTCGGGCTCAAGGGCCCTCCTACGCATCAATTTCGTAGGAGACCGCTTGCGGGCGACTTGCTGATTTTGG
>JAYUUM010000177.1:0-9602 GCA_043754555.1 Arenimonas sp. | reverse complement strand
GGTGGACGCGAAAACCTTGAGGCAATTTCGCTGTTCAAACGCATTAATGACGAGGTGGGTGCGAATGCCCACGGTGCGATTATGGCGGCGGAAGAATCGACTGCGTTCCCCGGAGTTACTGCGCCAACCAGTGCGGGTGGCTTGGGTTTTCATTACAAATGGAATATGGGCTGGATGAATGACACGCTGCAGTACATGCGCGAAGACCCCGTGCACCGACGTTATCATCACAACAAAATGAGTTTCGGACTGGTCTATGCTTTCAGTGAAACCTTCATTCTGCCGCTGTCGCATGATGAAGTCGTGCATGGCAAAGGCTCGTTGTTTGGAAAAATGCCGGGCGATACTTGGCAAAAATTCGCTAATTTGCGCGCCTATTACGGATTTATGTGGGGTCATCCCGGCAAAAAACTTTTGTTCATGGGCCAGGAGTTCGCCGATCCGAACGAATGGAATCATGACGCCGAATTACCCTGGCATTTATTGCAAGAACCGCATCATAAAGGCCTACAAAATTTGGTCCGTGACTTGAACCATTTGTATCAAAATAAAACTGCTTTGCATCAACTCGATTGCGAAGCACACGGCTTTGAATGGCTGGTCGCCGATGATGCCGACAATTCGGTGTTTGCTTGGCTACGCCGAGACCGGTTGGGTAATGAAATAATTGTTGTAAGTAACTTTACCCCCGTCACACGGCAAGAGTATCGCGTCGGAATTCCGGCAGCGAATTCAAAATGGCGTGAAGTATTGAATACCGATTCGCAGCGTTATGGTGGCGGTAATGTTGGTAATGGCGCGACTGATTTAGTATCCGATGCAATAACTGCACACGGCCACGAACAGTCTTTATCATTGAGCCTACCACCACTTGCCACGATATTTTTAGAAAGGCTTGATAAAGAGTGATGACTTCATGAGTGTTGATTTATCATTACAAAATCAGCCTGCGACCATGTCGATGCAGGAAGGCTTCGCCGATCCGCTGGGTGCAAATGTTTGCGATGATGGAATAAACTTCGCGGTATTTTCTGATAATGCCGATCGAATTGAAATCTGCGTTTTTGACAATCGCGGAAAGCAGGAATTGCATCGCTTCGATTTACATGGCCCAAGACACGGAATTTTTTCTGGCCGTTTGCTCAATGCAAAAGCCGGTCTGGTTTATGGCCTGCGCGCTCATGGTGCTTACTCGCCACAGCATGGGCATCGATTTAATCCGAATAAATTATTGCTCGATCCCTATGCTCGCGAGATTGTTGGAAAGTTCGAATGGCATGGCGAGCATCATGGTTACACATTGGGTCATGCGCATGGGCCAAACTCGTTTGATTTACGCGACAATGCCGATGTGATGTTAAAAGCACGCGTGCCTGAGCAAAGGGTGGAGCATAAATTTTCGCCACCGCGTCATGCCGCTCGCGATATCGTATTGTATGAAGTGCATGTTAAAGGCTTCACTCAGACAAACTCTGTCATACCGAAACATCTACGCGGGACCTATTCGGCATTGGCGCATCCTGCAGCGATTGCGCATTTCAAATCACTCGGCGTGACCACGCTATCAATTTTGCCGGTGCAATATTGCGTTGACGAGCCTGCATTAGCGACACGTGGATTAACCAATTATTGGGGCTATAACACACTTGCTTTTTTCGCTCTTGATCCCCGTTGGGCCTCACAGAAAGATGATCCCGCAGCCATCAACGATGAATTTCGTCATATGGTGCGTGACTTGCATTCGCATGGTATCGAAGTGGTGCTGGATGTTGTTTACAACCATACCGCAGAAGGCAGTGAGTGGGGTCCAACACTAAGTATGCGCGGGTTGGATAATGCAAGTTGGTATCGCTCGCAACCGCATGATGCGAGCCGATGTGAAGATTTCACCGGATGTGGCAACACGGTGAATGTTGCACATCCGCAAGTGGCCAGATTTGTGTTGGACTCGCTTCGCTATTGGGTGCAGGAAATGGGAGTAGATGGATTCCGTTTTGATCTGGCGCCCGTGTTGGGGCGTACCCAAGAGGGGTTTGATCCGAATGCGAATTTTTTTGCCGCCTTGATGCAAGATCCAGTATTGGCCCGAGTGCATTTAATTGCCGAGCCTTGGGATGCAGGTCCGAATGGCTATCAAGTCGGAAGATTTCCCGGCCGCTTCGCTGAGTGGAATGACAAGTTTCGGGATGCCATTCGCGCCTATTGGTTACAAGCGAATGTGAGTCGTGGCGAATTCGCGCGTAGATTCACTGCGTCTAGTGATTTGTTTGATTATGCCCAACGGTTACCGAGTGCATCGATAAATTTCATCAGTGTGCACGATGGTTTTACGTTGCTCGATACACTGAGTTACAGTCGAAAAAATAATCACGCTAACGGTGAAGACAATCGTGATGGCCGCGATAACGAGCTCTGCGCGAATTTCGGTGCCGAGGGTGAAACCGACGATGCGGCAATTAACTCGATTAGAAAACGCGTACGTCGGTCGATGATGGCGTCTCTGCTGCTTGCACAGGGCACGCCAATGCTCTGCGCCGGCGATGAAATAGGCAAGACTCAGCAAGGCAATAACAATGCCTATTGCCAGGACAACGAGACTAGTTGGCTTGATTGGCAGAACGCCGATCTTGCATTCAAGTCGTTTGTCTGCAAAGTGCTGAGCTTGCGAAGAAATGAGGCCTTGCTGCGTTTTGACGAATGGTTTTCTCATGGCCATCAAGATAAAAATGAGCCTATGATTCACTGGCTTAGAAGTGATGGAAGTGCGATGCAATTGCATGATTGGCATGACACTCATCATCATGCTTTTGCCTGCCATTTGCTTGAACGCCGATCCGATCATGCAAAAAATGCCAAGCAGGGCTTTATGGCTTTGAATCCCACATCGCAAGCTATCAATTTCGAGCTACCGGTCGGTAAGTGGGAAATTCTTCTAGATACTAGTGAAGAGTTTTCCAATGATGCTGTTTTTAGTGGACAAATTATGCTGCCAGCACACGGCATGTTGATTTTACGATTAAGTCATTCCCATTAATCCAAAGTTTCAGGACTTTATCCATGAATATGCACCAACGCCGTTCAGGCATTTTATTGCACATCACCTCGTTGCCCAGTCCGCATGGCATTGGCGATTTTGGTCCTGATGCGTATCGGTTTGTCGATTGGCTCGAATCAACCGGACAGACGATTTGGCAAATGTTGCCAACAACACCGGTAGGCCCCGGCGATTCGCCTTATCAAAGTCCTTCGGCATTTGCTGGCAGTCCGTTGATGATTGCTCTGGAGCCATTGATTGAAATGGGCTGGCTAGGAAAGCCCGAGTTGCCACAAAACGGGTTTGATTCGCAACGCGTCGATTTTCGTGCGGTGATCCCTTGGCGAATGGATCAATTACGCAAAGCCTCGGATGGTTTTTACAACAAAGCCAAGCCCGCTGAGCGCGAAGCATTTACAAAATGGTGTGAGAATCAAAATTATTGGCTTGAAGACTACGCAATATTCATGGCGCTTTTTAATACCAGTGGTTTCAAGCCCTGGTGGCTGTGGGATTTGGCGCTGATTAAACGCGAAGCTGTTGCGATGAAGTTGGTACGTGAAAAACATGCGGACGAAATTTATTTTTGGAAATTTGTGCAATGGTGTTTTGATAGCCAATGCACGGCATTAAAAAATTACGCGAATGGCAAAGGCGTGTTGATCATGAGCGATCTTCCGATCTTTATTGCCGATAACAGTGCCGATTGCTGGTCGCGGCCAGATTTATATTTCCTTGATGAAAACTTCCAGCCGAGCGTTGTCGCTGGTGTGCCGCCCGATGATATGGGCCCATTGGGTCAACGCTGGGGTAATCCACTTTATCGTTGGGACCGTATGGCGCGGGAAAACTTTGCCTGGTGGACCGATCGCGTACGTCGGGCACTAACGCAGGCAGACATGTTTCGTATCGATCATTTTCGTGGTTTTGCCGCTTATTGGGAAATCCAGGCCAGCAGCCCAACCGCAGTGGATGGACAGTGGCTGCCTGGTCCGGGCATTGCTTTGTTCGATGCAATAAAAAAAGCACTGGGTGAATTGCCGATTATCGCAGAAGACTTGGGTTTGATTACGCCGGACGTGGTGAAGTTACGAAAAGACTGCGGATTTCCCGGCATGAAAATTTTACAGTTTGCTTTTGGCTCAGATGGCGATCATGAATTCCTGCCGCATAATTATGGTGCCGACTACGTGGTTTATACCGGTACCCATGACAACGATACTGCGCGAGGTTGGTGGAGCAACGCGAGTGAAAAAGAACGACATTTTGCCGGCAGCTATCTTGCAGCAAACGCTGCGGATGTTCATTGGGCGATGATTCGAGCGGCCAGTAATTCGATCGCGAATATGGCGATATTTCCATTGCAGGATGTGCTCGGGTTGGATCAAACCCATCGCATGAATTTGCCTGGTAGTTTAGATGGCAATTGGGGCTGGCGTTTTGAATGGCCAATGATTACCGCTGACGCCGGGAAAACACTCGGGATTATTGCCGCAGGCAGTGGTCGTGCAAAATTTGATTTGCTCTGATACGCGATTTCTAAACGTAGGAGCGCCTTTAGGCGCGACAGGTCTGCGCTCATGCTCGCTCCTACGCACAACCTGTCAGACAAACCCATGCAAAAACCACGACCGCGCTTAGTTTCACTTGCCTGGCCTTTAATGGCCGAGCTGGTATTGGGTTTTTGTGTCGGTTTATTGGGGCTGTGGCTGGCATCAAGAGTTTCCGACACAGCATCGGCTGGGTTTGCATTATCGAACCAAGTGTTGAATGCATTCTTTCTTTTGTTCCGTGTTGTCAGTATGGGCATTAGTGTCGTAATTACGCAAAACTTGGGTGGCGGTAATCTTGCTCAGGCCAACAAGATTGCATGTGCGGCATTGGGCGCTAGTACATGGCTCGGACTTTTCACGGCATTGCTAATTCTATTTTCGGCAGGCTTGGTATTGTCTGTCTTGCAAACCCCCGAACCTGTGCGGCTTGTTGCGTTGCCATATTTGCATATGCTGGCAGGTGCTCTTTTGCTCGATGCTTACAATGCCGTTATGGCTTCAGTAATGCGGGCCCATCTTCGGACCCGCGACACCATGTTTACGGTGCTTGCTATGCACGCGGTACATTTATTATTGTGCGTACCATTGATGAATGGCTTCGGCCCAATACCTGCGATGGGCCTGCCCGGGTTTGCATTGGCCATGGCAATTAGTCGTGCGGTCGGTGTGGGCATCCATCTTTTTTTGTGGCAATGGCGTTTGAATCTGCGTCCAGCGTTCGAAGATTGGTGGCGGCCTAATTGGCATTTATTGGGTCCGGCACTGCATATAGGAATTCCGGGTGCGGCGGAAAATATCGCTTACCGAATTGCAATGCTCGCTTCAATGTCGGTCGTTGCAGGTCTGGGTACCGATCAAATTGCAACCCATAGTTATGCTTCGCAAATCATGAATCTGGTCGTACTGTTTACTGTCGCTGTTGGTTTTGCCGGTGAAATACTGGTTGGACATTTAATCGGTGCAAGACAATTCAAGCAAGCCAATCGCGTGGTAAGAAAAAGCCTGTTCTGGGGTTTAGGTATTTCGTTTTGCATTGCATCAATCGCCGCAATTTCAGCGCCGATCACATTACGACTATTCACGCATGATGAAACCATCATCAAAACTGCGACGATCTTGTTATGGCTAACAGTAATTTTAGAGCCCGGCCGGACCTGCAATATCGTGATAATCAATGCGCTACGTGCAACGGGTGATGCTCGTTTTCCCGTTATGGTCGGCGCCTTTTCGATGCTGATCGTGATGGCAGGGGGTTCATGGCTGTTAGGTAGCTACTTTCAGCTTGGCCTCGTGGGTGTTTGGATTGCCTATGCTGCCGACGAGTGGTTGCGTGGCTTGGTAATGGCCATGCGATGGTTTGGTCGTGGTTGGGTGAGCCACGCAAGAGCCAGTTTACGGCGGGTCTAGCTTATGAATGGTGACTTATCATCAATTTGAGCATCGTCATCCCCGCGTAGGCGCGGACCCAGCGCAATGACTTTATGCATCAAGTCACTGGGTCCCCAACAAGAGCATTCGGGGATGACGGCTTTTTTATTTCGTCATGGTGGTAGGTGGTTGCGGATCACAGGATCGTTTAAAACATTGGCTGTAGAGGTATGTTCAGATATTTCGGCTTATAATGCGCCGATGAAAATCACCATCAAAACCGCTGAAGATATCGAAAAAATGCGTGTTGCCGGCCGTTTGGCGGCCGAAGTGCTGCAAGTTGTTGCCCCGCACGTTAAACCCGGTGTCAGCACAGCTGAGCTGGACCGCATTTGCTACGAGCATATCGTCAACGAACAAAAAGCCATTCCGGCCAATGTGGGTTACAAAGGATTTCCGGCCACGATTTGTAGCTCGGTCAACAACGTGATTTGTCACGGAATACCCAGTCCGTTGAAAATTTTGAAAGACGGCGATATCGTCAACATTGACGTAACAGTGATTAAAGATGGTTTCCATGGCGATACCAGTCGGATGTATGTCGCCGGTCAGCCATCGGTGATTGCCAAGCGCTTGATCGATGTGACTCGCGAAGCCATGTTCAAGGCCATTCGTATCGTGAAACCCGGCATAACATTGGGCGATATTGGTCATGCAATTCAAAGCTATGTTGAAGCCGAACGGTTTTCAGTTGTGCGTGAATATTGTGGCCATGGCATCGGCCGCATCTATCACGAAGATCCGCAAGTCTTGCATTATGGCCAACCGGGCGCTGGCGTAATCTTGAAAGAAGGCATGACCTTCACCATTGAACCGATGGTTAATCAGGGTGCTCGTCACACGCGCTTGATGCCCGATGGTTGGACGGTCGTTACAAAAGATCGCTCTTTGTCGGCACAATGGGAACACACGGTCTATGTAACCCATGACGGGGTCGAGATTCTCACGCGCGTTCCGGGTGATGATAACGAATTATGAGTACTGCATATCGTTCGGCCGCTGAATCACAGGCCGAACGTTTGGCGCAAGCAAACACGGCGAACGAATGGCGCGACACCGCCAAGCAAATGCTTGCTGAGCATTTGCAGGAATTGCGTCAGCGTTTTGAAAAAAACGAAGCTATCGAAAAATTAATTGCTGTACGATGCGCCATTGTCGATGTTCTCGTGCAGTCGGCTTGGCAGCGTTGTTTCAATAATTGTAGCGACATTAGTTTGTTGGCGACCGGCGGTTACGGTCGTACTGAAATGTATCCGCATTCCGATATTGATCTGCTCATCGTTGCCAATAAACGTCAGCAGAAACAATATTCCGGTAGCTTGTCGAGCTTTTATGCCTTGTTGTGGGACTGCGGCTTAGCCAGCAGCCATGCAGTGCGTTCGATTGACGAGTGCCAGCAGGCAGCGAAGGAAGACATTACGGTACTAACGGCCTTGATGGAATTACGTCTGTTAGCCGGACAAGATGTTATTGCTGATTTGAACAAGCAGCTTTCAACCAAACATCTCTGGAGTGCGAAAGGATATTTTGCAGCAAAGCGAGAAGAGCAGCGCACGCGCCACGCTCGCTTTAATGACACTGCCGATAATCTAGAGCCCAATTTGAAGGAGGGTCCGGGCAGCTTGCGTGATTTCCATACGCTGAGCTGGATGGCTAAACGTTTATACGCAGTCAACAGTCTGCAGGACTTAGTACCCATCGGTGTACTGGGTGAAAACGAATTCCAGGCACTAGAACGCGAGTGGCGCGTATTGGCACGATTACGATTCGGCTTGCATCTGATTTCGAAGCGTAAAGAAGAACGCCTGGTATTCGATCATCAAAAAACTCTGGCCGCCTTAATGGGTCTGCAGGATGTTAGTACGGACAATCTTGCTGTTGAACAAATGATGCAAGGTTTTTTCCGCAGTGCTGCATTGATGCGACGTATCAACGATCGTCTGCTGCAGCGTTTTGACGAGCAATTAGCCGGCAAAATAAAAGTAGTAGCGGTCTGTGATGGTTTTGAATTACGTCAAAACTATTTGGCAATGACTCAACCAGCAAGCTTGCAAACTGGCATGTTGGCTGTGCTGCATTTGTTTGAAGTTTGGGCCATGCAAAAAAATGATTGCGGCCTACATTCGGAAACAGCGCGCGCACTTGCAGAAGCCTTGCCTCTGATTCGTGCGTACAGCGAAGAAAGTACCGAAGTACGCGAAAAATTTCTGCGACTCTTACAGCAAAAAACCGCAGTGCTCATTTTGACGCGCATGGCGCGGCTCGGCGTGCTGTCACGCTATTTACCGGCATTTGGTAAGGTTGTCGGTCGCATGCAGTATGATTTATTTCATGTCTATACGGTCGATCAACATACACTCACCGTGCTTCGTATCATGGACGGCTACATGCGTGGCCCGCTCGAAGGTTTTTCGATGGCACATGAAGTCGTACCGCATCTTCGCAAATCGTATTTATTATTGCTTGCAGGTTTGTTTCACGATATTGCAAAAGGACGAGGTGGCGACCATGCCATTTTAGGTGCCGATGATGTGCGTGAGTTTTGTGTTGCGCATGATATGTCGAGTGCCGATACGCAATTGCTTGCGTGGTTGGTGACCGATCATCTGGTGATGTCCGTGACCGCGCAGCGGCAAGATATTTCCGATCCTGAAGTCGTTACCCGTTTTGCGACACGAATGGCCGATCGCGAACGTCTTGAATATTTATATTTACTGACATGTGCCGATATAGCAGGTACTAGTCCAAAATTATGGAATGCTTGGAAAGATCGTTTACTGGCAGATTTATATACCTCTACGCGCTTCGTTTTGAGGCGTGGCCTCGAGAATAAATTAAACGCAGAAGACATTATCAATGATTCACGCGTTACAGCCTTGGCTATGTTGAACGAACATCGTATCGATTCAAAAGCCATTGCGGATTTGTGGACATCGTTTCCTTCCGAAGCATTTCTGCGCTATCGACCCGAACAAATTGTCTGGCAAACTGAAGGCGTGCTAAAAAATATGGCACAGACTTCACAAGTGCTTGTGCGCGGTCATCAAGCTGATGGTAGTCTGGAAATATTCGTGCGCACGCCCAACCGCGACGGTTTGTTTGCGGCACTGGTGGCGACGATTGATCGTTTGGGCATGAGTGTGTTGGAAGCGCGTATTCTCAACTCCAGTGATGGTTTTGCACTCGACAGCTTTCAGGTGCAGGCGGCCAAGGATGATCGCCATACAACGCAAGACATTGTGCGCGCGCTCGAAATTGCCTTGCGTGATCCTGCTCGTGTGCATCCCGCGCGGCGCATGTTGCCAAGACATATTAAACATTTCAAAGTGCCCACGCGGATAGGTTTTTCAACATCGCCCGATGGCTCAAGGACACGCTTAAGCCTTGTGTGCACCGATCAACCCGGCTTGCTCGCGAAAGTTGCAGCTATTCTGCGAATGCAACATATGCGTGTACATGACGCGCGCATTGCGACCTTTGGCGAACGGGTTGAAGATTTCTTTTTGATAAGCGACGAGCAAGATCGCGCTATCGCTGACGAACGTATTCTGGAACAATTACGAATGCACTTAATTGCCTGTGTCGAG
>JAYUUM010000176.1:0-3213 GCA_043754555.1 Arenimonas sp. | reverse complement strand
TGCGCCCTTGGTGTGCCAGCAGATTTTGGGCGCAGCAAGCATGCGCCCCTACGGATTAAATTTACACAGAAAAGCCCGCTCTTCGCAGAGGCGGGCTTATAATTTCGAGAAGACTGATAATCGAGACTAGAAGTCCCTCCTACCTGGCTTGAAATGCCGTTTGCAGATTCATGCCTTCAAAACCTTGTGGTGCAACACCATCGTTGGCAAAACGGTACAAGGCAGCAGCATAAACACCCGATAAGGCACTTTGGATAATACCAACCGTCAACGCAGACAGGACGGTTAAAATGACCAGCGAACCGCCAAGGTAAGGCGATATGGTAAAGCCGAGGAAACTTAGCGCCACGCCGGCAATAATCACGGCCGCCATAATGAAGCCAAAGACGAAACCGATACCCAATTGGCCGACCGCGTTTTCGCCCCAGGTCGTTTTGAGCAATTCAATACTTTTCTTGACGGCTTCAATGGGGCCGACTTTATTGGCCACCAGTACCGGCACTACGAGAAAACTCGCCACTGTCCAGGCCGTTCCTAACAGGCTGCCCAATAAGCGAATAACACTGTTGTCCTTGTTTTTTAGGAATTGCAGCAAAAGTCCGACCGTCGCAGCGATGGCGGCATAGCCCAGAATAGGCAGCATGCGTTCACGCGCGATTCGCAAACCATCGGCCACCGTCGGATCACCACCGTTCAAACGGATCATGGCGGCTCCGACCAAGGCAGAGTTAAAAAAGAAAATCACAAAATACTGGCAGAGATAAAACACAAAGCCCACGGCAATATTTACCGGACCTACTCCGTTGGCAAAAAGCTTGAAGGCAAATACCGGCGCGGCGAATGTTGCCAATACAATCAAGGTAGCAATGCCTGACACAAGCGGAAATACCAGCAATTCTTTATCCGAGCGCAGCACGGCGGCGCTGGCTTTTACCAACTCCCAACTGCGAGAGAATTTCGCAAACATTTTCAGTCCCCTAAAATGACGTCAGCCACAATGGCAGCTTATTATTGGTTCAAATAATGCAAAATCCACAAGCGCCAAAGGTAATGAAGCAGTAATATTGAACTGTCTTGGCAAGCTATAAATTCCGCGTCGCCTCCATACAAGGTACTTTATGCAAACTGCTCCTGTTGTACTGATTACCGGCGCTGCCAAGCGGATTGGTCGCAGCATTGCCCACCATCTGCATGCGCAAGGTTTTTCGGTCGTTATCCACCATCGAAACTCGGCAACTGATGCAGACTCGCTGCAACACGAACTAGAACGAATCCGGCCGGATAGCACTCTGGTATTGCAAGCCGAGCTCGGCGAATTTGATCGACTGCCGGAAATGATTGCAAAAGCGATTGGCCGCTTCGGCCGTCTTGATGCCTTGGTAAATAACGCCAGTAGTTTTTTTCCAAGTCCGATTGGCACAACGCAAGATAGCGATTGGCAAAAATTATTTGCTTCCAATGCCTGGGCACCGTTTTTTCTTTCGCAGGCGGCCACACCGCATTTGCAAGCGAGCAAAGGCTGCATCGTCAATATCGTCGATATTTATGCCGAGCGTCCACTCAAAAACCACACGGTCTATTGCATGGCAAAAGCCGCACTGGCAATGATGACGCAATCACTGGCAAAAGAATTAGCTCCGCATGTTCGCGTAAACGGTATCTCGCCGGGTGCGATTTTATGGCCAGACACTGGAAAACCAGAAGCCGATAAAATTGCGATGTTGGCCGATACTCCGCTGCACCGTTCCGGCAGCCCACAAGAAATAGCAGAAGCGGTGCTCTGGCTAATCCAGGGAGCCAGTTATTGCACCGGGCAAATTATTCGGGTCGATGGTGGCCGCCACCTCAACATTTAACATGCCTAATGGACTTCAGCATTATTTATTAGCCGTACTGCTATTTGTGTTTTGTAGCAGTACTGTTTTAGCCACGAGTCGTGCCGAACAAGCCGAGCTACGTGTCAAGCCTGGATTGATAAGCGCACTCAAGAAAAAAAATCTGATTTATGGGAACGCCGTTTTCATTCGCATCTTCAAATCCGAAAAAGCGTTGGAAGTCTGGGTAAAGCAAAATGATAAATTTGCTTTATTTCACACCTATCCAATCTGTACTTTTTCAGGCCAGCTAGGGCCGAAAATAAGACAAGGCGACGGCCAATCTCCGGAAGGTTTTTACCAAGTCGGTCTAGGCCAACTGAATCCTTACAGTAGCTATCATTTGTCATTCAACCTGGGATACCCCAATGCCTATGACCGCGCCAATGGGCGCACCGGCGATTATTTAATGGTGCATGGCAACTGTGTTTCGATTGGTTGCTACGCCATGGGTGATCAGAATATTGAAGAGATTTATGCCTTGATGGAAGCTGCCCTGCGTGGGGGACAGAAAAATATTGACGTGCATATTTTTCCATTTCGGTTCGACAACACAAAGATTGTTTGGCAACGCTCGAAGTGGCAGCGGTTTTGGAGCGATTTGAAACCCGGGTTTGATGCATTTAATCAGACAAAAAAGCCACCGCTTGTCACTGTGGCAAACAAACGCTACCGTATTACGGTGCTTTAAGCATATTGCAACGTCGTGGGAGCGTCCGTTAGGCGCGAAGCTTTTACACGGGAAGTTACAACCAAATCGCATTCCAATAAGGATACATTCCTGCACTTTTCACAAGCCCTGCCCTGATCGGATTCATAACGATATAGCGAGCGACATCGATAATATTTTCCTCCGAACGAATCGCTTTGTCGTGAAAGCCTTTCTCCCAAAAGCGAGCTGTTCTGCCAAGAATAAAATTCACTTTTCTGGCGGTGTTCGTTTTTAAGCGATTTATCAATTGTGATATCGATTCATTATCGCCAACCTGTATCAGCAAATGTACATGGTCGGGCATCAATACCCAGCACATTAGTTTGGCTTCCGACCAAAGCCTTGGGTCATTGAGCGCCGCGCAAAAAATTCGTGCGGCCAGATCATTTTCAAGGAATACAGCTTGCCTCTTATTCGTTGTAAAAGTAATAAAATAGATTTGATTCGGCGATGAAATTCGATGCCGACGCAATGCTTGATAACCTGAAGTATCTGCACCAATTTTCATTATTCCTCCGTTGACCGGATATTCGCGCCTGACGGGCGCTCCCGCGGAGCTTCGCTTTTTTATTGTTGGCGATACATCGGGGGCAGATGTGTTTTTTTGTAGGGATTTCTTTCAAGGCA
>JAYUUM010000175.1:0-9651 GCA_043754555.1 Arenimonas sp. | reverse complement strand
CTTTGCCAAGGGCCGAGCCATGCACGGTGGCAATGAGGGCCGCTTTGCCGCTGTCGGCCGAGGCCAGCAGAATGATGGAATCGCCGAGCTTGCCTTTGAGCGTATCGACGGCATCGCGCAGGCCGGTGCTGTCCAGACCTTCGAGTCGTGCGGCAAGAATCTTGATGCCATTAATTTCGATGGCGCTGCTGACTAACTCGATGGCGGCTCCAGCCGCTGCCCTGGCTTTAATCGTTTTCAGTTCGCGTTCCAGTTTTTTCTGGTTGTCGAGCAAGGCTTTGAGTTTGTCGATAACGTCGTCGCCTTTTGCACCAAGCAGTTCGGCGGCTTCGTCGAGTTGTTTTTCCTGTTCGGCAAAATAATGCAGAGCACCTTCGCCGGTGACGGCTTCAATACGACGAACACCCGCTGCAATGCCGCCTTCGGAAAGAATCTTGAATACGCCAATGTCGCCAGTTTGATGCACATGGGTACCGCCGCAAAGTTCGGTAGAAAAATCACCCATCTTCAACACGCGGACACGCTCGCCATATTTTTCACCGAACAAGGCCATGGCACCAAATTCAATCGCTTCGTCCATACCCATGTGATGCACTTCGGCTTCGGGGTTACGGCGGATTTCGGTATTCACCATTTTTTCGATTTGCAATAGTTCGTCGTGTGTCATTGCCTGAAAATGCGAGAAGTCGAAACGCAATTTATCGGGCGCAACCAGCGAACCTTTTTGTGTGACATGAGTGCCGAGCACAGAGCGCAAGGCCGCATGCAATAAATGCGTGGCCGAGTGATTGAGTACAATAGCCTGGCGGCGTTCTGCATTGACACGAGCCGATACTTTATCGCCAAGCTTGAGAGCTCCTTTTGTCAGCTTGCCGACATGGGCATGAAAAATGGCAGAAATTTTTATAGTGTCGCTAACGTCGAAATGATCGGCACCGGTGTCGAGCAATACGCCGCTATCGCCGCTTTGGCCGCCGGATTCGGCATAGAACGGCGTGCGGTCTAGAATCACGATGGCTTCATCACCGTTGGCAATCGATTGCACGGGCTTGCCGTCCTTGACCAAGGCGACAATTTTGCAGCCGTCTTTTTCAAGTTTTTCATAACCGAGAAATTCTGTTGCATGCAACGAAGCCACGAGCTCGGCTGGCAGACCGGCCTGGCCACCAAATTTACCGGCAGAGCGCGCGCGTGTACGCTGCTCTTCCATCAAGGTTTCATAAGTTGCGGTTGCGTCGTTGGCAAGCACGGCATTTTTTTCGCGCAAAATATCGACGATTAAATCCGGTGGGCAGCCGTAGGTGTCGTGCATTTGAAAAAGCTGGTCGCCATCGAGTTTATTGCCGCTGGCTTTTAGGGAATTTTCAAGACGCTGCATGCCAGCATCGAGCGTGGAGGCGAACGCGGCTTCTTCGGCTTTCAAGGCTTGTTCAATCAATGCCTGTTTCGACTTCAATTCCGGATAAGCAGCACCCATCATTTCAACCAATGGCTGCACCATGCGCCAGAACAAACCATCGGCTTGCAATGCACCCATTTTCCAGATGTTGCGAATAGCGCGGCGAATAATGCGGCGCAATACATAACCACGGCCTTCGTTGGAAGGCAGAATGCCGTCGACAATCAAAAACGAACACGCACGAATGTGATCGGAGATTACGCGCAGCGATTTGTTTTCAAGATCGGTAGTGTTGGTCAGTGTTGCAGCGGCTTTAATCAGGTGCTGGAATAAATCGATTTCGTAATTGGAATGCACGTGTTGCAGAACCGCAGCAACGCGTTCGAGCCCCATGCCAGTATCGACGCAAGGCGCTGGCAATGGCAGTAGCGAGCCGTCGGGCTGACGATCAAACTGCATGAACACGTTGTTCCAGATTTCAATGAAACGATCACCGTCTTCATCCGGCGAACCCGGAGGGCCGCCTGGAATATGCGCGCCATGATCGTAGAAAATTTCGGTACACGGGCCACAAGGACCGGTGTCGGCCATTTGCCAGAAGTTATCGCTGGCATACGCAGCGCCTTTGTTATCACCAATGCGAATAATTCTTTCGGCTGGCAAGCCGACGACTTTGTTCCAGATTTCAAAAGCTTCATCGTCGGTGTAATAAATGGTGACCAGTAATTTTTCTTTCGGCAGTTTCCAGACCTCGGTTAATAGTTCCCAGGCGTAGCTAATGGCATCGTGCTTAAAATAATCGCCAAAACTAAAGTTGCCAAGCATTTCAAAAAACGTGTGATGACGTGCGGTGTAACCGACTTGATCCAGATCGTTATGTTTACCGCCGGCACGCACGCAACGCTGCGAACTAACCGCGCGTTTATAACTGCGTTTTTCTGCACCCAGAAATACATCCTTAAATTGCACCATACCGGCATTGGTGAACAACAAGGTCGGATCATTGCCCGGCACCAAAGGACTGGACGCAACAATGGTGTGGCCTTTGGATTCAAAGAATTTCAAAAACGACTGGCGAATATCGGAAGTGGAAACGGGCGCTGGCTGGGTCATGGTGTTTGTATTCTTAAGCAAAGGGTATGTCTCGGTTACTAGGCAAGATGCCGAGTAAAGTCCGAGTTTTCAAGTCATCAGGATGAGTGCCTAGAATATCAGGCATGGCCAGCTTAAGGCTCTAAAAACAATCTAAGTTCATAGATTTGGTCAATTTTTCAGACCACGTTGTGTGAACAGCTCAGGGCATAAGCAGCCTTTACGATAGAAATAGAGCGCTCCGAAGCGTGTTTTTGTGGGAGCGTGCGTAGGCGCGAATGGTCTGCTGCGATGTTTGAAGTCGAAGTACCGCCCCAGAGTATTCGAAGTCGTGGAGATTTATCACCACAAATTGCGGACCTACGGCAGCGCCATCAAGAGTGACAACTCTGGCGTGGTTTTTCGCGCCTTACGGACGCTCCCACGGGCATGACGATTTTGGTCGGGACGGCTGCACGTATTGATGACTCTAAGTAACTGAGGATAAAAGCTTCTTGTCTCGAAGACACCTATGGAATCTTGTTATCTTCTCGCATAATTTAGAGATAAAAGCATCGGGCCTAGAAGGCCCTCCTACCGAACTGGTTATGTTTTCGCATAATTTAGAGGTAAAAGCATCCGCTCTGGAAGGTCGTCTACACAACGCGGAGCAATATTATTCGTCGGGGAGGTGATTGCTGAGTTTGGTCGCGGCAAACGCGATTCGCTGATCAAAGCCCCGGCGCAATAGGAAGTCGGTTGCTTTGCGGCGGATGGTCTGATCAGAGAGGTCCTTATTGCCGTATTTGCGGGAAATAAGTTCGTGAGCAGTTTCACCCCAGTCGGTTTCGATTGCTTCCATGGCAGCGTCAACATCTTCACGGGCTAGGCCGTGGGTGCCAAGCTCGGCACGTATGCGAATGGGCCCGTAGCCTGCGGAAACACGTGAACGCGCAAGCACTTCAGCAAAGCGCGCATCGTTTTGAAAGTCTTGTTTATTCAGCTTGTCTAGAGCGGTATCGGCGTCTTCACGCTCGATACCCTTGGCTTTCAGCTTGCGGCCAAGTTCCTTGCGGGAATGCTCCCGCCTAACCAACAAGGCGAGGGCTCGCTGGTAGGCGGAAGGTTCTTCCCGTTTTTTTTTCATGGTGACAAATTAAGCTTCGGCTTCTTCTTCGTTAGCTTTTTTCGGTATCACTTTCGGCGCCATTTTTTCGCGAATCTTGGCTTCTAGTTCAAGCGCCATTTTCGGATTATCTTTCAAATATTGGCGGGCATTTTCTTTACCTTGACCAATGCGCTCGCCCAAAGCCGAATACCAGGCACCGGCTTTTTCTACACATTTTGCGTCAACACCTAACTCAAGAATTTCGCCTTCGCGCGAAATACCTTCGCCATACAAAATTTCGGTAACCACTTGTTTGAAAGGAGGCGCCATTTTATTTTTGACGACTTTGATCTTGGTTTCGTTACCAATAATTTCGTCACCCTTCTTCACTGAACCAATGCGGCGAATATCCAGACGCACGGAGGCATAGAATTTTAACGCGTTACCACCGGTAGTTGTTTCAGGGCTTTGACCTGGCATCATCATGCCGATTTTCATACGCAGTTGGTTAATAAAAATCACCATGCAATTACTACGCTTGATATTACCGGCGAGTTTACGCAGGGCTTGGCTCATTAAACGCGCTTGCAGACCCACTTGCAGCTCGCCCATCTCGCCTTCAATTTCAGCACGCGGGGTAAATGCTGCGACCGAATCGACTACAACAATATCCACTGCGTTTGAACGCACCAGCATGTCAACGATTTCCAAACCTTGTTCACCGGTATCCGGTTGCGACACCAATAGATCATCCACTTTTACGCCCAGTTTGGCAGCGTAATTGGGGTCAAGCGCGTGTTCGGCATCGACGAAAGCGGCGGTGCCACCGGCTTTTTGGCATTGAGCAATCACTTGCAAGGTCAAAGTAGTTTTACCGGAAGATTCTGGTCCGTAAATTTCGATCACGCGACCTTTCGGCAAGCCGCCTATGCCAAGCGCCATATCAAGCATTAAAGAGCCGGTCGGAATAACATCTGCCGCTTCAATCGCTTTGTCGCCCATGATCATAACGGTGCCTTTACCGAATTGCTTTTCAATCTGTGCAAGAGCAGCAGTTAAAGCACGTTTTTTGTTCTCATCCATGGCAATTCCTTAGGTGTTTAGTATTGGGTGTAAAGAAGTTTATTGGGCACTTGTCGCATAAGCTGAGACAGGCTTGAACTCAATTTGCCATACGTGAAAAATACTGAAATCAGTGTTTCGCCTGATTTACTGTCAGACAATGCAGCACAGCTTTGTAGGGAAATATAACGAGCGCCCGAACTATTCATCGTGACGACCGAATTAAACCGCAATACAAACCCTCAATGGCAAAATCTTGATCAGGACGAACATCAATGGGTGCAAAATCGGGATTGCGTGGCAATAAACGAATGCCGTTTTTGCCGATTTTCAAACGCTTGATCGTGATTTCATCATCAATACGGGCGACGACAATTTGATCGGACTGCGCTTGATTGGTGCGATGAATGCCGACCAAATCACCATCAAAAATACCGTCGTCGCGCATCGAGTCGCCCTGCACTCTTAATAAATAGTCCGGCGACGGATAAAAAAATACACGATCGAGCAATACATAATCTTCGCCGGTGATATCGGCACCAATCGGTAAGCCCGCTGCAACGCGGCCAAGTACCGGCAAACGTAGCGCATCGGCAGATGCATTCTTTACTGCGATCGGAATTTCGACATCCTCGGGAGATTCGACAGCTTCCGTGTGGCAAAGCCGTATGCCGCGAGCTTGTCCGGGCAAGCGCCGGATATAGCCAGCCTGCTCAAGAATATCGAGATGATACTGGGCTGCACGAACGCCTCGGAAACCAAAAGCATTGGCAATTTCGGTCTGGGATGGCGAACCACCGTCTTGCCCTATTCGCTCGGCAATGAAGTTAAGTATCGCTTGTTGGTTTTCAGTAATTTCCATTAGTAGTAATACTACTAACAAAAATTTATGTGTCAAGGGTTTGTTTGAAAAAAACTATACAAAGTTTATTTATCTATAAATATCAATTAGATATGCCGGTATTTTTATAGTTCGTAGTATTCGCGCGTCGGAGGCGCAGCCGATTGGGTCTGTTTGAGAAGATGCAATCAGGTGGACAATAAAATATTACGTCGACCGCTAGCGGCCTCCTACGGGAACTTTTCGATGTAAAAAACTCGACCGCTAGCGGCCTCCTACGGGAACATTTCGATGTAAAAAAAACTCGCCCGCAAGCGGCCTCCTACGGGAACATTTCGATGTAAAAAAAAACTCGACCGCTAGCGACCAACTACGGGGTGGTGACAAAGCTTTGGGCTTAGCGGCAACTGATTTTTGCTAGCTGGCTTTCAAGCGTCAGAATGTTGCGCACACCTTCTGTTTCTTTGACTGCGCTGGCAGCTACCCTTTTTTCTAGCATTGCAATCTCTTTTTGTAGGCGCTCGCACTCTGTAAATGGTCTTGCGACTGATCTTCTTCCGACCAAAGCTGAACTACCCAGCAAAGCAATTCCAGAATTATTTATGTTGCCAAGCAAATGACTACTATCGTCATTAATAATGGTGCCGACGGCAAGATCATTGCCAATAATGGCACCTACTACATTGCTTAAACGCACTCCAAAAACTTCATTGGGCTCAGTGATTTTATCGCCCATTATTTTTACTGCAAAGCTCGTGCTGCTTTGACCTTGCGCAATAGTTTTGCCGAGCTGTTGCACAGCGGCATAGTCTTTAACCGCTTGCGCCGCGCTACCATTCGCTCGCATGCCAATAGTAGCGATATCAAAACTTACGCCACCCGCTGGTGCAGGACTTGAAAGGTTGATCGTAAAACTGGCTGCCGTCACTCCGGAGTTACCTTCATTGAGCGAAATATTATTGATCGATAGCGACGGCGGCGTGGTCACTTGAATCGTCCAGGTGCGAGAATGCACCATATCGGTACCGGCCATTTCTGCTTTCACCAGAGTCGAATTGTCGGTAACACGCAACTCCAAACTTCGCGTGGCAGGGCTTGCAGTAAGCTGTAGAAAATCAAAATTACTGTTAGTCGCACCACTCACCGCAACGCCATCCAGATACCATTGCATTGAAACGGTGTCTGGCGTTGGTCGCAACACAGTCGCACTAAAATTTTTCGTACTACCTACACTGTAATTCACATTACTTGAGGCTGCCGGCACCTCGGTTCCTGGTTCGATCAAATCGATGCCTGCCGATGGCGTACCCCATCCACCACGATAAAGTTTAAGCACATAAGCCTGCGAACATATCGAACAAAACTGCGCGCCTAGACTTCGCATGCCGCAGGAGTTTTGCGGCCGATATACCCCGGACGTTTGGTAACGTGCGCCCTCAAACAAACCGATGCCTGCGGTTCCTGAAGGCGTAGGAATTGCAATGGATGGCGTGAACCAACTTCTCCATTTAATTGATGATGGATTCGTTTGATTGGTGACATTCACTTCGCAGGCCGGACTGCTTATATCGCTGCATGCCGGAAAGCCAGGATAAGGTGATGTGTATTCATCGGCAAGATCATGAAAAGTATGGCCGTACTCATGAATAACAATTAATTTTGCATTGCTGTTCGTTGTGGTAACGGCAATGCTCCCACCCGAGCCACCGTAAACCGACTCGTTAAGCAAAACGACCAACTGGTCCCAACCCGGAAATGCACTCGCAGCAGCATAAATTTTAGAGCTGTTAATAGTCACCAAACGATGAATTTGCGATGTGCAGAATTTACCGTCAAAAGCCGTGCTTACAAACATTCCCGCACCCGCCGCTTTCGGATCACTCTGTGCTGCAGTATCGGCACAACATGTTGTACTCGTGCAGCCCGCTAGATACGGCGGATGATCAGAACCTGATTGAGCTGAAGCGTTAAATGTAGTCGTCCAATTCACCAGATTTGCATATTGTTTGTACGGCACATAGTCGAACATGGCGACGCGAAGCGTTTCGGCATCGCTATTAAACAAGGCTTGTTCGGCAGCCGTGTAGCCGTCGCCCAATACCAAAATATCAACACGATTGCCTGAGTTTACGAATGCTTTTGTCTGCGGTTTGACTTGAAAATTTGCCAACGCAAGTTTGGATGCGTTCGCTACCACTCGCTGAACATTTAACTCCGACCGCACACCCATGTATTCAAGCTTGATCCGAGCGCCTGCCTTGGCTGGAATTCGCAATGCAAAAGATCTTTCCTGCTGTTCAACTTGATACGATTTGATGTCACCACTAATACCATTAGCGGCAAATTCACCACGAACAAATCGTGGCACTTCAGCAACGTCGGCCCAGCCATTGCCAGCAATAAAAAGATGATCGGCATCGTGCAAGGTTGATTTGAGAATTGCCTGTGAAACAGAACGCTCTTCCGAAAAGTCTACCGCTCGATAAAATACCGGTTGCGCCTTGCCGCTGTCGTCCATGGTGACCACGATGTAGTGGCCGGGTGCAGCGATGGAGTTCGTGCTGAAAAGCACGGCGACTATGATTACCAATTGGATGAGATAATTTTTCATGGCCTCATCTTACTACTTCAAAACAGTCGATTGACAATTCCTTTGCTCTGCCACGTGAATTTAATTAGCGTTGGTTTTGACCCCATCACTAAAAACTTCGGTTAATATCGCCAGACATGAAAGAATTGCTCGCCCTACCGAATGTCCGGCTGTTGCTTGCCTTGGTCGCTTTAATAGTTTCGTATCCGTTTCTGGAGCGCATGCAATCGGGCCGTATCGCCGTGATTGCCTTTGACTGGGCCATCCTGGTTTTGGCATTACGTTCGGCCAGCGCCACCGGCGTAGAAAACCGCCTTGGCTACGCTCTGCTTATCCCCACCATTATTTTACAAGTGATCGCTGCAGTAACTGGGGTGGGCTATGTTTTTGTGCTGGGCATGCTTTTCCAGGCGGCTCTGCATGCCTTCGTGATTGTCTGCTTATTCCGCTATGTGCTGCGCGACGAGATTATGACACTCGATGAGTTGTTTGCCGCAGGATCTTTATACGCAATGCTGGCGTTTGTGTTCGCTTATTTGTATTCGATAGTTGAATACTTGTCGCCCGGCGCTTTTTATATCAACACGAGCAATAATCCCGATGGCGTTTTTAGCTGGTTCGAAATGCTGTACTTCAGTTTTACCTGTTTGACCAGCGTAGGGTTTGGTGAAATTACACCGGTAAGCGACCATGCGCGCTCATTAGTGATGATTCAACAATTGATTGGCGTGTTGTACCTTGCCATCGTCATTTCAAGATTGATTACGCTGCATTCGAAATCATCAAAGTGAATTCAAGACAACTTTTTTAGCATTCGATGTTTCGAATATCTGCACGGGCAAACCGGACATAATTCCTTCAATCGGTTTCAAAAAAAATCTGTGCCTGATCTTTCGCAGGTGTAGGCAATTCAGTGGCAGAACCCGTTTCTGACGCCATCAACGAATGGCAGAAAGAACATCACAGGCATATAAGTAAAACAATAGTTTTCTTCACGCAATATCCTGATTAATTTTTATCCAACGAGTTTCAAAACACCTTTCAAAGCTTCCGCTACGGTATGCCGACGTACAGATTCACGATCGCCATCGAAGTGAAACACCTGTGCGATCGGATAGCCGCCGCGGCGTTTCCAGGCAATCCAGACGGTTCCGACAGGCTTGTCTTCGGTGCCACCACTAGGACCAGCAATACCGGTCACGGCAACTGACACACTGGCACCCGAGGTGATCATGGCGCCGGATACCATTTCAATCACGGTTTCGCGGCTGACGGCGCCGTGCTGCATCAAAGTTTCCGAGCGCACGCCGAGCAAGGCCTGTTTGGCTTCATAACTGTAAGCGGCCATACCGGCTTCAAACCAGTCCGAACAGCCCGGGATATCGGTAATCATTTTCGCGATCCAGCCGCCGGTACAACTTTCTGCCGTCACCAGGCTGAGATGCGCTTGCTTCAGCGTGTGCCCGACTTGTTCGGCCAGCTTATGCAGGCTGTCATCGTCATTTTCGTTCGCGATTTCGTTCATTCCATTAGAATAGTGGGCCTTGCCGATGAAAGCCATGCTTTCGACAATAATCATG
>JAYUUM010000174.1:0-3227 GCA_043754555.1 Arenimonas sp. | reverse complement strand
TTTCTGGGCTTTCAAGCCCTGCGCTAAGTATCACCAAAAAATTTGGGGCTTACTTGATTCAAATCAAACTACAAAAACCACCAGCTTTATTTCAATTTAGCGAGCTCGGTTTTAGCATCGGCAAATTTGGGGTCGAGTTTCAAGGCTGCTTGTAACGCCGCCTTGGCTTCTGCTTTCTTTCCTACTTTGGCATAAAGCTGGCCGAGTCGATGATAGGCATTTTTATTTTGCGGTTCATTGGCCGAATGCGACATACCTAAATACTTTTGCAAGGCGGCAATACCTTCATCCAATTGCAAACCGCTCAAAGCGCTTGTGCGACCCAGTTGATACCAAGCAGGGCCTGCCTTTTCGTCCTGTGCCGTCCACGCGCGAAAATGTTTGAAAGCCTCATTCCATCGCTCCGCCATTTGATAGCCAATACCAAGCGCCATACGAATATTCTTGTCCGATGGTTTTGCAGCATACGCAGCTTCATAGGACTTCAACGCAGCTGCAGTATTTTTTTCAGACATAAAAATCTGGGCGCGCGCTAAATGGCCGCGAGCGACATCGCGTTTGGCAATTTCATTGGCTTGCGCATTAACTTTGTCTTTGTCTTTGCCGCCGACTACTGAAGGTGCCTGCAAATAAAATTGCAGCACGCCATCCCGTGCATCGAGATTATTGGGATCCAGTGCCACAGCTTTCTCGAACGCGTCGCGTATTTTTGGCGCCATGCTCATCTGCGAGAACATGCCAACTTGGCCGATCCGTGAGCCATAAGCATTGCCTAGCCAAAAATGGCTTTGCGAATTATTAGGTGCGAACTTGACGGCCTTCTCGGCCGATTCAACCGCAGCTTCAGCTTGGTTAGCCTGCAACCGGGCGCGGGTGAGCAAAATCCAGGCCTCAGCATTTTTTGGTTCGGCCTTGGCAAGTGCTTCGGCACTGACCAGCGATTTTTTGTCGCGCGACTCCAACTGCAATTTCACATCGGCAGCTGTTATTGCGAATGCCGAAGAAACTCCTAGGACAAATATAAGCGCGCAAGAAAACAAAAAGCGCATATGCGGAACCTTTGCTTTGAAAACGGGAGCTTAGTGTTTCATAACAAAATGGCAAATGAACCTGCCAATAGTCATTCAATATTTATCAGGACATCCAGATAATACTGGCCATGCGTCCCGTTTTTTGGTCGCGTAGGTGCGAAAAGAATCGGTCTGGTTCGCTAATGCTGCAATGCTCGCCACCATACACTTTGTTAATACTCATGCTTTGCAAACGCATGCGGGCAAGTTGGTATAGATCTACTTTCCAATGATTCTCGCGGGTGGGAATAAAAGCCACCTCGGCATGCTTGTCATATTGAACAAAAGCGTTTCGCACTTCTGCACCAATTTCATAAGCCGCCGGACCTGCTGCCGGGCCTAGCCACACCAAAATATTTTCAGGCTTGCTATTCATGGCGCGCACGGTATTTTCAAGCATGCCATTGGCGAGGCCGCGCCAACCTGCGTGGGCGGCCGCCACTTCGCTTCCATCTGTATTACAAAAAAGAACAGGCAAACAATCGGCCGTGAGAATACCGAGGACGATGTTTTTTTTCGATGTTACCGATGCATCGGCAACCGGTTCGTCTTGATGATAATCACCGCTAGGTCTTGGCGTGTCGTCAAAGCGTAAAACATCAACACCATGCACTTGCCGCAACCAATGTACAGGCGCTGGCAAGGAAAACGCCTGCACTAATAGTTCGCGATTTTTTTCGACCGCGATGGGGTCATCGCCCTGCTCGCTGTTACGATTACCCAGATTAAATTGATCAAACGGTGGCTTTGAAACGCCCATGCCATTACGCAACGTAGTAAAGGCATGAATATTTTTTGGGGCTGGCCAATTAGCGATGAGAATATTTTTTGGGTTCATTTGATGATTGGGTAGGAGGCCTTCTAGGCCCGAAAAAACTTCCAGCATTCGCAACCGAAACTCCCACGATTATGTTTTTGTAATTTTCGTACAATATTTGTGACCTTTGTATTCGTTTTACATTTTTCGGGCCTAGAAGGCCCTCCTACCAATGTGGTCGTTTTATATTTTTCGAGCCTAGAAGGCCCTCCTACCAAAAGCTATAACTTCGCCTGTGCACTGTCATCACGCAATACTTGCAACAAGTTTTGCATATCTTCCGGCATTGGCGCTTCGGTAGTAATTTCAACACCCGTAACTGGATGCACGAATGATAACTTTTCAGCATGCAGAGCTTGGCGTCTGAAAGTACGCAGAGTTTCCACCAGCGCCGGGGTCGCGCCTTTTGGCAAACGCAGCAAACCATAGACCGGGTCACCCACGATGGCGTGCTTGATGTGTGTCAAGTGAACGCGAATTTGATGGGTACGGCCGGTTTCAAGACGGCATTCGACGAGCGTGTGGTTACGGAATTTTTCGCGCAGTCGATAATGCGTAACGGCATCGCGACCGGCACCTTCACGGGCAATGCCCATGCGGATACGGTCCTTGGGATGACGATCAATCGGGGCATCAACCGTGCCGCCAGCAACCATTGTTCCCGCCACAACCGCGAGATATTGCCGGTGCACTTCACGTGCTGACAATTGTTCGACCAGGCTGGAATGTGCGCGCAACGAGCGTGCAATCACCATAAGGCCCGAGGTGTCCTTATCCAAGCGATGCACAATGCCGGCGCGCGGCAATTCGGCCATTTTGGGGTCAAAGTACAGCAGGCCATTGACCAGCGTTCCATGCGAATTACCAGCGCCAGGATGCACCACCAAACCGGCGGGCTTGTTGATAACCAGCACATCGGCGTCCTGATAGACAATATCCAGGTCCATTTGCTCGGCTTCACCGCGGGTCTCGATTTCGACACGAATACACAGGCTGACGGTCTCGCCGCCGCGCACTGAGACCTTGGGTTTGACGATTTGACCCTCCAACAGGGCGTCTCCGGTCTTAATCCATTCAGTTAAGCGGGAACGTGAAAATTCGGGGAACATTTCGGCTAAAGCGGCGTCAAAACGCTTGCCTGCGGCCTCCAAAGGCACGATGGCTTCCACGATTTCGTGGTCGCTATCATCTGGGGAATCGGTCTGGTGCATACCGGATGGGTCTCTCGATTGGAGCCGGACGGCCCCTTTCCGTTATTATCCCCTTTCTCAATGCCCTTCGGGCGTTCTCAAACTGGTTGCCCCATGATTCGATTTTCTGCCGCGTTTCGTTTTTTATTA
>JAYUUM010000173.1:0-9717 GCA_043754555.1 Arenimonas sp. | reverse complement strand
CGGCGTATGGCCCGGAATGTTTCGGGTCACGATCATTGGCGTAAACGCTATGACACGCAGTACAGCCGGACGAACGATAATCACCGGCTTGATCATTGGTCCCAAGAAACCAAAGATGAGGATCGTTCAATCGGGTTTTAGTGATATTGATCACCGGCACTGCAATGCGACTACCGGTACCCGGCCCACGATTGGATTGTTTGATGTCGGGTCGGCCGGGTTCATCGAGTTTTTGCAATTGCCCGGTATTGTTGGGCAAAGCGATTTCCGGGAATTGTGTATTGACCACGCGACCACCGCGTTCAAACACACGAAAAATATCGCCAGGCGGTACAGTTTCCCAAGCCGGCAGTGGGGCCAGGCTCGGCAGGATCCCCATCGCGGTCATTTCAGGAGTTACCGGCATCGGATTTTTCATAAACGCCGGTTGACTATCGGCAGTATAGGCTTCGCCAAGAATATAGCGTTTGAAAGGCAAAATACCGTTGTTGTATGAGGCGCCGCCCCAGAGCATGGCACTGGTGGACATCAGGCTGCGTTCGCTGGCTTGAATAATCGGTAAATGGCATGCACCGCAGGCCAATCGCGCGACACGCAAATCACCGGGGTTGATGAAGCGGACATACTCCGGCGCTTCACGATTCAACAATGTATAGGTGAGTGGTGGATTTGATGCAGAGGGATATTTCCATTTCATCGGATAGCGCGAAGAAATATGCGCTTTGCTTATTGCCAAACGATATTTGCCGGAATGCGCCGTTGCGTTATCAGAGTGGTCAGGTTTATTAACACTGGCATCGCCGCCATGACAATCGGTGCAGCCAAGAATCACGGCAGGATTGCTATGCATGGTGCTATGGTCGCTACTGGTATGACAGCTTGTGCAACCGATGGATTTTTCCTGTGCCAGTTTTAATGTCTGATTTTTAGGCGCCGCCGCTTGAGCGCTGTAAGTACGAGCGACAGGCTTGGCGTCTTCGGAAGCAATAACCATCACGGCGCTGATAAGCAGTGCCAGGGCGATAAAAATCAAAACAAGGCGGACCAGAAGTGTTCGCATCAAAAGCTCATCAATAAATTTAACAGCACGGAATACTGGGTTTCATCAGCATCAAATAATTGTTTGTAGCCTTTGCCAGGCCGTAGTGATGCAAACGAAGCATTCAATACGATGTTCTGTGACATGAATGGCCGATATTGCAAACTTGCTGAAACATCAACGCCAATGTCAGTGTCAATATCGCCCTGGTTGCGCAAGACTTCCAGCGATGATGTGTCTGAAAAGCTTAATTTTGAAACATTAGCGATCAATCGCAATTGCGGCGTGATGTCGAAATCAGCACCGAGTCCAAATAAATGAATTCCTGGATTTACGAAGTTCGATTGCCCCTGTTCTTTTGATGAACGCAAGCTCGGTAGCAAAGCATTTCGACCGGATAAAACGACACCGCCGCCACCAATCAAGGGGACTGCCTGACGAATCCAGAAACTGGTATCGGCACCGGCGATTTGTGGGTTTTCAAAAATGGCGTCAAAGCCTGTCGCTTTATTGTCGAAAGGGTCCTTGTCGCCGCTTGCATAAACGCCCGTTGCACGCACGCGGATCCAGCTAAAGTCATATGAAAGCTCGGCGGCTGCAAAACTTGCGCGAATATCGGTGGCCTGTTGTGCCAGTGGATGATAACTGTCGTCACCCAATACCCGGTAGAAAGAACTGGTCAAATTCCAGCGACCAAAATGACCGTCGCCGCTGAGGCCTACATAGGTGACACGGTAGTCATGCGGACGGGTGTCGCCCATTACCGCAGGACGCTCCAGAAAGCCGTTATTGTTGTAATACTCTTGATTACGTTCGCGATTAATATTGCGCATCACGCTAAATTGTGTGGTGTGACCAAGCACCGGGAAATCCTGACGAAACACATTCGCCATAATCACATCGTCATTGCGTAATGGCTCGGTGATGTCATTCAAGCCGCTATTGGTATCTTTTTCGATACGACGAAACCAGGCGGCATTGTATTGCCAACGATTATTGTCGCGGGTTCCGAATAAACGCACGCCGAGTGCATTGTCCTGAAAAACAAAACCACGAAAATCCGAAATGAAAGGTTGTATGCCGATGCGCAAGCTATCGAAATCATAATTGTCCGACACATTGCGCAAGTGCTTATCAAAGAATAATTCCTGAATTGCAATATGGCGGTCGTTACGGATTTCCCCCCGTCGCGGATCAATATTTACCGCACGCACTTCTTCAACCTGAGTGCGGTTTGCATTGAGTGCAGTCACTAAACGAAATTCATAATCGGGTGGTTTGAAAGTAGTATCGCCTTTAATGACGGCGACCGAAAAAATCACATTCTGGTTAATCGTTGATTGCCGACCCTGACCAAAAATATCTAATGCCCCAGCACCACCGCTCGATTGCGCTCCCACTGCGGTGGGTAATTGACGCGCTTCGATTAAGGTGTCGGAAATTGCACCGACAACCAAAAACCAATCTTCACCCCATTTTTTGAATGGCTCGAAAGGTTTGTCGCCCTTTAGCACATTTTGGTTGTAGGGGTCCCAATGGTTTTGCTTGATACCCAAGCCTTCCATAATTCGCCAACGGTCTGGCACTGGCAGACTCTCACGCCGCACTTCAGCGGTAGGTGGTGACACTTGATTGGGGTCGATGGCAGGCAATTCATATTTCAGCGGCTTTCCTTGCGGCCGTTGTAATTTTATTTCTTCATCCTGTGTATCTTCCGCTGAAATTGTCTGTGAGTCTTCTTGGCCAAACGCATAAGAAGTGCTCAGCCCGCTGAGTAAAGCCGTGACCAACAGCACGCGTTGACAGAGAATCGGTTTCATCATCAAAGACCGGCACAGACGTTTTGTGCCGATGAATTATTGAACGGAGCTTGTGGGCATTGCACGTAACGAAGTCGAGTGCCGGTGCCATTGGGCACAATCGTATCGGCTCTAATGCTGGCCGGTGCGTTGGCAATGCCGGTGGCTAAAATTTGTCCGGCATTAGCAAGACCAAGAAAAGCCACCATGTCGTCTTGATCAACGCCATCACCGGAAACACCAATGGCACCCACGAGTTGATTGCCACGATAAATGGGAACCGAGCCTGGAAAAATTTGAATGCCATTACGTAATTTATTTAAACCAGTGCAGCCAATAACAGGGGAGCCAACGGCTGAAGCAATCAAATTGTTATAGCTTAAATCTAACTGTAAACCCTGTTGAAAAGGGCTCCAGTTTGAAATTGATTTTGATAATGGCCCCGAAGGCGCACCAGCAATGCCGTCGGGAAAATACGGACGCGCCAAATTACCAATCGCGCGATTGCTGTAAGCAATGCCGTTACTCAAACTGCTCGGATCATTCAAAAAAGTTTGCAACTGGGTTACGTATGCGGAAATGGATGAGCTGCTGGCAGGCACCAGATAATTAGCAGCTGGCAGCGAATTTAATTCGGCCGCCGCATTGGTGTTCGAGAAAAACGCAGCGGTACGTGCTTTTTGTAATGCCACGTCAATGCCGAATACCGGTGCATCCGGTGTGCGAACCAGGCCGAGCACTTGGCCTAGAGTATCGACAACTGTAATCGTGACTTGTGCGGCCGAGCCTGTAGGACGACGAATTTGTGCGCGCGCGCGATTGGCGACATCCAGCCCACTGCGAAGTATTTGATCCACTTCCGCCGCTGCCAATAAACTATCGGTGCCGCCGGTGATCGGATAGCGATTCGCGTTGAAGGCATCCACTAAAATATAGGCATTCAAGCTTGCGAAACTACCGGTGTCCGGGCGTATGCCTGAGGTTGCACTTCCGTAACCGGTTCCCGCACTAGTGCTGGCGGCGACATAGCCCGGCACGGCGATCAAACTGCCGGGCAGCGATGCAAAGAGTGCCGATGCACCAGGATTGGAGGCTAATGCTTCCGAGTCAGTAAAGCGCAGTGTGCGGCCATCGGCAGTGATGCGATTGGCACGAATATCCGTTGGTGCAGAAAAACCTGCAGTACCGGCAACGGCAACCAGCTCATCAGGATCAATATCAAAATTTTTGATATTCAAATCCAATGAATACAGCGCGTCGGTAATGACGCCAATACCACCGACCAAGAAGCCATTTTTATAAAGTGGCATTCCACCAGCGTCAGCCGATAATCCCAAAGGGGAGCGTTTGGGACCCATGCTGCCATCGGCTTGTCGCGACATTAAATCCGAACAGGAAAACTGCGAAAACTGTACGCCAAATAACGGACCGGCCGGAGCAGAAATTTCACCGGGATTGAAATTTTGCTGCACGATCTGGCTGGCAGTGCGCGTACTAAAGGCATTGCCTTCACTGGACAAATAAGCACCGGTGATGGCTTTGGAAATGGCGGCAAAACTATCCGGCAAAATCGAAATGCCTTCCAGGCCTCCCGAAACGCCACGCCCACTGTTGATAGTGAAGGTGGTACTGGCGCCGGTCATGCGGAAAACAGCCAGTACATTGCCTACACGATCGACTACTGCAATGGTACCGCGCACGCCGCGGGCCTGTGCTTCACCCACCGCCTGGCTAACAATTTTTTCTACTTCGGCAATGCTCAGGAATACCGTGGCGCTTGGCGGCGGAGGACTGGCAGGTACTTTTATAGGCGTCTGCCATGGTTTTTGCATAGACGCTATGCCGCAACTTTTAGTTGAGCCGTCGGGATTAATACCTGCCAGACAGCTCGTTGCTGCCGGAATTGTCGTCGCAATAGGAGTCGTGGTGGCAACAGGAGCGTTAGGCTTTTCAATTCGTAACCTCAGGCCTACGCCCAGCAATAGTCCGGTAACTGACGTTAGCCAAAAAAAGCGTATTAATAGTAAGCGATTCATGGCGTTCCTTTGGCTTCTGATATCGGCGCGGCGTGTGCAGCGCTAATTTTTTCGACCGATAATTTTTGATGACTCGGCAAATGAAAGCCATGGCAGGATTCACAGGTACTGGTCACCTTGTTGCGAGCAGCTTTTGCACCGCCATGACAGCTGCGACAGGTATTTATATCGGGAATACTGATATTGCTACTCAATTTGGAGTCGGCCGTGTTATGGCAAGTGGAGCATTGGGCATTGCTGTGCTGATTATGAGCGAAATTATTTTTAGGTAACCAATGAGCGGTGATATTGACCGGCGTAATTGCCCACGATTGTTCCGCATTATTGTTGACGGGCTTAACCTCGTGACATGTGTTGCAAACGCGAACCTCGAATAAATCGGTCGCGACCGAGTTTGCTTTTTGATTTGCCCAAATATTCGCGCGCGTCCGCTTTGCTTTGTCATTGGCTTGTTCGGGCCGGCGCATCAAGCCGTCGATAGTTGCAATATCAATCGGCGTATCGCTGACAGTTTGGCTGCCGTAAAACTCGCGCAACGTGGTCATGACTTCCGCAACATTGCCATGCGGAACTTGGCGCGTGGTAACAGCCGGCTCAAATTCAAGTCGATGACAATTGGCGCAGTGCGCCTGCATTACAATGGGTTTGAAACGTACACCGGCTTCATCAGGTGTGTGGCAATTACTACATTGCATGACACTGCGACCATCGGGGCTATTAACACCTTTTTGGGACAGATGTACATCATGCGGAAATTTCAGGCCGGAGTTTTCAATCATGTGTGCTTTATCAGTTTGATCAACACGTTTGATATCAGCAGTCTGAGCCCCTGTTTTTACTGATAGCTTAAAGCCTGGATGATCACTTGAAAAATCATGAATATCATTCAAGGCGATGCCGGGTTTAGTCGCTTTATGGGTTTTCAAATCGCTGTGGCAATCAACACAGAGTGCCGGGTTACTGCGAGCTATTGTAAGACTGTCTTTATGTTCAAGATGGCAGCTGGCGCAGCGGGTTTCGCCGAATAAGCTGGTTTGCATGGTTTTGTTTGCAACGTGGTCACCAATGTTTTTGTGGCAAGTGGCACAGGCACTATCTTCTACTTGGACAAAAGGTTTGGTGTGGCATTGCTGGCAGTCCTTGGCGAATGCTTGATGACCCGCAGAAATAGGACCCGGGTTCCAGGACTCGTCCAGTGTAATAGGTAGCTTATCGCTACCCGATACCAGCTCAGGCTTGGTGGCATTAAGTACCGGCAATATTAAAAACGCCAAAGTAATTAATGTCGCTAAGCTCAAGGCAATAAAACGCTTGGATAGGCCGGTTTGGGTAAGGTGGGTGCGCGAACGCTTCTTTAATTCGTCCTTATCATCTGACAAGGGAGAAACCAGTTCATAGCTGAGCACAAGATCATGCTCATTGTCTTTTTCTTCGACAATAAATTGATAAGGTCCGATTAAAATACGGCTACCTGCGCGCAGGGCCTCGCGTTTCCTGAATTCGCCATTAAAATTCAATAATTCATTGGCACTTTCCAGATAAAGCTTGCCATCATCGGCATATTGAATAGTGGCGTGATGCAAATTAATCCGGGGGTCGGGTAAGTGCACAATACAATTTGCACCACGACCGATCCGCAAACTATCGCCTGCGATTTCACGCGCTTCATCAATGGGCTGCCCGCGGCTATTGCGAGTTATCAGTAAGAGCTGGCAATAAATCATGCTTTCGGCTACCAGTAAAAGAACACGGCGACGATATGCGCGATGAGCGCCGCAAGCAGTGCAATAGAGAGTGGCACGTGAAAATACAACCAGACGGCTAGCCGTGCACGAAACATGACATCTTCGCGTGCGCGATTAACCAGTGTCTGTTTGCTTAACATCTGGAAGTATAATTCCCGATTGATTTTGGCATGTTCGTCTTTCAGCGTGGCTCCGAGATTTTGAATGCTTAGTAGTGCCGAAGCCGTCGGACAGTTTTTTTGACGGCCACTGAGTTGTTGGAAAAAGCCACCGCCAATACGCGTATGTTGGCTGGCATTCAAAACGGCACGATTGATCTCGTCGGGTAGCTGCAATGCTATTTTTCGGGCTTCTTGATCCAGGTCGGCGATTTTGAGGAACAGGCTTTCCAGTGTATCTTCGCCCATTTTTTCAGTCATCATGCGCGGGAAACGCAGATAGGCGTAAACGCCATAAAAGCCGCTGAAAATGACCACCAACATCAATACGTAAGCCAAACTGTGAATATTCCAGCCGAGTTCAAATCCGGTATGCAAGGTCACGATGATAATCAGCAGCACACCCAGATAAACATGCGCTGATAGCCAGGACTTCAAGTCAATGGCAGAAGATTGATATTGGCGTTTACGAACGCCAAACCACAACAGAAAAAAAATGATCGCAGCACCAACGCTGCCTAAGGTATAGCCCAACCAAGTGCCGCCGTAATGGCCGACCGCCGGTCTTGACAACGCATAGGCGACTATCGCCAAAACGGCCAGAAGGGCGCTAATCTTGAGATAGCGATAAGCGCTGTATTCGAGAAAAGTGCTGCGTTGCATTCCCCAATGCCACAGTGTTCAAGTCGAACGATTTAACTGCGACGAAGGTACCACTAAAGGCGTCTCGTTGTAAGGCACGGGAGTGTTGTTCTGTGTCGATCGGCTGGCGGAGTTTGCCATAATTATGCTTAAGCAGATTAATGAGCCAGGGTTGGCTATGCGGGGGGCATAATAGGCAATACGTATTTATAAGTAAGATCCGGCCACACATTAAAGTAAAATATTACCAGTTCGTTTATGAATCACTCGCGTTGCAATGGCGTATTGCAAGAAAAAATAATGCCTCACACGTCAGTAGATGTACGCCACTATTTGTTGTTCGCGTCTAGTCCCGTTGAAAGTCGGCATATATAGAACCAGGATTCAGCTCAGAGCCATTCTTGCGATTTAGTGGTGCGGCGTGTGCCCATCAATCTACCAGGTGCCAATATGCAAGTAATTCAAACAACGCGTTTAAATTTGCGGTGGCTAGCAGAAAGTGACGCCGAATTTATTCTCGACCTTGTTAACCAACCCTCATGGCTAAAGTTTATTGGTGACCGCGGTGTCCGCAACTTGGAAGATGCGCGTGCCTATATCAAAACCGGTCCTCTTGCCATGATAAACACGTATGGTTTTGGTTTGTATCTCACCGAAATAAAGTCGTCCAGGACGCCTATTGGTTTATGCGGATTGCTTAAACGCGAAACCTTGAATGATGTAGATATTGGTTTTGCTTTACATCCGGATTTTTGGGGCCAGGGTTATGCGAATGAAGCGGCCATGGCCTGCATGAACTATGCCCGGGATCAATTGCAATTGGAGCGCATAGTGGCGATAACTGTGCCTTCTAATAATGCCTCCATCCGCTTGCTTGAAATGATTGGCATGCAGTATGAAAAAGAAATAAGCTTGGGCAATAGCAATGAGGTGTTGCAGCTGTATACCAAACAAATGCATAAGCCCTAGGATGTGCCGCTCACCACCCAACATTACATTGGCTAAGCTGGCAATGCCCACCTAGCGACAATATTTTCTAAGAGAAATCCATGCTGACACGCGATATTGATGCTTTCTTTAGTTTTGCTAAAACATGCGAACCACGAAACCCAGCCTGTGCCAAAGCCGTTTACCTGGTGACGCCTGAAGGTTTTTCACTGGCAACGCAATCAGCGCAAGATAACGTTTACATGGACCTAAAGAAATCTGTGCAGATTGACTTGGCATTCGCGCAACATCGAAACCTGGCGCTTGCAATATCACAACTAACGCCTGCAATCACTTTTTCGGGGCGAGCTGGCACACCCGACGCCGTATTCCCCAACAACGTATTTGCAACTGCCAACAATAAGAAAATTATTCTTGGCCATATGCGGCATTCGGTACGTCAAGCAGAAGCAGAGCGTTCCGATATGCTGGCGTTTTTTCAGCATGTATTGGGCTATGAATTAATCGATTTGCGAAAGCAGCCAGGCATTTGCGAACTGACGGGTTCTTTAATTATTGATCGAGCACGTAACATTGCATTTTGTGGGCTAAGTGAGCGCTGTGATGAAGCCGGTGCCCAAGCCATGTATGACGCCTTCGGATTAAAAGCTTGCTTGATGTTTGATTTAGCGCCCGGCGAGTATCACACCAATGTCGTACTCACTATCTTGGCGAGTCGGGGTGTCATCATTGCACCTGGCGGCTTTGCCGATGCACGAGTGAGTAACACGATTGCCGAATTTTACGCGCCCCATGCCGTGATGTTGTCTAGCCCGGAAAAAAATGCATTTGCAGGCAATGCCATCACACTGAGTGAGGATGCTGTTTGGATGAGTCAGGCAGCGGCGGATAGTTTAAGTGCAGCCAATCATGAGGTCCTGAAACAAGCAGGCTTTAATGTGCAATCAGTGGATTTATCCGAAATCGAGAAAGCCGGTGGATCGCTGCGATGCTGTGTCGGCGAGATTTTTTAAGTATTGTAGACCCAGCAATACCAGGGTCAACAGGCCAAATTCAGATAGGATTCACCCCTAAAGCACCACACTGCACCCTAATCATCGACCTGAGCCCTTTAAACTATTGCCATGAAACGCGTCCTTGCCTCCATTGTCATCGTACTAGTCGCTTTTACAGCGACGGCGGTGTCGGCTGACCAGCGCAAGGCAAAGGATAATAATGATGCGCCAAAGGTGGAAAGCAAATCCAGCTTGACCGACTCGGTACGACATAATGATGCGCCAAAGGTGGAAAGCAAATCCAGCTTGACCGACTCGGTACGACATAATGATGCGCCAAAGGTGGAAAGCAAAT
>JAYUUM010000172.1:0-9773 GCA_043754555.1 Arenimonas sp. | reverse complement strand
GCCTGAAGGCGCTCCTACGGTAAAATACAACATCTTATAAAAAGAGTTCCCCATGCAAATTCAAAACATTCGTGCTGTTATTACTGGCGGCGTTTCTGGTCTCGGCTTTGCGGTTGCGCAGCACATTGTCAAGCATGGCGGCAAAGTGGCGTTGTTTGATATCAATGACGAAAAATCGAGCGCTGCTATACTGGAACTAGGTGCCGAAAATGCATTTTACTTTCGCACCGATGTTGCCGATGAAGCACAGGTTGAAGCCAATATCGCTGCGGCAAAAGAAAAACTCGGCGGCTTGAATGCCGCGATTAATTGTGCCGGCATTCTGGGCGCAGGTCGTGTGTTGGGTAAAGAAGCCCCGATGCCGCTGAAGCAATTTTCAACGACCGTGATGGTGAATCTGGTCGGTAGTTTCAATGTCGCAAAAGCGGCGGCAAATCATATGCAACACAACGATGAGTCGGACGATAAAGAACGCGGCGTCATTATCAATACCGCTTCAGTCGCCGCTTATGAAGGCCAGATTGGTCAAGCAGCCTACTCCGCATCCAAGGGTGGCGTGGTTGCCATGACGCTACCGATGGCACGTGAACTGGCACGTTTCGGAATTCGGGTGATGACGATTGCTCCCGGCATTTTCTGGACACCCATGGTCGATGGCATGGCACCCGCCGTTCAAGAATCACTGGGCGCTTCTATTCCATTCCCATCGCGTCTGGGTAAGCCAGAAGAGTTTGCGGAACTAGTGGGTTTTATTCTGCAGAATACTTATTTGAATGGCGAAACCATTCGTCTTGATGGTGCTGTACGATTAGCGCCGAAGTGAGTTCAGGATGAACTCATCCCGGACAGCACATAGACGTAAGTTGATCCGGTACCCAGCTACATTTCCAATTCTTTATTTGCGGCCAAGGCCGCTCCTACAAAAACACAAAGAAAACTTATGAAAGCTTACGACATCAAAAAAGGTAACGTGGTCGAACACAATAAAACCGTCTATCAAGTCCGTGATATCGAACGCAGCTCACCGCAGGGCCGAGGCGGCAACATGACCTTCCGCTTCATTATGTACAGCGTGCCGGGCGGTCAAAAACTGGACTTGAGTCTGAAATCCGAAGACGAATTGACCGAAGTGGATTTACTTCGTCGTGAAGCCAATTATTCCTATATGGACGGTGATGACTTCGTGTTTCTGGACAAAGAAGATTACACGCCCTACACGCTCAGCCCGACAACACTGGGCGATGCAAAAGGCTATATCACCGAAGGTCTGGAAGATTGCTACGTACAAATAATTGATGATCAAGCCATTGGTCTGCAATTGCCGGCAAACGTAGTGCTTGAAGTGATCGAAACCCCGCCAGAATTGAAAGGCGGCACCGCCACCAAGCGCCCGAAACCCGCCAAGCTGAGCACGGGTATCGAAATCATGGTGCCGGAATATATTGCGACCGGCGAAAAGATTTACGTGAGTACATTAACCGGCGAATTTGGTGGTCGAGTAGAGACAAAAACTTTTTGATTGATGGTTTTTGTGGGAGCGCCCTTAGGCGCGAATGAATTCACGATGCAGGTTATTCGCGGCTTACGCCGCTCCCACGACACACATTTTATCTATTTCTCTTTAACCACTTTCTTGCCATACGACGAATGCTATCCTCGGCTTCATCATCATCCACTAATTCGCTGATGGTTCGCCAAGCAAGCGCATGTGATTCATCGCTGACAACAAAATTTTCGCTGCCAGTGGCATGCACTACGAATCGAACATCATGATGATAATGCTCCGGCTCCGCGCCACGCGCAGGAATGACATGCCGTTCCAGATCAAAAATTTCGGATTCTACAGTTAGATCGGTCAAACCGGATTCTTCTTCAGCCTCGCGTAAAGCTACTTGGGCCAAATTACTGTCGCCATCGGCATGGCCACCCAATTGCAGCCAGCGCCCCAGTTTTTTATGGTGGGTTAACAACACGCGCAGACCGTCTTTCGACACCAGCCAACATGAACCAGTGAAATGTCCCGTCAATAATGTGCGTTCGCAGCAATTTTGATGCTGCTCGGCAAATGAAATTAATAATGCCTTGGATTGCTGATTTTCTGGTTCATTTTCTACGTATTGATTCAGCAAGATCAATACTTGCTGTTGTGCTGGGGAAAAATTGTGCATCGCGCCTCTTGTGATCGAATGATTGCTTACTGACCCTGTATTACAAGGCTTATGTCCGGATTTAACAGTGTTGAAACTTATCTGCGCATTTCATATTAGCAGAGCGTTTAGAATCAAAATTCACTGCCCTTACTTGCGCCACGCCACCAACGCAGGGTATGTTATCGAATTAAGGTACATGCTGTTCAATAATTATAAATAGATATGTATAGAAGCCTAAAATTCTATACATGAACATATAACACTAGCTAGGGGAGAAATTGATGGCGAGCACTTCAAACACAGGACTCATTTCGCGCTTACTACTGCGAAAGACCGTAGAGCAAGTACAAAGAGAAACTGAAACCAGCACGCTAAAGCGGACGCTTGGTAAATGGAACCTTGTATTCTTGGGCGTTGGTTGCATCATCGGTGCCGGTATTTTCGTCCGCACAGGTAATGCTGCAGCACTTCATGCCGGCCCTGCTGTGCTGTTATCGTTTCTGGTAGCAGGCATAGTGTGCGCACTGGCTGGCCTATGTTACGCCGAGCTGTCTTCGACCTTGCCGGTTTCTGGTTCTGCCTATACTTACAGCTACACCACGATTGGTGAATTTGGCGCTTGGATTATGGGCGGGCTGCTATTGCTTGAATACGGACTGGCTGCCTCGGTCGTCGCTGTGGGCTGGTCGGGATATGTGGTTAGCTTATTAGGTGACTATGGCCTGGTGATTCCACCCGAACTCACTGGACCCTACGGACATGCATTAATGCGCGATGGTGTAGCTGTCATCGGTGCCGACGGCAATGCAGTCACTACGCTGTTCAATTTACCTGCCTTTATGATCTGTTTGACGCTGGCGGCTTTGTTGATTATTGGTGTGTCGGAAAGCGCAAAAGTGAACAATGTAATTGTGGCCATTAAAGCTACCGTGATTGTTGCATTCATCCTCATTGTTGGCTGGTATGTCATTCAGCATTTCGACGTTCTAAAAGGAAACTGGGACCCCTTTATTCCTGAAGCTACCGGTAAGGAAGGCGAGTATGGTTGGGGTGGTGTCTTCCGCGCAGCGTCTATCGTGTTTTTCGCCTATATCGGATTCGAGGCCGTATCTACTGCCGGACAAGAATCCAAGGATCCTAAACGCGACATGCCTTTTGGCATCATTGGCTCATTGCTCATCTGCACAGTGCTCTACATCCTCGTCGCCATTGTTATGACCTTGATGGTCAATTACAAAATGCTTAATGTGCCAGATCCAGTGGCAGTGGCCGTTGATGCAATGGGCCCGGCGTGGGGTTGGTTCGCGAAGACCATCAAGATTGGCGCAATTATTGGCTTGACCTCGGTAATTTTGGTGCTGATGTACGGTCAAACCCGCATTTTTTACACAATGGCACGTGATGGTCTGTTGCCAAAGGTGTTCTCCACAGTACATCCCAAGTTCAAAACGCCATGGGTCAACACGATATTGGTGGGGTTGATAACCGCCACGTCGGCTGCGTTCTTTGATATCAACACACTGGGTGATCTGACCTCTGTCGGTACGCTGGCTGCTTTCGGTGTGGTCTGTATGGCCGTTATCTGGCTACGAACCACGCACCCGGACATTCCACGTGGCTTCCGGGTACCGCTTTATCCAGTACTCCCAGCACTCGGAATCGTTTCATGTTTCGCTTTGATCTTTACGGTTGAAAGTCGCGTTCTGATCTTCTTCGCCTGGTATGTATTGGCGGCGATCGTACTTTACTTCTTGTATGGCATTCACAATTCCCGCCTGCAAAAAGGCCAAGCTGCACACGAGTAAAGCGAACGTACTTCGTGAACAAATAAAAACGGCGCGTTTATCGCGCCGTTTTTTTTATTCCTCAATTCCCAGTATATTTTTCGGGTCGTCAGCATCGTCTTCCCTGAAATTATTGGGTATCGCTTTATTGGTTTTGGCTCCCAAGGCTTTAATTTGTTCGGTTTGACGAACCAGATTCCCCTTACCGGATGACAAACGCTTCAATGCCGAATCATGCGCTTCATTGGCCAATGCCAAAGCTTTGGTGACCTTATTCAAGTCGTTGCAGAATGCGACAAATTGATCATAAAGTTTGCCGGCCTGGTCCGCGATTTTCATGGCATTGGTGCTGCGCTGATCCAGCTTTTGCAGATGCGCGACGGTGCGGCAGGTTGCCAGTACGGTGCTGGGCGCTGCCAATACAATATTTTTATCCAGTGCATAGGTATATAAAGAATCATCCAAACGCAGGGCGTCAATGAAAGCAGATTCAATCGGTATAAAAATCAATACGAAATCGAGATTACGTTTATCCGGCAAAGCGTCATAAGCCTTCGCCGATAAGCCATCAATATGGGTTTTAAGCGAACGCACATGTTCTTTCAGGGCAAGCTCACGCGCCGGCCCCGTTTCGGCATTGATATAGCGGTCGTACGCAACCAGCGATACTTTCGAGTCAACCACAATCGCCTTATTTTCGGGCAGAAAAATCACGCAGTCGGGCTGCTTGCGGTTCTGGTTTTCATCAACATAAGAAAATTGCGACTGATAATCACGACCTTCGGTTAAACCGGAGGCATCCAGAATGCGCCCCAACACCTGCTCGCCCCAACCGCCTTGTGCCTTGTTATCACCTTTGAGCGCGCGCGTTAGGTTGATGGCTTCGTCGGCCATTCGCACGTTTAATTCTTTCAGGGTGTGAATTCCCTGGTTAGTCTGTTGCACGGTTTGCTTGAATTCAAAAATTTGCGTCTTCAGTGGATTCAACAAAGCATCGAGTTGTTCTTTATTTTGTTCTTTGAACTTCGATGTTTTTTCTTCGAAAATTCTTTGTGCCAAATTTTCAAAATTTTCCCGAAGCCGCTCTTCCGCTGATTTGAGCAATTGAATTTGTTCATTGCCCGATTGCTCACGCGCCTCGGAACCGGCCTTGAGAGCAGCAAATTGCTGTTGCAAAGTCTCCAGACTCTGCGCTTTCTTTGATAAAGCCTCATTTTCAGTAGAAGCCGACTGCAGGCGTGCTTCGATACTCGCATTTTTTCGGGACAACATAATTGCCGACACTAAAAAAATAACGGCAAGCAATAAAAACGTAATGGTGAGGGCGTTAAAAATCATTGGGCCAAGCTGGTGAGAAACTTGGCCCATCTTAAATCATTGAAGTCTCAAAACCCGAGAGTCTGACGCCTACTTAGGCTTTCTTGGCCCACGCGGTGCACCAGCCCTTTGGCGCTACGGCGAAACCGGCAAATAAGGTACAGCCACCGTTCGCAGTGAAAAACTGGCAATTGGCACAGTTACTGCCAGGCTTTTTACTTGGCTCTTTTGAACTGGCCGCATCGACCACATATTTAAGCGCTACGGCAGTGGCATTATCAGCGGGGAGTTTTTTCAAGGCTTGGGCAAAAGCGGGGCCGAATAAGGGCAAAGCAATGGCAGCGGTGGCGGTTTGTAAGATGAAGCGGCGGCGGGAATTGGCTGATGTCATGGCTACTCTCCTGTTTTCAGGCTCCAGTTTACGGATATTTGGTGACTGACAAGTGATTTGAGTCAAGTTGACGCACAATATTTATGCTATCCGTTAAACTTCGCCCTATGAACCCATTACCCTACGATCCCGATAAACTGCATGAACGAGCGCTTGAGTTGGTTGAGAGCACTCGCGAACTTGCGCAGCGTGGCTGGACGCCTGCCACTAGCAGCAATTTTTCAATGCGTCTGGATGAAAAACACGCAGCCATTACCGTTTCCGGTCGCGATAAAGGCCGATTAAACGAAGCCGATATCATGGTAGTGGATTTGCACGGAGAGCCTGTGGCTACCTCACAAAAACCTTCGGCTGAAACCTTGTTACACACACATCTATACGCCCGTTACCCGGATATTGGTTGCGTGTTGCATACGCATTCGATTAATCAAACACTAGCATCGCGACTTTACGCAGCACAGGGTTTTATCCGATTTGATGGCTATGAATTAATCAAGGCTTTCCGCGGACAAACCACGCACGATACGCATTTTGATTTACCCATTTTTCCCAATACTCAGGACATGACAATTTTGGCCACGCAAGTCGAAGAAAAACTTGAACAAGGGCCACTGTGGGGTTACCTAATCAATGGTCATGGACTATATGCCTGGGGCCGCGACATGATGGAGGCCCGTCGACATTTGGAAGCCTTCGACTTTCTGATCAATTGTGAACTTGAAATGAGGAAATATAGTTAATGAGGAGCATGGAACAATGAGTCGCCTTCGTATTTTTTCCGAGCAGGACACCGAGAACCCGATGCTAATTGCGCATGCAAATGAATTCATTGCTGAGCAATTACAAAAAATCGGCGTGCGGTTCGAACAATGGCAGACACATTCGCCGGTTCAACCCGGCGCTTCGCAAGATGAGGTGTTTGTGGCATACAAATCCGACATTGAGAAAATTGTGTTGGAAAAAAGCTTCAAATCAGTCGATGTAGTCAGCATTTCACCCGACGACCCAGAGCGCGAAGCCAAACGCGGAAAATTCCTGAACGAACATTTCCATATAGAAGACGAGGTCCGTTTTTTTGTCGCCGGCTCGGGTTTGTTTACGCTGCATATTGAAGATCGTGTTTATGAAATTCTTTGCACACAAGGCGATTTAATCGGCGTACCCGACAGCACAAAACATTGGTTTGATATGGGGCCTGCACCCTACTTTATCGCTATCCGTTTTTTTACCGAAGCGGATGGTTGGGTCGGTCATTTTACCGGTACCGATTGGGCTGATAAATTTCCACGTTATGAAAATGGGCAAATGGCGTGAAAATAATTCTCACCGATATCGAAGGCACCACCAGCTCTATTTCATTCGTCAAAGAAGTGTTGTTTCCGTATGCGCGCCGTGAGCTGCCGAACTTTGTACGTACACATTCCCATGATCCGAAAGTGCGTCATTGGCTGGATCAGGTGCAACTCGAGTTGGGATCAGAATTTTTCAATGACGAACATTTAATCGAAACGCTGATCAATTGGATTGATGGCGATCGTAAACATACAGCGCTAAAATCCTTACAGGGCATGATTTGGGTTGCTGGCTATCGCGATGGTAATTACGTCGCGCATATTTATGAAGACGCCGCTGACATGCTGAAGCACTGGCATGAAAGTGGGCGTCGGATTTATGTGTATTCCTCCGGCTCAGTACCTGCCCAGAAATTATTCTTTGCCCATAGCGCCGCCGGCGATTTGACGTCTTTATTCTCTGGTTATTTTGATACCGAAATGGGTGGCAAACGCGATACAGAAAGTTATCGTCGCATTGCTACTGCAATAGGTACCGAGCCGTCCAATATTATTTTTCTATCGGATATTGTCGAAGAACTCGATGCCGCTCGTGAGGCCGGAATGGATACCGCTCTGATAGATCGTTTGAATGATTATCCACAGCCAAGATTTGATGAAGCTACGCATGGCCATCAGCGAGTGGAATCGTTTGGGGATATCCAGCTATAACCGTAGGGTGGGCATGGTTCGAGACGCTTACTCGAACTTCGTTCTCGATGCACGCCTCACCACGAACGGTTTCTTTTTACATTTACAAAAACTAAACCCGATTGTGGTGAGGAGGCATCGAGGCACGCGTAGCGTGATCGAGTGGCCGTCTCGAACCATGCCCACCCTACGGTTTCAAAGATCAAGGCTCCGCCAGTTGCAATTCATAATCCAAAGATTCACTAAACCACTGATCGTTTAATTTCGCACGCACTTCGATTTGATGCTTTCCCGGTGATAAGTGGGTCGCAACAACACCGCGCCATAAATGTGCAGATATTGTAGCTTCCGACATCAAATCATAGGCTCGCAATTGTTCTGAACGTGCATCGGCTATATTTTTTTCGACGACTGTTGGATCCATCGCTTCGACTCGCAACATGGGTTTCCACTCAGCGCCATCAATTCGAAACTCGACTGCCGTGTCGGACATTCCCATAAACACATTCGCATAGATTCCGAATGCCGGGTAGGATTTCTGACGTAAAATTTTGGGCGCGAATAATTGCATTTGCTTGTCGCTGGCAGCTCTTGCGACCTGCCAACTTAACTGGGGCTTCTCGCTTGCTGACCAAGACAATCTTGCATATCCATTTGGCGTGCCGTCCTGCATCAGAGCGTCGGGAATTCCGCCTGCATCTTTAACGCCAGACCAGAATGCACCACAAGCCGCCCCGACGTTGTATTCGTGCAGAGGCGCCTTTCCACGCCATCCGCTTTTTTCATCGTGAAAAAAATGACGCTGAGTATGAGCATGTGCGGTTAATAGCAATACCTTATCGAAGCTGGATAAGGCGGAGAATAAACGCTGACGATCGGCATCGCGAAAAGTATCATTGTCCGAATTTTGATCAGTATCAAAAACCGGGATATGCATCGCCAAAATTATTCGGCGTGTTTTCGGCAAGCGGCTCAAATAACTTTGTAGAAACTGAAACTGTGATTCGCGCAATCCACCAATATACTTTGCCGGGCTTCCTGAATTAGGCTCGTGAATTACGTCATCGAGCACAACAATACTGACTCCAGATTCTTCCCAGGCAAAAGTATCGGGACCATAATATGTGGAGAATGTCTGCAAGGATTGTTCGTCACCGCTTGCTCCATGATCTCGATCATGATTACCCGAAACATGCAACCAAGGTGTATTCAAACGCTTGGTAACTTTGTTCATGGCGGGATACAAAGCCAGGTCGCTATGGACAATATCGCCTAGCGAAATTCCCAACTCTGCATGGATGTTGCCGATCAATGGCTCGACAATGTCTTTTTCGTAATAACCGACATCCTGCACATTTTTTGGTTGCGGGTCGCCAAAAATCAATAGATCAAGTTTGTTTTTTGACTCGGTCTTCTTGTGTCCAGCAGATTTTTTCTGCAGTGCAAATTGAATGCTGTGATTGGCTCGTTCTGAATGCACATTGACCCAAAAATCCGGCAGGCCTGCTTGCGTTGTCGCAACGTTCCAGTCATCGGGTTTAATCACGAATACCATCGAAGCTTCGGAAGGATAGAGCAACCAGTGGCCCTTCTCATCGGTCTTGACTATTGTTTGACCATCGGAAACTGCAACACCTGCAATTCCTGCTTCTGCCTTATCTAAAAGACCATTGCCATTTCGATCATCAAATACCACTCCTTCGATAACGGGAGGCAGTGCAAAAACCGTCAATGGCGATAAGGCGAGTACACATAAGCTAGAAACAATGACTCTACAAAACATGGCCTGCTCGATATTTAGTGACGTTATTGATGGCGTTGTTTCAAATTCCCCTGCACTGCATTCCAATCCAGGCCACGAGCACGCAACAACACCATCAAATGATAAACCAGATCACTGGCCTCATTCAGCAAATCTTTTTCATCCTGAGCAACGGCTGCCAGCGCTGTTTCAACACCTTCCTCACCTACTTTCTGAGCGATACGGCGTACACCTGACTGAAATAATTTCGTGGTGTAGCTGCATTCTGGCATTGTTTGTTGACGCTGCTCAAGCAGAGCATCCAGTTTACCAACAAAATTTTCCGGCGCTGCAACAAAGCAACTTGCCCGGTTCAAATGGCAGGTCTGGCCGGCCGGATGTGCCTGG
>JAYUUM010000171.1:0-3261 GCA_043754555.1 Arenimonas sp. | reverse complement strand
GCGAGAAATGTTTGAGAAATACTAAATCGTGGTTGCGCACGTTTCTGCCTTAAGGGCGATGCCCGATGGTCTTGAATGTTCGCCATTATATCGGTGGTGGCACCGGCACGAAAGCGCCCGAGCCTAAAAAACTGATAATCGGCTAAGCTTTCTGCACAATGGACAAAACCGCTTCCGCCATTAAACCCGACTATTTGCTTGCGCTAGAGCGCCTGCCTGTATGGGTTTGGCCCCTATTGAGCGCGAGTTATGCGGCCGGATGGTTGCTGCTTTTGCAGCCTTCGCAGGGACTTTGGTTTCTTCCGGCGGGTCTGCGACTTGCTGCCCTTTGGCTTATCCCTACCAAACGCTGGCCGTGGCTGATCCTTGGTGAGGGGTTGGTGGGCTGCATTTTGCTTTGGAGTACAAAAGATCTCGTACTGGATATGAATTTTGTCGCCTTAAGCTTTGTCCCGTGGCTGGTTTACGCGAGCGTGATGTCGCTGGTTCGCGGCCGAGAGTCGGGACTCAGTCTAGGCACGCCCCGGAACATGCTGATTTTTCTGAGTGTGTGCGCGCTATCGGCGATGATTGTTTCGCCGATTTTGAGCGCTTTGTTTCGAGGCGATGCCTTTGTCCAGTTGAGCTTTGATTCAAATACCTGGAGCAGTATTTTCGCATTTGCCTATGGCGATTTTATTGGGCAGCTGATTGTGGCGCCGTTGTTGGTGCTTGTGTGCGTAAATAAGCGGTCAAGTTTACGTGATCCCGAGCTTTGGGCGGCGGTATTTTCTGCCGCGGTTTTTAGTTTGCTGGTTTTGCTGTTATTGCACTACCGTTCCGAGTTGGCGCCGTTCTTGTTATTACTGGTGTTTGCGCCGATGTCGGTGGTAGCTTTTCGTAAAAACTGGATCGGCGCGGCTTTATCAATCACGTTGACCGGCGTCATGTTCGAAATATATTTGCAGTACAACCGACTGCCTTTCGAGATGATTATTTCGCAACTGGCTTTTGGACTTTTTGCCGCAAGTAGCTTGTTGCTCGGTGCCGCCATATCCGCCTTGCGCGAGAGTATGGTGGACCTCAAACAGCAGCATCAAAATATTGCATTGATGAATTCACAATTGCTGCAAGCCAGCGACGAATTACGCCATGTTAGCCAACGCCTCGTGCGATTGGAGGAACAAGGCCAGCGCGAATTGGCCGACGAGCTCGACGTTGAGCTGGGGCAGTCTTTGCACACTCTGGGCACGCATTTGAGCTTTGCCGTTCGCTCGGTAAAAGAGCAGGAAACACTGAAAATACTCTCCACTATTCGTGAAAAAACCCGCGAAATGGAAGATAGTTTGCGTCGCGTATTGCGGCAACTGCGACCCAAGGCGCTTGATAATAAAGGCTTGAAAGACGCCATCAATAACGGACCCCTGCATGAAATACTGGATGACGCCGGCATAGTCTTGGAAACCAGTTTTATCGGTGATTTAAATAGCCTGCGTGAAGATGAAAAAACGGCGCTGTATCGAATTTGTCAAACGGTTATCCGACAAGCCATAACTGCGAACGGGATTAAAAAACTTAAAATAGCCATACAAGTAAATAGTCCAAAAGAGTCGGGCTATAAAAAATCAGACGAAGAAGTTCTATTGGCCATTGACATGAGTCCGCTGTCGGCAGAGCGCAGGCAACAGCAAAGCGTGCCACTCAAGGCAGTACATGACCGCGTACTGGCATTAGACGGTGTGTATGAAGTCGTGTTGTACGAGCAAAGCCTCACGCATCGAATCCACTTTCAACAAAAAAATATCGCAGAAACGTGTTTGCCACCATAAGGGTTTTCCTATCTGGAAAGACGGTATTTCCTGACATATTTCCCCGCAATGACGGCAGACATTGCTATCTCACTATTTGCGATTTGAATTAGGCATTCTTCTGTCATGAGCACACCCAGTTCCGACTTCCGCCTTTATCACGGCAACGACTTATCGCTGCTGGCGGGTGTGCTGTCGAATACCTTGCAAACCGATGCCGATCCGGAAAGCATTTTGATCCCGGAAACCATTTTAATTCCGCAACCGGCCATGAAACGCTGGCTGCAAATGGTGCTGGCCGAACAACATGGAATTGCAGCCAATTTGCGGTTTCTAACGCCCGGGGAATTTGTACGGGAAACACTACATGCCAACGAACTGGAATCAAGCAGCAACATTTTTTCCGCCGATACGCTACGTTGGCGGCTGTACTCGGTGTTGTCCGATAAAACCCAATGGCAGTGTCCAGCTATGCAAGACATTGCGCCGTATTTGCGTGGTTCACAGGCAGATATAAAAGCCTGGTCCTTGGCCAATGAATGTGCGGCGGCGTTCGAGAAGTATCAGGCATGGCGACGTGATTGGTGTTTGGCTTGGGATCGCGGTGAATCACCGCTGGACTGGCAAGCGCATCTGTGGCGTGAAGTCACCCAGGGTAAAACCCATCGTGGCCAGGCGATCACCGAATATTTGAATACTTTTGAATCACCAGGTGCACCAGCGCCGAAAGGTTTGCCGAAAAGATTATTCGTGTTTGCCTGCTTGAATGTATCGCCGGATGTACTGCGGGTCATTGCAACAGCAGCGAAAGTCGGACCACTACATTTTTTTCTGCCGTCACCTTCGCGTAAGTATTGGGGTGATATTACCAACCTACGTGAGCGCTTGAAAAACACGCCAACCAATGTGTTCGTGCAAGAAGAAAACCCTTTGCTAGAAGCTTGGGGTCGCGCCGGCCGTGATTTTATTGCAACGCTATTTTCCAATAACACGGTCGAGTTACGTGGCGATGTTGATATCTATGAACCCAGCCGTCAAAACAGTTTATTGGCGCGAGTAAAAAATGATTTGCTTGAGCGTCAGGCACCCGGTAGCGTCGCCGGCAATTTTGATAACAACGATAGCAGCTTGCAAATTCATAGCTGTCATACTCGTCTGCGCGAAGTGCAGGTTTTGCATGATCAATTACATCGGTTGTTTTTGAATGATCAAGAATTGCAGGCCCGCGATATCGCAATTATGGCGCCTGATATTGACGCCTACGCTCCGTTTATCGAGGCAGTTTTTGGTGCGGCAAAAAATACACCGCGATTTATTCCGTATCGACTAAGTGATCGCAAGCTGCAAGAAAGCTCTCCGCTCGTGGATTTATTTCTACGCCTACTCGCTTTGCCAACGCTTGAACTGACCAGCAACGAAGTATTAGAGCTTTTAAACGCACCGGCATTGGCAGAGTATCTGGATGCCGATGAAG
>JAYUUM010000170.1:0-9846 GCA_043754555.1 Arenimonas sp. | reverse complement strand
GCTGGACACATACCCGGGAAGCCTCCGGCGTGTCGGTAGCCTTCGTATTTATTAACTCACTGACCGCGTTAGCCGGTTTATGGAGAGGTGGCGCCAGCTTTCCTGATTCGCTACCTGTCTGGTTAATGGCCGTTACCGTGGGCGCGCTGATTGGTACCCAACTTGGTATCCATCGCTTGCCAGTGCGTGGCTTACGTTACGCACTGAGTATTGTGCTGCTTATCGCTGCTGGAAAATTATTATTTAGCTGAACCATGCCTAGCCCTAGCCACGCTTAATCGACCCCGGGAAATCTAGCAAACGGGATTTAGTTATCGCCACCCCGTGACTGAACATTAAAATTCTTTTAATTATTAAGTTTGCTATCGGTGAAATTATCGTACAAGGCAACCGTTATATTACTCGGTACGGGTTTACCATTTTTCCCGATGGCTGGCTGATATTTTTCTTTCATCAATAAATCAGTCGCTTGGCTCACCACGTTCGAACTATCATTCTGGAAAGTGTCCACGAATTTTGCACCCGCCATTAATCCATTTTGATCGACCAACACGGATACGCGCACAAGTTTTTTGCCAGCATTTTTTCCGTCCACAACATGCTTCTGAAATTTTTCGCTAGGTAATAATTTGGCCGCCGTTATAATTTCGCTCGCTTCGACGGGTTGGAGTTGCTGGGCGAATAATTCTGCCTCAGTGAATACTTTTGTCGTGCCACTTCTGCTTTGCATGAAATGATCGCTGGAAGCTGCGCCTTCGGGCCTGGCATCACCATATTCAACAATAGAACTCGACTTGCCATTACGTACTTCGGTGACTACCAAATTCATAACTATGACCGAACTGTCGTCTTTCGGACTCACAGCAAGACTACCGTTACTGCCTATAGCAAGCTTTATTGCCGGTTCAGAAACCAATACTCCGCCCAACATGAACTTGCCTTTTAAAAAAACATACTCGGCATCGATTGGCATTACAGTAAATTCATATGACCAATCTTGTGCGCCATTGCCATTCAACACCGCAAACGGCTTGCCTGGAGCTTCACGCAATTTTATTCTCGCCATATCCACATGATCAATTTTGGTGTCAATTCGTATTTCATACTGCAGACCAGCGTCGGCTTGCACGGCAATAATATTCGCTGGTTGCGTGGACCACGCTGCAAAAGCACCGCCAAGACAGAATACAGTTACAAGACCGAAGCCAAGCACTCGATGCATTTTTCGTGGAGTAGATTTCTTAAGCATGAGAATTCTTTCCTTTAAAGGATGGTGAGCCTGCCAATGGCAGGTAATAGGAAGACCAATGCTGGCCATTTGCGTTTTCAACATGGCATCAGCATAAGGCTTACGGGATAACGGAAATTTCGACAACACGTTGGCATCGGCCGACAGTTCCTGGTCAAAACGGAAACGGCCGCCGGCCCAGTGCAGCAAGGGGTTATACCAAAAGACGCATTGCAGCAATGTCGCCAGCAAATTAATGCGTGTATCACCGCGTGATAGATGTATCTGCTCATGCGTTAGCACCAGATTTTGTTCTTCCGGGCTGTAACGCAGATTAAAATCGGATGGCAACACTATGCGTGGTTGCATGACTCCAATCAGGGAGGGACCCTGATTATTATTCTCGGCCAAAAAAACCTTCTCGTAACAAGGATTCAGGATACCCAAGCTGCCAATATACTTTTGCTGTTGGCGTGCGAACCAGAAGACACAGGCAATAATTCCTGCAAGCCAGAGCAGCAGGAAGATGTCCGATGAGTAGTCGACTGCGAGCACCGGCATCGACGAGACAATTGAAGCAGAGTTTGTCTCGACAATAACAGCTTGACTCACAGCTTTGACAACGATTTTCTGCGCTGGAATCGAAACGGCAATGAGTGCCAATGGCACGAGGCACCATAAAGTGTACGCAACACGGGCGCCAAACATTTTCCGCATGGGTACCCGTAAAATCATCACGATGGCTACAGCAAGGCTGCTAGCCACCGTCGCTTCAATCAGTAGTTTCAATACATCAGCGCTCATCGTCCAACCCCTCGATCAGTTTTTTTAATTCGGCAATATCTTTTTTACTGAGCTTTCCTTTCTCGGTAAAATGCGCTACTAAAGGTGCAATACGTCCATCAAAGATGCGGTTGAGCAAGCTTTTACTTTCCGTTGTTACCCATTCTTCGCGTTTCAGCACAGCGCTGTAGCTGTACCGCCTACCGTGTTTTTCGGCACGGATAGCGCCTTTGTTGAGTAAGCGATTAAGCAATGTTTTGATAGTCGGCTCTTGCCAATCTTGTTCTTCACTTAATTGCGCGATGACATCTTCGGCATAACACGGGCTGCGCTGCCAAAGGACGGCCATCACAAAACTTTCTGCTTCACTTATCTGCATTTCTATGATTACACCTGTAATTTCATATTAGATTACACCTGTAATCGAATAAGTCAAGGCCCACTGTCGCCCGGGTAATGGCTATATCTGGAAAGAAAATCTCAATATTCGATCTATGACGTGCATTAATTTCGAACAACTGTGGCTCACCAAGTCACATCGCAGATCTCTCGGGTCAGATAAAGCCATGACCCAGGCCAAGCACTGCGGTACGATAGGTTTATTGAATAGCTGGAAATATGTGTGGGCACACTGAACGTAAATTCACTCGATCAAGCCGTAAAAAATCTGCTTCAACATACGGCAAATAACATTGTCCTGGCTGCGCCACTTGGGCTAGGCAAACCGCATCGTCTATTGAATGCCATTTATGAGGCTGTCGAAAAAAACAAAAGTAGTTCGCTCGCCATTTATACCGCGCTTTCGCTAACGCCGCCAAAAGCCGGCAGCGATCTGGAAAAAAGGTTTTTGCAGCCTTTTTTAGACCGGCATTTCGGTACGGATTTTCCGAGTTTGCACTACGCAAACGCACAGCGACGCAGTGCTTTGCCTGATAATATTTCAGTGCAAGAGTTTTATATGCAATCAGGCGGTCTGCTGAATTCCTCACAGGCACAACGGCACTACAATAGTTTGAATTACACCCATGTAGCCGCTGCCGTCGCAGAAAAAAATATTAACTGCCTGGTACAAAAAGTAGCACGCGAAGTTGGTGGAACGCGACTGAGTTTGAGCTGCAATCCAGATTTAACCTTTGATTTACTCGACGAAATAAAACGGCTGGGAAAACCTCGACCTTTTTTAATAGCAGAGATTGACTCGCAACTGCCATGGATTGGCGGAACCGCCGCCGTTGACGAAGATTATTTCGACATGGTGATTGATTTACCACAAGCTGCACCGAAATTATTTGCGTTACCTAGACAAGCCGTAACCGACCCGGAATATGCGATTGGCTTGCGGGCAAGTGCGTTGATAAAAGATGGCGGCACTTTGCAGATTGGCATTGGCTCTTTATCGGATGCCTTGTGTCACGCACTAATTCTTCGCCATCAACATAATACCGATTATCGCGAAATTCTGAATCAGCTGGCACCAGGCTATCTAGAATCAGAATTGGTAAAAAACCATGGCGGTGTCGAAGCGTTTTCGATGGGTCTCTATGGCGCCAGTGAAATGGTCAACGATGGTTTTATGAGTTTGCATAAAGCCGGCATTTTGAAACGCCGCGTGCTTGATGATATCGAACTGATGCAACGCGAACACGATGAGGTCTTAACTGCTGAAGATAAGCTGCGTTTGCAGAAAGAAGGCCACTGGCTTAATGGTGGTTTTTATCTCGGTTCACATGATTTGTATCAATGGTTACGCGATATGCCGGATGTTGAAAAAAATGGCATCGGCATGACCCGAATTTCCCACATCAATGAACTTTACGGTGGCAATGAAAGTCTCGAGCGTTTGCAACGCCGCGATGCTCGTTTCTGCAATACCTGCATGATGACGACGGTGCTTGGTGCGGCGGTGTCCGACGCGCTTGAAGATGGCCGCGTGGTATCCGGAGTTGGGGGGCAATATAATTTTGTCGCTATGGCACATACCTTGCGCGACAGCCGCTCCATTCTTATGTTTCGTGGCACGCGCGAGCAAGCCAATACCGTGCATTCCAATGTGCTATGGAATTACGGACACACGACTATTCCAAGACATCTGCGCGACATCAGCATTAATGAATACGGCGTTGCCGATTTGCGTGGTGCCGATGATGAAACATGCATAAAAGCCATGCTATCTATTTGCGATGCCCGCTTTATTCCAAAATTAGTAGATAAAGCCAAGCGTGAATTAAAACTGGATTCGCATTTCGAAGCGCCTACTTCCTGGACCCTGAATCGGCCCGAACAATTGAGTTTGGTGTTGAAACCGTTCCGTAAAAGTAACCTATTGCCCGACTACCCATTGGGTTGCGATTTCATGTCGGTAGAACTGCGCTTGATCAAAGCCCTGGGTTTTCTGAAAGCAGGTACGGCAACAAGCTTCGGAAAAATAAAGTTAATTACTTTGGCCTTGCTTTCCAGCGCGGAGAATGACAGCGAAGCGATGCTACGTATGGGCTTACAAGAGCCAAATACTTTGAAAGAAAAATTGACGGCGCGTCTGGTTCGATACGCATTGAACGCAACGAAATAAAACGTAGGGGCGCTGCTTGCTGCGCCCGGTTTTATTTATGAATAAGGTCAGTCGGATTTCTTGCCGCCGTGTGCGCGTTCCGGCGGTCCAAATAACTGGTTGAAACGAGATATTAGGCTTTGTGGTTTTGCGGTGTCACGAAACATCGCTCGCCATTCATGAAACGTCAGCGTGATGGGATTATGCGAAACTATCGGCACCACAATGCCATATTCACAGGGCACGTCGGCGTCTTCTTCAACAAAAGTACCGAATAATTTATCCCAAATAATCAAGACGCCGGCGTAATTGCGATCAATGTATTTTGGGTTTCTTGCATGATGCACGCGATGATGCGACGGCGTGTTGAATATTTTTTCTAGCCAGCCGAGCTTGCCGACGGTTTCGGTATGGACAAAAAACTGGAAGCCCAGATTAATCGCAACCACGGCGATAATATTTTTCGGCTCAAAGCCCAACCAGGCTAAGGGTAGCCAGAAAACCCACATGCCAGATACTGGATAGGTCAAACTTTGTCGAAAAGCCGTTGAAAAATTCAGCCGTTCCGACGAATGATGGGTGACATGCGATGCCCACATCCAGCGAATACGATGATGTGCACGATGAAACCAATAATAGAAAAAATCCTGCGCAATAAACAAGGCCGCAATAGTCCACACCGAGGCAGGCAAATCAAATAGACGATGTTGGTATAGCCAGAGATAAATACCGATCACCAGTAGCCAGGTGACGGCATCGGCGGCTTGATGCATTAAAGCAAGCGCGGCATTTGATACCGTGTCTTTCAGGCAATAAACCGAGCGCTTGTTGTTCCAGTACCAGACTTCCCAGAGTACAAAGGCAAGAAAAACTGGCGCCATCGCAAGTAGTATCCACTCTTCCATATCAGTCCAAATTTTTAGAAACGTCAAGCAAATCCGACATATTTTCAAGGCAGCGTTGCATGGCGCCTTGCATAAAAAATTTCAGCAAGATAAAACATAGCGGGTATAGCAAAAATGTTGTCAAGGTAAATTCATACGTCCAACGAACATCAGTTTTACGTGCTTGTTGGTTCAATTGCCAATCCGATTCACCTTGGCTGACTAGCCATGAAAATGGCGCTTGAAAGCCGCTCAATGTGTAACGATGCCGGTTTGGCCTGTCGAGTAATGTGACTTTCTCGATCAACACTGAATTATCGGCATTATAAATGTGGCGAATAACACCCTCCGCCAATGGTTGGGCTAAACGAATACTGCGAATTGCCGGAATCAGACCATAACCGGTAAAACAGCCGGGAAAGCTGGCAGCATCGACTATCAACTCAAAAATGGGTGCTGGCTTGCTGTTAAAAGTCCTGGCTGCGCTACAAATAATCTTCATGCCGCCAGTGTCGCCAAGCGGCACCGCGCTGTCCAGTCTTCACTCAACATTGCGTTGTTATGTTTGTGCTTTGAAAGACTTACCCCGCTGTTGTTTCACAGGGACATTACATCATGCAGGAGTACGCTGCATTGAGGCCAAGTAATGGCTTTTCAGATTTACATGTTGACTGTATAAGGCGCGGCAATACTTTGCATCACATGTGACCAGCGATGTCGATTCGCAAGCATTGCGCACTGCTTGATGGTTTAAGAAAGTTGCTCGTACTTGATCGGAAAAAACGCAATCCGGGTAGCCGCAATGAATTGTGCAATTTGCTGCAATGATGAAAATTCATAATGGCATTGCCGATTACGTTGCCATGGTTGAAGCAACGGCTGAACATCCATCGGCAGCCTGTCAATGTTATTCGACTAATCATCTGCTTAATCAACTAACTACAAGTTATGACCATTTTCCCAGGTTTTGACCGGTCGACGATCTTTGCTGGCACGACGATTGTCCTGGAACCGCAGCTCGGCTCGCCGGTCTTGCTGCCGCCGTTCGACTTTGCCGCGGGTATTTGCAGTGAATTGGTACAGGCCTGGGGTAACGCTTTGCGCAGCAGTACCGTCGATCGGTTCCAGACAGGCACCCCTCAAGCAAATATCTTTCAAATCGGTGGACATAGGAATATCTCCATCAAAAAGTATCAATAGTTTGATCTCAGATGGGAAAACGATGTTTGTTGCCACAAACGGCCAAATAATGTCTTCGTATCTGCAAACTGAGTTACCCCGCCTGGATTACAGGCGTCTATTTCAAACGCTAGCTTATGGAAACAACTGTTTATAGTCGTTATTGACAGCGTCATAGCACTCACACGACGCGGCCTCAAGACCAGAACGATCAAGAATACTGATCTCGCCTCTGGTGTAGCCAATAAGGTTTTTGTTCTGCAAAGCACCGGCAGCAACGGTGATTCCGCTCCGGCGCACACCTAGCATGTCTGCAAGAAATTCATGGGTCAGATGAAAGCTATCAGCGTGTGCACGATCATGCGTCATCAATAGCCAGCGCGCCAAACGTGGTTCGATCTCGTGAAAATGATTACACGCAGATGTTTGCGAAAGTTGTGTCAGCATGACGTACAAATATCGATTGATGGTGCGATGCAAAGCCGTACTCTCACTTAACGCAAGACGAAAATCGGATGCATTTATTCTTAACGCAGTTCCAGCACCCTGAACCACCGCCCGCATCGGCGTGGTATTTACGCCAAGTGTCAACGTCGCCCCAAGCATGCCTTCATTCCCAATCAAGCCCATTTCCAAGGGTGGATGATCACTTATGGTAGTTACTAACGATACGAAAGCGGTAATGGGGAAATAAGCATGCGTTAATTGCTTATCACGCTCGGATAGAATTTCGCCAAAAGCAAGATTCACCAATTCGCAATCATCAACTAGTCGCTTACGCTCTTTACGAGGCAAACCCGCTATCAAAAAATTAACGACATCAATTGAGGTTTCAAGGAGCATTTAATTATCCTGCATTGCAAGCCAGAGCTCTGCTTATGATGCGTAGCAATCTACCGGGAACAGTAGTCTGCGTGATCACACACCTGGCTGTATGTTCGCTATAACACAAATGAAATTATCGGCTTGGTGTGAACGCTAAGACCGGTTCAAATCTGCTTCAACGAAAGCTGCGATCCCGATCTTCTTACATTACAAACGCATTACGAAATTGTTTGCTACGGTAATCGGTCGAATAATTAAATTCGTGAAATCGATACCAAGCTAACACAGATACAGCGGGCGTCTATCTTTATCTGAAAAATTAACACAAGGCGCAGGATTGACGCCTTGCGTTATTATTGATGACCACACTGTTGATTATTCTTCCTCATCGCCGACGGTTACTGAAACTTGATTGGCGTAATTGGTTTTATTGCTGTCATGTTTTACATCGCTTGCTAGATCAGTATCGGCAGGAAAGAAATCAGTAGGATTGTCTTCCGAGTTTTGTTGGTCATTGCCGTCTTGTTTGATGCTATGAATATTTTTCATGTCATTTTCCTAAATAGATTAATAGGTTCATTATTTTTTATTAAGCTGAAGAAATGTGCTCAGCTAAACGTGACGCTTACCCATAGTGAACAAATTGTCAGCTCTTGCCGGCATGCGATTTGCAGTTTGCTGCGTTGGCAATTTTGATTCGGTGGCTGAGGGTTGCTCGACTTTGGGTTGCTCCGCGTTGTTTGCCGGAATGTCTTTAGCAGTCTGATCGGTCGGTGTTGTTTTGGCATGATGATTCATCGTGAATCCTTCTTTGGGGGAGAAGTGCGTATGGATTCGCACACATTAGTAAATGCATACACCGTGCCAAAGTGCTGAAGTGCACTGTACAGCCTTATGCGAACCTCGAATAAAATTTAATATCTGATTTCAATGCGTAATGCATTGCTGGGTCATGCGAGATGTTCATTTTCGGCAGCTGATTATGAAACCAAAGTTCGGGGGTCAAATCGATGCACCATGGTGCAGCACATTACGTAGTTGATGGCAGGATTTTACTGCGCGCTCAATCTCGACTTGTCAGCTCACAAAAAAAAACCCGAATCAGCCGTCTAGGAGTGATTCGGGAAACCTGGCCGTTGTTCGGGGGAGAGAACGTTGGCCAGGACAGGTGAAGCTTGTTATAGCTTTACTTTTAGTTTTTACTTAACTCAAATGACGCTGAATGTTTCAATGCTTTGATTTCATCATGCATACGCTGAACTTCCGGCAGATAAAGCATCGCAAGTTCACGCACGCGTTCTGACTTATCAGAAGCATACGCACTTTTAAATGCCTCAAGCACGCGATCTTCCTGCGCTTCTACTTGTGAAATGTAGGCATGATCCGGATGCTCGGACATGTCCACTAAAAGATCTGCATAATTAATACGCATGTCTCCGAGCCAGGTGCCATTGGTTGGTGGTTGTTCACCTTGAAGCACTATTTCTGCATTTAAGTCAGCAACAATGGCAGCTTTAAGATGGTGCATACGGGCGAATACGCCGGTATAAACATGATTGCTGGTTCTGCGTGATGCTTCGTTATAGAAGCCCAAGCCGTCGTTAAGCACATGAACCAAATCACTTAATGAATTTGCTACTTCTGACACGCATTGTCTCCGCTTTAAATTATTTAGTTGCATGGTGTATAGCCGACAGAGTAATGGTAAGAAGGATCGACCGGATGCGATTAAGGAACGGCTGCCAGGCAGTTTCTAGCTCACCCTTCAAGTTTGGAATTTAATCTAAAAAACCCGAACCAGCCGTCTAGGAATGGCTCGGACACATGGCCGTGTTCTGGGGAGAGAACTTTGGCCAGGAAAATAGAAATTTGTCTTTAAATATTATTGACCTGTAGCGCAGATAATGTTTTCAAATCTTGCATTTCTTGATGCATATGCTGAATTTCAGGCAAATACAAATCAGCAACTTGCTTCACTCTTGCAGAGCCACTCAAGCTAGCGCTGCGGAACGCCTCAAGCACACGGTCTTCCTGAGCTAACAATTGTTTTACAAAGGAATAACGCGGATGATCTGCAAAATCCGCTACAAGGTCGGCATAATTTAATCTCAAGCTACCAAGCCAGGTTCGTTCAGTCGCGTCGGATTGCGCTTGCTCGCAGTCGTTTGCTATTTCATTACTCAGCTCTGCGGCAATGGTGATTTTTAGGTCATGCATACGAGAAAAGACGTCGGTATAAACAGGATTACCAATTCTGAGCAAGGCTTGATCATAAAACGCAATGCCGTCATTGACTGCCTTCACTAACTCGCTTAAAGAGCTTGTCGTTTCGGACATGCTTTGTCTCCGGTTTAGTGAAAGAAATACAGTCAAACGGCAAATTTAAATAACGTATCCAA
>JAYUUM010000169.1:0-9863 GCA_043754555.1 Arenimonas sp. | reverse complement strand
TCAGGCCGTTAGCGTGACGGTGTCCGCACGGCGAATCGTGGGCTCCACTATAACCAATCGGAGCGACGACAGCTGTGCGTTTATTTTTTTGGAGTTTTACATGCGATTGGTATTGTTAGGGGCGCCCGGCTCGGGCAAAGGTACTCAGGCAACAAAGCTGCGCGAACATTTGCAGGTACCGCATATTTCAACCGGTGACTTATTAAGGGCTGCAGTAGCGGCAGGCACCGATTTAGGTATGAAGGCAAAAGTGGTAATGGCCGCAGGAAATTTGGTGTCCGACGATATTGTATTGGGGATGCTGGAAGAACGCTTGCAAAAAGCCGATACCGCGAATGGTTTTATTCTGGATGGCTACCCACGTAATTTGGTGCAGGCCAATGCGCTAGAAAAATTGCTGGAAAAAATAAAACAGCCCGCCGATGTTGCTGTGCAGCTGGATGTAAATACCGATTTATTGGTTGAACGTATTGCCGGTCGGGCGAAAGCCGAAGGCCGTGCCGACGACACACCAGAGGCCGTTCGCCATCGTTTGAATGTTTACAACGAATCTACCGCGCCCGTGGTTGAGTTTTATCGTAATCACGGCACGCTGGTACATGTAGACGGCATTGGTAGTTTGGACGATGTGTTTAATCGCATTATCGCGGCCATTTCTCACACACATGATGTGGGCTGATTTTTAAACCAAAGCGAAACAATGAAATTACATATTCTCGGAATTTGCGGCACCTTTATGGGTGGCGTTGCTGCGCTTGCGCGTGAATTAGGCCACGAAGTGGATGGTTCGGATCAAAACGTGTATCCACCCATGAGTACGCAACTGGAACAGTTGGGCATCACGCTGACCTCGGGCTACAAGGCCGAAAACATTACTGCAGATACGCACCAAGTGATTGTCGGTAATGCCTTGTCACGCGGAAATCCTGCGGTTGAATATGTGTTGAACCAACAGCTCAACTATATTTCTGGTGCCGAGTGGTTACGTGAAAACGTATTGCCAAAACGCACGACCCTGGCAGTTGCCGGTACTCACGGTAAAACCACCACCACTTCAATTCTTGCTTTTTTACTGGAAGCCGCCGGCCGCGAGCCCGGGTTTTTGGTCGGTGGCGTACCAGAAAACTTTGGTGTTTCCGCTCGCTTAGGGAAAGGAAAAGAGTTCGTCGTTGAAGCCGATGAATACGACACCGCATTTTTTGATAAGCGCAGTAAATTTGTGCATTATCGTCCGACCGTCGCGATTTTAAATAATTTGGAATTTGATCACGCCGATATTTTCGATGATGTTGCAGCCATTCAAAGACAGTTTCATCATTTAGTACGAATCGTTTCCGGAAATGGAAAGTTAATCGTTAATGGCGAAGATAAATACCTTGCCGAAGTATTAAGCATGGGTGCCTGGACCCCGGTCGAGCGTTTCTCACTCGATGGCAACACCGAATGGACGGCACGCTTGATTGAAAACGATGGTTCTGCGTTCGGCGTTAGCTATCAAGGCGAAGAATTAGGTCTAGTTCAATGGTCTTTGCTGGGGCGTCATAATGTGTTGAATGCATTGGCCGCGATTGCCGCCGCGAATGCGGTCGGCGTTGAAGTAGCCAGCGTATTGCCGAGCTTGTCCGAATTTCAAAGCGTAAAACGACGCATGGAAAATATCGGTCTTGCGAACGGCATTACTGTATACGACGATTTTGCCCATCACCCAACCGCTATTCGCACCACGCTCGAGGGCTTGCGGGCAAAAGTGGGTAGTGCACGTATTGTGGTGGCGATGGAGCCGCGCAGTAATTCCATGCGTTTGGGTTCACATGCTGCAGAAATAGCACCCTCATTAGATGCCGCCGATGCGGTGGTGTTTTTGCATCGACCCGAACTAAGTTGGGATGCTGGCAAAGTGATCTCAGCGCTCAAAGGCCATGGCCAAACCGCAATAACTGTTGATGGTTTGATTGCCGAACTCAAGGCGCTGGTGCGTGAAGGCGACCATGTCGTGTTTATGTCCAACGGCGGCTTTGAAAGCGCGCCGAGAAGATTTCTGACAGCGATCGCATAATTTTCGTAGGAGCGCCCTAAGGCGCGAATGATGCTCGCAGATTTGTCGCGGCTTACACCGCTCCTACGTTACACTTTGTCTTGTGCCTATTATCGAACTACCGTTATTCCCATTGAACACTGTCTTGTTTCCGGGCGGTATTTTGCCATTGCGTATTTTTGAATCGCGTTATCTCGACATGGTGAAGGAGTGCATGCGGAATAATCATGGTTTCGGTGTTTGCATGATTATTCAGGGTGAAGAAGTTGGGCATAACACGGCATCGGCCGCTTTGGGCTGTGAGGCCCGTATTGTCGATTTTGATCAAACCCCTGAGGGCTTGCTTGCCATTACCGCACAAGGTGGACGTCGTTTTCATGTTGAGCAGGTCAAGGTTCGCGGCAATGGTTTGGTGATGGGCGAAGTCACATGGTTGCCGGATTTATCCGAAATGCAGGTTCCACCCCAGTACCATGTGCTCTCGCAAATACTTCAACGTATTCTGGATAAGGCAGAAATTTCATTCGACAAACAGGACTTGGAAAATGCCGATTGGGTAAGTTGGCGTCTGGCAGAATGGTTGCCATTGTCTAATCTTGAGCGGCAAGAATTATTGCAGGAGTCCGATGCCTGTCTTCGATTGCAAAGCCTGTTAGATAAAATCCCGAATTTTCAGAGCATCTAAAAAATGAGCGATTTAAAAAATAAAACATTATTTATCACCGGTGCATCGCGTGGCATTGGTTTGGCGATTGCGCTGCGAGCCGCACGCGATGGCGCTAATATTGTTATCGCCGCAAAATCCGACGTGCCCAATCCCAAGCTGCCGGGCACTATTCATTCCGCCGCAAAAGCCGTTGAACAGGCCGGTGGCAAGGCGCTGGCACTACGCTGTGATATTCGCGAAGAGGAGCAGGTCAAGAATGCCGTTGAAAAAGCCGTCGAGACTTTTGGCGGCATTGATATTTTAATCAACAACGCCAGCGCGATTTGGCTGCGCGGAACACTTGACACGCCAATGAAGCGATTTGATTTGATGAGTCAGGTAAATTCGCGCGGTACCTTTATGTGCTCGCAGATTTGTTTGCCCTATTTATTGAAATCAGATAATCCGCATATTCTGACCTTGGCGCCACCGATTAATCTTGATCCTAAATGGTGGGCACCGCACACCGGTTATACCCTGGCAAAAATGGGCATGAGTTTCGTAACGCTGGGGCTTGCCGAAGAGTTCAAGGGTAAAGTCGCCGTTAACGCCTTATGGCCTCGCACTGTTATCGCTACTGATGCCATCAATATGATTCCAGGCGTCGAGTTATCGAAATGCCGCACACCGGAAATTCTTTCAGATGCCGCTTATGCCATTCTCACTACCCCGCACGCACAGCTAAACGGGCAGTTTATTCTCGATGAGGATTTTCTGCGCGAACGTGGTATCACGGATTTTGATCGCTATGCCGTCGATGCATCGCAAGCGCTATTGCCGGATTTGTTTTTGGATTAGCCAAGCTTCCGCTCTATATTTTTTCTCTCTCCCTCCCTTGCGTAGCGGGGAGGGTTGGGGTGGGGGCAAACCTGGAGAAAGTTATGCAATACCTGCACGCCATGGTCCGTGTCCGCGATCTGGAAACGTCAATGAAGTTTTATCGCGATGCGCTGGGTCTGATTGAAACCAGGCGCAAAGATTATCCGTCAGGTAGATTTACTCTGGTCTATTTGGCTGCGCCGGAAAATCCCGAATCGGAAATAGAGCTTACTTATAATTACGACGATGAAGATTATGGCAGTGCCCGTAATTTCGGACATCTTGCTTTTGCGGTAATGAATATCTACGCCACTTGCGAAAGACTTCAGCAACATGGTGTCGTTATCAACAGACCGCCGCGCGATGGTCGCATGGCATTTGTCCGTTCACCAGATAACATTTCAATCGAATTGCTTCAGAAGGGCGAGGCGCTGCCGCTTCAAGAGCCTTGGACGTCGATGCCCAATATCGGCAGCTGGTGAGTTATGTAGGGGCGCTTTCAAGCGCGACCGAAATCACGAAATAGCCTAGCGTAGGAGCGAGTTCTACTCGCGAAATGCCCGCGATAATCTCTCCTGTAGGAGCGCTCAAGAGCGCGAAAACCTGCGATAACCTCTCTCGTATGAGCGAGCTCGCGACCGCCATGGACGGCGGGAGTGTTGAAAATGCAGGAGCATTTTTCAACCTCGCAAAATGCCTCGTCGCAGGTTTATCGCGAGTAGAACTCGCTCCTACGCTTGGCATGTTCGCAGGCCTGTCGCGCCTAATGGCGCTGCCACAAAAAAGCCTCGCTAACTTAGCGCCTGCCTCAAGTCTTCAATCAAATCCTCAATATGTTCCAGGCCTACAGAAATACGCAGTAGATTCTGCGGCGAAACCGGATTTGGACCCTCGACCGATGCACGGTGTTCTATCAAAGATTCACAGCCGCCTAGCGAGGTGGCGTTGATAAATAATTCTAATTTACCGGCAAACGCTAGCGTTGCTTCGCGGCCGCCTTTGACATGTATCGACATCATGCCGCCGAAATCACGCATTTGTTTCTTTGCTATTTCATGATTTGGGTGTGACGCCAGGCCGGGATAATTTACTTTTTCAATTGCTGCATGTGAACTCAGGAATTCCGCAATTTTGCGGGCATTGCTGCAATGCCATGCCATGCGTGCAGCGAGTGAGCGTGCGCCGCGCAAGATTAGCCAGGCGCTAAACGGCGACAGAATATTGCCGGTAATATGACGACGATGCGCTACTTTTTCGTAGAGCGCTTCGCGTTTTGCAAATATCAGCGCGCCACCCATCACATCACTATGGCCACCAAAATATTTTGTAGTGGAATGCATCACCACATTCGCTCCCAACGATAAGGGCTGTTGCAAAAACGGCGTGGCGAACGTGTTATCGCAGACGAGTAATAGTTTTTTTTCTTTGCATAAATCCGCAACAGCCTGGATATCTGAAATTTCAAGCAAAGGGTTTGAAGGTGTTTCAAGCCAAATACATTTGGTATCGTGCGAAATTGCAGCACGTACGGCATCAACATCGCCCATGTTGACCGCACGCATAGCAATGCCACGCTCAGGTAAAAATTCTTGACCAAGGCTGCGCAAACCACCATAGCAGTCTTGCGGGATCAAGATCTCGGAACTGGACGGCAAACATTCTAATAACCCATTCATCGCTGCCATGCCCGATGCAAATGCCAAAGCGGCTACGCCTTGTTCCATCGCTGCTAGACATTCTTCCAAGCGTGTTTGTGTGGGATTGGCTTCACGTTGATACTCAAAACCGGCAATACGTTCACCGGCGGGCCCGTGTTGAAAGGTGGTCGCTAAATGGATTGGCGGAGTTATTGCACCGGTTTCTTTGTCAGGCTCGCCGCCTGCATGAATTGCCAAGGTTTCAATACGCATTGTGTGCTCCGAGCGTTAAATTACGTGTGCTTAATTCAGAAACAAATTGATCTTCGTTTTCAAAAACGAAAGCATCCAGTCCCGCCAGACTAGCGCCTTCAACATTTTGAACTCTGTCATCTACAAACAAAGTTGATGAAGGAGAAAAACCCAGGCGTTGAATGCATTGCAAATAGGCGACTTGCTCGGGCTTGGCAAACCCCAAGCTACCAGAACAAACAAAACGTGAGCGGAACAATGGCATGAGTTCAGGCACTATGCGCTCGGCATGTTGATAAAACCAATGGGCATTGTTGGTAAAAATTCCGAGCTGAATTTGCGTCGACAATTGTTCGCAGAATTTCAGCATGCCCGGACGCACTCGGCTTGCTTGTTTGCGTGCATTGATAAAAGCATCGTTGGGAATGGTGAGCCCCCATTCGCTTCGCAATAAATCCATATAGGTATCAAGATCAAACTCACCGCGATCTGATCTTGCTTCCAGGCCGCTGGTAAACACTGCGCCATGCACGTATTTTTCGGTGGCACCGGTCACTTCGGCCAGCACACGGCAACGGATGCTGTGGCTGTAGTCCACCAGCACATCGTCTAAATCCAACAGCAATAATTTCGGTTTGTTCATGATTTATTTTGTTTCTAGAAAGGCCTCGCGCGCCGCTTCGATTGTATGGTTTATTTCGATATCACCGTGCATTGAACTGAGAAAGCCGGCTTCATAAGCCGAGGGGGCAAGGTAAACGCCGCGCTTAAGCATGCCGTGGAAAAATTTCCTGAAGGCCGCAATATCGCATGTGGTTGCGTCGGTAAAATTATCGACATGTTTATCGGTGAAAAATAGGCCGAACATCGCGCAGCTTCGATTCGTTGTTACCGAAACACCGGCTTCACGCGCAGCGCTTTCAAGACCATCACACAGTTGATGAGTGCGTTTTTCTAAATTTTCATAGAAACCCGGCGCTTGGATTAATTCCAGTGTTGCCAGTCCTGCTGCCATCGCGACCGGATTGCCACTTAGGGTGCCGGCTTGATAAATCGGGCCACTGGGTGCGATTTGCTGCATTAAATCCCGGCGGCCACCATAGGCACCGACCGGCATGCCACCACCGATGATTTTCCCAAATGTGCTCAAATCCGGCGTGACGCCGTAACGTGCTTGTGCGCCACCCAAAGCAACACGAAAGCCGGTCATCACTTCATCGAAAATTAAAACCGTGCCGTATTGCGTGCAGAGATTTCGCAAGTGTTGCAAATAGCCGTCTTTCGGCAAGATGCAGTTGGCATTGCCGACGATAGGTTCAACAATTAAACCGGCAATGTCAGTGCCGACTTGTTCAAATAGTTGTGTCGCTGCATCAAAATCGTTGTAAGGAAGTGTCAAGGTTAAGTCGGCCAAGGCTTTCGGCACACCCGGCGAATCCGGAATACCCAGCGTTAGCATTCCCGAACCTGCCTTGACTAAAAACGAATCACCGTGGCCGTGATAACAACCTTCAAATTTTACTATTTTATTACGACCGGTGGCTCCGCGCGCCAACCGAATAGCCGATAGTGTCGCTTCAGTACCCGAGTTCACCATGCGTACCATTTCGCAACTCGGTACTAACCGAGTCATCGTTTCTGCCATGGTGACTTCCAATGCATTGGGCACTCCGAATGACAGGCCATTTTTCATTACGTCGGAAACGGCTTCCAGAACTTTTGGATGCGCATGACCAGCAATCATCGGACCCCAGCTGCCGATGTAATCAACATAGCGATTACCATCGACATCAATAATGTAAGCGCCCTCTGCACGGGCAGCAAAAAACGGTTCGCCGCCAACGGATTTGAATGCGCGTACGGGTGAGTTCACGCCGCCAGGTAATAATAATTTCGCGCGTGAAAATAATTCGTGACTTTTTTCAGTGTTCATTTTGTACTCGGGATTGGCTTGCTAAAACGGTAAATAAAACTTTTAACTTCAGATGCGGGATCGACAGCATCAAACACTGCGCCAATCACAGCGATAAAATCTGCGCCAGCCGCTAGCGTTTGCGCTGCATTGTCGAGTGTTATGCCGCCAATGGCTACCATTGGCAAATTTAGTGATGCCGCGTGTGAAAATAATTCCAAACTTGCGTTGCGAGCATGGGGTTTTGTACCAGAAGAATATACCGCACCAAACGCGAGGTAGTTGGCGCCTTCTGAGGCTGCTTTTTCTGCAATCGTCAGCGAGTTGTAGCAGGAAACGCCAATAATGCCATTGGAGCCGAGCACACGTCTGGCAGTCTTGAGGTCGGCATCGTGTTCGCCGAGATGTACGCCATCGGCTCCGAGCTCAAGTGCTAATTTAATATCATCATTGATGATAAACGCGATGCCCAAATTGCGACAATGCTGAGACAAAACTTTCGCCTGTTCGTGCATTTGATCGGCATTCGCCAATTTATTTCGATATTGCAGAACGGCAATTCCAGGATTAAGCACCGGTAAAACCCGTTCCCAAAAGCGTCCGCTGTCGGAATCGTCGGGTGTAATCAGATACAGGCCGCCCTTGGGAAAAACAGTGCTCGGTTTCATGGCGGTGTCATTTGAAAAATGCGAGAATACCCGCGAATTTTAAAGGGTTTTGAGTGTCTTATGAGTGATTCAACAGCTTTTCGCAGTTATATGTGTGTCGTTTGCGGCTTTATCTACAATGAAGTGGATGGTTTGCCGGAAGAAGGTCTTGTGCCCGGTACTCGTTGGGACGACATCCCTGATTCCTGGGTTTGCCCGGATTGCGGCGTGACGAAAATGGATTTTGAAATGGTGGAGATTTAAGTTTTAGCTTAATTCAGCTTGGTGCGAATGCTGCTCAGATCGACCAGGTAATTTCGCACCATCTCTTCGTCATCGGCATTAGGCGTCAGCTTTAGATAATTCGCTAGATCTTCGCGGGCGCCGTTTACATAACCGAGCTCGCGATACGCCAAGCCACGATCACGTAAAGCATCAGAGCTGTCATTACTGATCTTCAATAAGCGATCGGCGCTTCGTGCAACGCGCTCCCAGTCGCCTGCTTCAACATACAAGCCTTTAAGATTGCGTAACATACGCGACAAAATCATGCGGTGCGTAGCGGGCGCAAGAATTTGATAGAGCTCTTGGTCATCCGGCGGGTGACCATTCATATGGGGTGTCGCACGTTCTTTAAGTTCTTCAACACTAACCGGGCGGCCTCTATTGAAAGGGTCCATCACTAAAATTCCGTCATCGACCGGCAAACGCACCAGGAAATGACCGGGAAAAGAAATGCCATCCAAGGCCAATCCAAGCTTCCGCATCAATTCAATTTGTACTACAGCAAGCGAAATCGGAATGCCAAGCTTGCGATCAAATACTTCGTTCAAATAACTATTTCGCGGATCATCGTAATTCGTGTGATTGCCAGCAAAACCCTGCTCTTCAAAAAGGTACTTATTGATAGCAGTGAGTTGCGATGGCAAGTCCAGCTCGAGATTAATATGCGGCTGTAGATCGGTTGCAAAGCGACGTATTTGTTCAACATAAAAACCCGCATCAAGTTGCGGGTATTCATCACGCGCAATCAACAATGCGGTTTCGAGCAATGGCAATTCATCGTCGTCATAGGCGGCGAGGGTGTTCCAATCCGGCAGTAAATAATGTGACGTCATAATTGATAAGTGGAGTGCTCGTGCCGTTATTCAAGGTGTGATGCTTAGCGGAATGTCGGATGAAACTTTCATTTCATCACCGGTTTGAATTTTAAATAGCTCAACAGAACCAGCGTTCAACTCCAGCACGTACAGGGCTGCGCCCTCACTGGCGTACGGTGGGCAGCGATCACCCGCGCTGCAAGGTGGTACGCGTTCTTGCGCAGAAACCAATTTTCTATCTTTGTTGAAATACAAAATATCAAGCGCAATATGCGTGTTCTTCATCCAATAGGATTGCGGTTCTTCGTGGTCGTGGACAAACAACATGCCTGTGTCTTTTGCCAGCGAATCGCGAAACATTAGTCCGCGAGATCGTTCTTCATTAGTGTCAGCCACTTCAACGATGAAGCGCTGCCCTCTGATTTCAACCCATGGCTTCGATTGCAGTCCCGAGCAAGCCGGCAGAGTGAAAGCGAGAAAAAGAATACTGATTAAGCGCATGGAAATTCCTTGATATATGACATGACCATCTCTATTGCGTGTTCGCTTGTCAAGCAATTTATTTTTCAGATAAGGCTTCTAAAAGCAAACGTGAATGTATATAGTTCGCGGCCCGGAAGAACGACAAACCTAGCGTTTGAAGTCTTCAGGGAGGGTAAAAAAGTTTGAAACAAGGTGTTGACCTTCTTCAAATATGCCCTATAATGTGCGGCTCCCTTGAGCGAAACGCCTCGGGACGGATTCTTCGGAATCCA
>JAYUUM010000168.1:0-9944 GCA_043754555.1 Arenimonas sp. | reverse complement strand
TTCCGTGTTGTAATCCGAAACCCGAATTTATGTTGGTTCCAGCTCTATTTTTCACCCCATAAAACATCGAACTTGTTAATCTAGTCAAGTTCGTAGCTGGCAACATAAACATTCAACGAGGCTCTATGAAAAAAATAATCATGCTTTGCCTGATGCTGGTCATCACCGCCTGTGGCGGCCCGATAAAGCGCGTATTTCCACCGCAAGTAAGCTTGCAAGAAATCGTATTGCTAACAGATGGCCAAGTCAGTGTTAAATTCCGCATTCAAAATTACAGTACCGTCCCGACCAGTTATTCGCGCATATCGGGAAATTTGAAGTTTGGCGATATTGACGCTGCGACACTCGACTTTAATCCGGCGATGAGTGTTGGTCCTGGCTCGAATGAAATTGTCCAGCAAACTTTCCGACTGAACACTTCGGCTCAGAATGCGATTAATACTGCGATCAAAAATCGTAGCCGCCTGGGTTACAAGCTCACTGGCGAAATTACCAGTAGCGAACCGCGTGGTCGTTACGATATTAAATATGAAAGCGCTCTGAATGCCGTCCCCGGTTTGAGTGGCACCTTGCGATAACACTGGAATTATTTATGAACAATTACACCGCTCCGCAACGCGATATGAAGTTTGCTTTGTATGACGTTTTAGAATCAGAAAAACTTTTTGCAAAACTGGGCATCGCCAATGCCGACCGCGAGTTAATGGACGCCGTGCTGGAGGAAGCGGCAAAGTTTACTCAAACCGTACTCGCTCCCCTGAACGCCATTGGTGACGAGCATGGCTGTGTGCACGATAAAAGCACTGGCGCGGTTAGTACGCCGCCGGGTTTCAAACAAGCCTACGCACAATTTGTCAGTGGCGGCTGGAGTGGCTTGACCGCACCCGAAGCCATGGGCGGTCAGGATTTACCGGAAACGCTTGGCGCTGTGGTCAAGGAAATGATTGATGCCGCCAACTTGGCATGGGGCAATTATCCTTTGCTTTCGCATGGTGCAACTGAAGCCTTGAAACACCACGGCGAAGATTGGCAAAAAGAAGCCTTCCTAAAACCCATTATTGAAGGACGCTGGACCGGCACCATGTGTTTGACCGAACCGCATTGCGGTTCTGATTTAGGCTTGTTGAAAACAGCTGCCAAGCCTAACGCCGATGGTAGCTATTCCGTCACCGGCACCAAAATATTCATCACCGGTGGCGAGCACGATTTCACCGACAACATTATTCATCTTGTGTTGGCTCGCTTACCCGATGCACCTGCAGGCACTAAAGGTATTTCCTTATTTATCGTGCCGAAAAATAAAGTCGCTCGCGACGGGAGCATGGGTACAAAAAATACGCTGTCGTGCGGATCGATTGAACACAAGATGGGCATTCATGGTTCGGTCACTTGCGTAATGAATTTTGATGGCGCCGAGGGTTATTTAATCGGCCAGGCCAACAAAGGTTTGAACGCGATGTTTACCATGATGAACACCGCGCGTCTGGCGGTTGGCTTGCAAGGTCTGGGTTTGATTGATCGTGCATTCCAGAATGCTTTAGCCTACAGCCGCGATCGTTTACAAATGCGCTCGCTTTCGGGCGCCAAGTTTCCGGAAAAAGCTGCCGATCCTATTATTGTGCATCCCGATATTCGACGCATGCTACTCACTTGCAAAGCGCTGGCCGAAGGCGGCCGCGTGATGGCACTACACGCTGCACTTCAAGTAGATATTCTGGAACGCAGTACTGATGTTGAAGCACGCAAAGAGGCCGATGAGTTGCTGAGCTTTCTAACACCCATCGTAAAAGGCCTGCTGACCGAATGGGCCAACGAGTGTACTTATCATGCGCTGCAATGTTTTGGCGGCCATGGCTACGTGCAGGAATGGGGTATGGAACAATTAGCCCGCGACGCCCGCATCACCACGATTTACGAAGGCACCACCGGCATTCAAGCATTGGACTTGTTGGGTCGTAAAATCATGCAGCAACAAGGCGCCGGCATGCGCCGTTTCCTGGCGATGATTCAACAATTTTGCGAAGCCAATGCGACTAAATCCGAGCTAACCGAATTTGTCTTGCCATTGGCTGAAGTGACCAAGCAATGGGGCGAGTTGACGATGGAAATCGGCAAGAAAGCGATGAGCAATGCCGACGAAGTGGGCGCAGCATCCTACGATTATCTGTACTATTCCGGTTACGTTGTTTTGGCTTACTGGTGGGCACGTTCGGTCGCTACTGCAAACGAAAGTGGTCACAACGAAGATTTCAAAACCATGAAGCGGGAAACCGCCCGCTTCTATTTCGCCCGAATACTACCAAGAATACATACGCATGCTGCAGCCATGCGCAGTGGCGCAACAAACACTCAAGCACTGCATGCCGATTTGTTTGATAGTTGAGCATTGACGAACTGATATTGAAAAACTCGCCGTTCGGCGAGTTTTTTTATGTGCGGGCAATTGCTTTTTATAATGAGAACGATTATCATTTGACTTAATAAGTCACTCTCATTTGGAAATATATGTTCAAGCTTAATCAACTTAGCCTTGCGATGGCGTTAGCACTGGCGACTCCTATCGTCATGGCTGACACCCCTGTTGAAACCCCTGACATAGAAAACCCGGACTCCGGAGACAAGATAAAAAAATCTGCGACGCTTGCCACCGTTCAGGTTATTGGAACGGCCGATAAACAAGATAAGGCACCGGGCAGCGCCACGATAATCGATCAAAGCGAACTTCAATCAAGTCGCGTTTTAACGGTAAATGAAGCCCTGCGCAAAGTTCCTGGTGTCAATGTGCGTGATGAGGAAGGCTTTGGCCTACGTCCGAACATCGGCATTCGTGGCTTGAACCCGACCCGTTCAACCAAAGTGTTATTGCTGGAAGATGGCATTCCGGCCATGCACTCGCCTTACGGCGACAACGCTAGTTATTACCATGCCCCTATTGAACGCTATGACCGCATCGAAGTTTTGAAAGGTAGTGGCATTTTGCGCTTTGGTCCACAAACAGTGGGTGGAATAGTCAATTACATTACGTCCGAGCCGACCGAAGACCTCTCGGGCCATGCTCAAGTGTCGATGGGTACACGTGACTACCTGGCTGTTGGTACTGCCGTCAGCACAAATGGTTTTCTGCTTCATTTCAATCACAAACAGGGCGACGGCGCACGTAACAATGCTCATTTAAAGCAATCGGATTTGTTTGCCAAATATGTCGCCGACATTAGCGATAACCAAGCCATCACCATTCGTGCAAATATATTGAACGAAGATTCCGACGTCGGTTATACCGGCATTACCGATGCCGAGTTGCGAAATTTTGGTGCGCAATATAATCCATTTAATAATGATCATTTCGACATTGATCATCATGCGGTATCGGTTACGCATGAATGGCGTTTTGATGCCGGCAGTGAGCTCAATACAACCGCATATTACTCAGACTTTCTGCGTGATTGGTGGCGTCAATCAAGCACCACCACCGACACCCAATGTGGCAATGCTTTTCGGGATTCCCGCTTTGCGGGTGCAGCCATTAATCCAGATACTTGTAATTCAGTGCAGGGCCGCCTGCGGGCTTATTACACGCGCGGCATTGAACCGCGGCTAACTTTTCATCACGGTTTATTGGGTTCGGAAAGCACTTTTGAAGCAGGCTTGCGCTATCACACTGAAGTTCAGGAACGCATCCAGATCAATGGCGCAACGGCAACCGCTCGTACGGGTACCGTGGCAGAAAATAATCGCCGCGAAGTCCGGGCAACTTCGGCTTATATCAGCAATACATTTACCTGGAATGATTTTAGCCTGGTGCCTTCGATCCGCCAGGAGCGTATCGACTTTTATCGCCTCAACAAACTCACTAATTTGTCGGCACGCAGCGAGATGAATGAAACCGTTGCCGGTATTGGTGCTGTCTACAAATTTTCTGACGCTGCCACTTTATTCGCGGGCACGCATGAGGGTTTCGCCCCACCACGGGTGGAAGACATCATCAGCAATAGCGGTGGCAGTGTCGATGTGGACGCCGAACGTAGCCGTAATTCCGAAATTGGTTTACGCGGAAAGCTATCGAAAAATTTTGATTATGAAACGACTTACTTCCGTAATGATTTCAGTAATCAGGTGCTGGTCGGTTCCATAGCTGGCGGCTCTACGCCACTAGCGCAAGGGCAAACTTTGTATCAAGGCTTTGAGGCAGCATTAAATTGGAACAAGCAAGCGTTGCAGAGTCGCGAAGGTGAGTTTTATGCCAACCTTGCGTTCACCTGGTTGCCGACTGCTCGCCAGGAAAGTCCATTCATTGCTGTCGTAGGCGGAGCGATTGTTGGCGGCAGCGCGTACGGTAAGCGCCTACCTTATGCCCCAAAAACAACTGCAAATTTACGTGTGGGTTATGTCAAAGGTGCGTGGGATGCTTCGATTGAAATGCAAACCACCAGCTCGCAATACAGCGATTTCGCCAACACCCAATTGCCGGTAGTCAATGGTAATGGCCAGTTGGGTGAAATTGCCGGCTACACAACTTATAACGCCACACTCAACTACGAGCCCAACCTTGAAGGTTGGAGCGGTTTCATCACGATCAAAAACCTGACAGATCGCGAATACATTGTTGATAGAACGCGCGGCATTTTGTTGGGCAATCCAAGACAGGTAGTAACTGGCGTTCGTTACAGTTTTTAATATTAAAAGCGTGGGAGAACCGTAAAGCCCGAATGATGTAGAGTAATTTAGACGATTCGGACCTTACGGCCCTCCCACGTTTGATTCAAAAAAAACCGCCTTTCGGCGGTTTTTTATTTTGGGGATTTTTGAAGTGTTGCTTTTTATATTGGTCGGGACGGCGGGATTTGAACCCACGACCCTTTGCCCCCCAGGCAAATGCGCTACCAGGCTGCGCTACGCCCCGACATGCGCAAATTATAACGTAGGGCGGGCACCGCCCACCATGAATATTTAAGGCAAGTTGCAGGTTTGATTTATTGTCGTGAATTAAACTGCAGGGTGGATGCTTGCTACGCCCGAAATTTGTTAGTAGCGTTGAGCGCAGGAAGCGTTCACCCCTACGTCACGTTTATAAAAATTGGGATGCAAAATACAGGAGCACACAATCGGAATACGCTAACGCTTGAGCAGAACTAGAACTTCTTCGAGCTCCATACGCACTTGTTTGATCACTTGTGCCGAGATGCTGGCTTCCATACGACCGGTTTCGCCTTCCAAACGAAGACGCGCTCCACTGATGGTGTAACCTTCTTCATATAGCAGGCCGCGAATTTGTCGAATCATCAAGACGTCATGACGCTGGTAATAACGACGATTGCCACGGCGTTTTACCGGCGACAAACTTTCAAATTCGGTTTCCCAATAACGCAATACATGCGGCTTTACATCACATAGCTCGCTTACTTCGCCAATCGTGAAGTAGCGCTTCGCCGGAATCGGCGGTAACTCGCGATTACTGCCCGGATCCAGCATAAGCTTCTACGCGCTCCTTCAGTTTTTGACCTGGACGGAAAGTCACGACACGCCGAGCAGATATTGGAATTTCTTCGCCGGTTTTTGGATTACGGCCCGGACGCTGATTTTTTTCGCGCAAGTCAAAGTTTCCGAAACCGGACAATTTGATGCTGCGGCCTTGTTCGAGCGATTCACGTAACGCGTCGAAAAAGAGATCCACAAATTCTTTTGCTTCACGTTTATTCAAACCTACTTCTTCGAATAATCGTTCTGCCATTTCTGCTTTAGTTAACGCCATATCGCCCCCTGTCGAGCACTGATGATAATCAGACTCATCCTCTTAATTTCGCCCCACAATCTTCGGCCAGTGCTGTCAGTGCTTTTTGCACTGCAGATTCTGACTCTAAGTCAGTTAGGGTGCGGGAAACGTCTTGTAATATCAAGCCCATAGCTAAACTTTTTGATCCCGGTTCGAGGCCGGTACCCACATAGCGGTCGAACAGCAGAACTTCACGCAGTAGCGGGCCTAAAGCCCGTTTCAAACTGGCCTCAAGAGCCGCCCAAGGCGTGCTTTCTGGCACGACCAGCGCGAGATCCCGGCGGACAGACGGAAAACGTGACAACTCATTGGCCAGCGGAATTGCGCGTTCCACGACGGCATTCAAGTCCAGCTCAAAACCCAGAACTTCGGTGCCGATGTCACAAGTTTTAACAAGGCGCGGGTGCAAGTAGCCAAGCCAGCCGATTTTATTGCCATGCAGCATAATATTTGTGCTGCGGCCTGGATGCGAAAATGCGGCATCCGAGGCAACAAATTCTGCCTTTAAATTCGCCAGTTTTAGCAAACTTTCAACATCGGCCTTCAGATCATAGAAATCTGCATCGATATTTTTTATCGCCCATTGTTCGGCGTCTGCATTCCCGCAAATAACGCCAGCAATGCGACGTGTCTCAATCGGCGTTGCACCCTGCTCTGACGCCTGGTGGAATACACGTCCGAGTTCAAATAAGCGAATACGATTTTGTTGACGCGCCAAATTACGACGCAGAGCTTCCACCAACCCTGGAAGTAAAGAAGTACGCATTACACCTAATTCGATAGTCAGAGGATTAGCCAAAGCGACGGCATTATTTTCAAGTTGCCAATTTTTTAATAGCTCGGCATCGATAAAAGCGTAATTAATATTTTCGATATAGTCACGTGCCGCCAACTGACGCCGCACGCTGGCTTCGTCCACTCTCGTTTCGGAGGGCGAGACCAGCGAAATTTGTCCTGATGGCAAGCTGACCGGAATATTTTCATACCCGTGAATGCGGGCAATCTCTTCGATTAAATCTTCTTCGATTTCAATATCGAAACGCCGGGTTGGCGGTATAACCTGCCAACCTTGATCAACATTCTGCACGTGCATGCCCAGCGCCTTGAAAATACGCTCGACTTTTGCGTCTTCAATCTGGATACCTAGCACACGTTGTAAACGCGAGCGACGCAGTAACACCGGTGCAGGTTTCGGCAAATATTGGGTTAACTCAACTTCGGTAATTTCGCCGACATTACCACCCATGATTTTCAGCACCAATTCGGTGGCGCGTTCCAGGGCAATACGTGGCATCGCTGGATCAACACCACGTTCAAAACGATGCGAAGCATCGGTATGCATGCCCAGCTTTCGTGAACGGCCAATTATCGCACTGGGTGCGAAGTGGGCTGCTTCCAAAAATACTTTCGTGGTGCTTTCGGTGACACGCGTGTCGAAGCCACCCATGACGCCAGCCAATCCTATAATGCGATCGGCATCGGTGATCGCAAGAAAGCCTGAGTCCAATTCGACTTCACGCTCATCAAGCAATTTGCAACGCTCGCCTGCTTTAGCATGGCGCACGCCGATCGGACCCACTAATGGGTTCGCATCGTAGGCATGCATGGGTTGGCCTAATTCGAGCATGATGAAATTCGTGATATCTACCAGCGGGCTTACCGTACGCATACCAGCGCGCTTTAATTTTTCAGTTAGCCAAAGCGGACTTTTCGCAGCGATATTTAAACCATCGATAACGCGGCCACAATAACGCGGGCAATCGGCGCCAGCTTCAAGTTGCACTGCAATTTTTTCGACAGTAGTAATTTTTGCTTCTGGAATTTGCAGTGCTTCGACTTGCGCCCCGAACGCGGCGGCAACATCAAATGCCACGCCTCGCACGCTGAAACAATCGGCACGGTTTGGCGTCAGTTTCAATTCAAAACTGGCATCGGGCAAACCGAGATATTGCGAAAGCGCTGCTCCTACGGGTGCATCAGCAGGCAATTCCAGTAACCCAGAGGCATCAGGATCAATCATTAATTCTTTTGCGGAACACAGCATGCCGAAAGATTCGGTTCCACGCAGTTTGGCGGCCTTGATTTCCAAACCACCGGGCAATAATGCCCCAACAGTGGCGAGCGGCGCTTTTAAACCAGCACGTGCGTTCGGCGCGCCGCAAACAATTTGCACCGGCGTGCCGGTGCCTATATCAACGCTGCACACTTGCAAGCGATCAGCTTCAGGATGTTTTTCTGCTGAAATAATCTCCGCAACAACAACACCTTTGAGTGCTGCACCGATTTCTTCAAGCGCCTCCACTTCAAGACCAATCGCCGTTAGTCGCGCAGATAATTGTTCGCGTGTGGCATCAACTTTTACATGTTCGCGTAACCAGCTTTCCGGGAATTTCATTCTTTTTATTCCGTAGGGTGCGCCCTGGCGCACCGAAAATTATTTTAATTTAACGCCCTCACCACAACCCTCCGCCGCATAGCTTGCGCTCGCACGGAAGGGAGTTTTGAGTTTACGCAAACTGCTTCAAAAAACGTGTGTCGTTTTCAAAGAAACTACGCAAGTCATTGACGCCATAACGCAACATTGCAAAGCGTTCAACACCCAAGCCAAAGGCAAAGCCGGTGTAGCGTTCCGGGTCAATACCGCAGTTTCTCAACACATTCGGGTGCACCATGCCGCAGCCAAGCACTTCCAACCAACGCATGCTGCCGTCCGGCTGTTGCCAGGCAATATCTACTTCTGCCGAAGGTTCGGTAAACGGGAAATAGCTGGGGCGAAAACGCATTTCAAAATCGCGTTCAAAAAATGCCCGGACAAATTCGGTCAGCGTACCTTTCAAATCAGCGAAGCTCGATGTTTCATCAATCAACAAGCCTTCAACTTGATGAAACATCGGCGTATGGGTTTGATCGGAATCAGACCTATACACTTTACCCGCTGCAATCATCCGTAGCGGTGGCTTGTTATCGGTCATAAACCGAACCTGCACACCCGAAGTGTGCGTACGCAGCACGCGACCATCGGGAAAATAAAACGTATCGTGCATCGCACGTGCCGGATGATGCGGCGGAAAATTCAACGCTTCGAAATTGTGGAAATCGTCTTCGATTTCCGGGCCGTCGGCTAATTGATAGCCAAGGCGGGCGAAGATATCGGTGATACGTTCGAGCGTGCGTGAAACCGGATGCAAATTTCCGCGCTCGCTTCCGCGACCAGGCAAAGTTATATCGATTTTTTCAGAAGCCAGACGGTGCTCGAACGCAGCTTCTTCCAGAATATTTTTGCGTACTGAAATGGCTTCGGCCAATTGTTCCTTGGCACGATTCACCGCTTCGCCTGCTAGCTTGCGTTGATCGGGCGGCAATGCGCCGAGCTGCTTTAATTGACTGGTAATACTGCCGGACTTGCCCAGCAAGTTAACTCTTAATTGATCGAGTTCATCCAGTGCTGGGCAGCTCTGTATGTTTTGCAGTGCCGATTGAGTTGCCGCTTCGATATCACTCATGCTGATCTCGTTTTTTGATCAAGATTTCTTGTTTAGAAAGCAAAAGGGGAAAGACTTGCGCCTTTCCCCTTGCGTGTTGCTTTGTAGAATTAGCCAGCGGTCGCCCGCAAGCGGCCTCCTACGCAGATTGCTTACGCCGCGAGCGCGCTCTTTGCTTTTTCGGCAATTAGACCGAAAGCATTGATGTCATGAATCGCGAGATCAGCCAGCGCCTTACGGTCAAGCTTGATGTCTGCTTTTAGCAAACCATTCATGAAGCGGCTATAGCTCAAACCGTAAATGCGGGCAGCGGCGTTAATACGCACGATCCACAAACTACGGAATTGACGTTTCTTCTGTTTACGACCGATGTAAGCATATTGGCCGGCTTTAGTGACGGCTTGCTTTGCTACACGGAAAACTTTACGACGGGCGTTGTAATAGCCTTTCGCGAGTTTGATAATTTTTTTGTGACGGGCTCTTGCCGTAACACCACGTTTTACGCGTGCCATAGTTCAATCTCCTTTGCTTATAGGTAAGGCAACATGCGGTCTAAACGGCCGGAATCTTCTTTGCGAACGATGTTCGTCGCGCGAAGGCCGCGTTTACGCTTTGTCGACTTCTTGGTGAGGATGTGACTACGGTTCGCATGGCCGCATTTGTACTTGCCGGAAGCAGTTTTCCGGAAGCGC
>JAYUUM010000167.1:0-10082 GCA_043754555.1 Arenimonas sp. | reverse complement strand
TTTCTGTATTCGCATTATGAAAATCTGATCGCACACTCCATGATTTGCAGTCTTGATCAGCGACCTCGTATCATCAAAATGTCGGATGAATTGCACATGCATTGTGCTCGCGCTTTAAATATTTATGCTGACAAGAACTTGGATTTTAAATCGTAGGGGCGCTGCTTGCGGCCGCCCTGGATGGCGGGAGTGTCGAAAATGCAGGAGCAGTTTTCGACCTGCGCCCTAAATGCACTGTGGGCATCGCCCACCTTGGTTGTACATGACGAAAATGGTGGGCGGTGCCCACCGTACGTTTATAAAAACCGTTTCAATTGTTCAAGCACATCCGGCATTGTATTCAATGGCGTAATCGAGAATGGAGGCATTTCTTTTCGCAGCACTTTGACGCGCCCGATTTTCAGCAAGTGATCAAGGAATATTTTCATGCGGCCCATTGCGCGTTCAGGTTCTGCAATAAAAACCGGTAGTGCAGTGGCACAGGCTTCTGAAATCATATTAACTGAATCCGGTGTCAATACTATTCGGTCGGCATGCGCTATTGCAGAGTGATAAATATTGTCGCCATCACTATCATCGAACCAGACCGGAAAGTTTGAATCTGTAAAACGATCACGAATTTTTTCTGCGACATGTTTTGGTGTTCGCCGGGAGCCGCAAATAATCAAACTGCCTCCATGCATTGCCAATTCATATTCCAGTTTACTAAACATCACTTCAATTAAGCCTTCATTGAATGAGGCCATACGGCTAGGGCCGCCGATCAAAACCAGAGTGCGTGGACATTTCAAGCTAGTAAGTGCCGATACTTGCGCACGCCACAGTTCCAAAGAACTCGAAGTCACATCATGCAAGCTTCCGATCGTACTTATGACATTGCTGCCTGTTACCAAATCATGCGCAGGTGCAATTACGAGATCCCAATGATGGCTCGGCAAGCGCGGGTTTAAAATTTGAATGGCAAAGCTGCCCTCTTGTTTTAATAAACGTGTGGCCAATGCCGCTTGTCGGCCGCAACCAATGGCATACGCTGGAGGATTCTGCACGGCCTCGGAAAAGGTCTTGTCAAAAGGCCGCTTTATAGTTGGAAATAAACGTGGAGCGAACCATTTGCTCAAGCCGCTGGACTTAATGATTTTTTCTTCAAAACGCCATCCCAGTGCCTTCGCCAGCGATATCGCCTGGCGACGATTGCCTGAGGCACCGTCATGAATTACCCAGCATTGATCTACCTTGTTCGTCATCACGCGAGATTAACAGATGCTTGTTGTTCTGGCTGCTGCAACAAACCGTTGTGGGTTCGGCACTATTAAAATCAGGGAATGGCCATACACTAATGCACTTGGAAACCCCTTTAGTATGGAGATGCACTGATGTCTGTGTTGAACGATGCCGCGCTAGATCAATTGTTTCGCACTGCCCGCACTCACAATGCTTGGTTGGATAAACCAGTGACAGACGAGCAACTACATGCCGTATATGAGCTTATGAAGTGGGGTGCTACCAGCGCCAACTCGTCGCCTGCACGCATTGTATTCATCAAGTCAAAAGAAGCTCGAGAAAAACTAGGCTTGGCTATTTCGGATAATAATCGTGAAAAAACCATGTCTGCGCCGGTCACTGCGATTCTTGCAACAGACTATGCTTTCTACGAAAAACTGCCACAGTTATTTCCGCATGCCGACGCTAAAAGCTGGTTTGTGGGCAACCAAACGTTAATCGACACTACGGCATTTCGTAACTCCAGTTTGCAAGGGGCTTATTTGATGTTGGCGGCGCGTTCAGTTGGTTTGGATTGCGGGCCCATGTCGGGGTTTGACAATGCAAAAATCGACGAGTTATTTTTCGCCGGTACCACGATCAAATCGAATTTTTTAATTAATCTGGGCTACGGCGATGCCGCTGCCTTGTTCCCGCGTTCGCCGCGCTTATCATTTGATGAAGCGGCCAACATTGCATAATACTGTCGTAAAAATACCCTTGGAGAATTTTATGTTGAAACCCTTATTACTGAGCTTGATGTTAGTTGGCAGCATTGGCATGGCGCATGCCGAAACCAAGGCTTACAGCATTGATCCGACCCATACTCAAGTGCACGCCAGTTATTTGCATGCAGGCTTTTCCAATATCGCCATTCGCTTTAATAAAGTAGAAGGAGAGTTTTTGTTTGATGCCGCCAAGCCGGTGAATTCATCACTCAATATTAAAGTGCCGATCAATAGCCTGGACACTGGCGTTGAAAAATTCGATACGCATTTGTGGGGTGCTGATTTTTTCGAAGCAGAAAAATTTCCGGAAGCTACATTCAAAAGCACCAAAGTTACTGCAGTTGCGAAAGGTAAATTTAAATTGTTGGGCAACCTGACCATTCATGGCGTTACCAAGCCTGTCAGCTTTGATGTAACGACCAATGGTATTGCCGTGCATCCAATGTCGAAGAAACCTACCGCAGGTTTTGACGCCAGCACAAAAATCAAAAGATCTGATTTTGGTCTTGGTAAATACGCACCCATGGTCGGCGACGAAGTTACGTTGCGTATTACCATGGAAGCATCAGAGGCTAAGTAAACGATGTTAATCCACCGACTTGCCAATGAACGTGGAAAAGCCAACTTTGGTTGGCTTGATTCTGCGCACACATTTTCTTTCGGTCAGTATCAGGATGATGCGTGGATGGGTTTTGGCCCCCTGCGTGTAATTAATGAAGATCGTGTTGCGCCAGGCGGTGGTTTTGCAACCCATGGCCACGCTGATATGGAAATTATCAGCGTGGTATTGCACGGTGCCTTGCAACACAAGGATAGCCTTGGTACCGGTTCTATTATTCGTCCGGATGAAGTGCAGCGCATGAGCGCCGGTTCAGGTATTCGTCATAGCGAATTCAATGCATCGCAAACCGAGCCTGTGCATTTTTTACAGATATGGATTGTCCCGGACAAGAAAAATATCGAGCCTTCCTATGAACAAAAGGCGTTCCCCAGTGCAGATCGTCAGGATCGTTTGCGTTTAGTCGCATCGCCTGACGGCGCGGAAGGCTCGCTGAAAATCGCACAACAGGCAAACATGTACAGCGCACTGCTAAGTTCGGCCGCAAGCCTGCAACACGCCCTGAAACCGGGCCGCTTGGGCTGGGTGCAAGTGGTTTCTGGTCAGGTAAGCGTGAATGGCCAAACCTTGGCGATCGGTGATGGAATCGGGCTATTGGATGAGTCAGAAATCAAGCTTGAGGCAGCGCAAGCGGCCGAGATTTTGGTGTTCGATCTGCCACGGTAGGGTGGGCACCGCCCACCCTTATGCTGAGCAATAGGCTGATGGGCTGTGCCCACCCATGCCCGATGCGGTTAGAATGCGGTATTGATCAAGGATGCTTTTATGACCGCCGACTCGATGCTGACTGCAGCCAATACCAAAACCCATTACGAAGTGACCCGCGATGCATTGCCACTGAGCTGCCCAACGCCGGCCATGGCCTTATGGAATTCGCATCCCCGTGTGTATTTACCCATTGAAGAAGAGGGCAAATGCATCTGCCCTTATTGCGGCGCTGAATACGTTTTAATTGACTGAGAACTTTCCATTGCGCCGCATCAGCGTGGTGCAGTGTTTGCCGGCATTACAGGCCGGTGGTGTTGAGCGTAGTACTTTGGAAACCGCGCGTGCGTTGGTTGAGCGGGGACATCGCTCTATCGTTATTTCAGCCGGCGGCCGCTTGCAAGAACAATGCATTGCCGAAGGTAGCGAGCATTTCAAATGCGAAATCGGTAAGAAAAGTCTATTGATCTTACGATCTGTCTATAAATTACGTGAACTCTTGAAAAAGCTGCAGCCCGATATTGTGCATGCGCGCTCGCGTCTGCCAGCATGGTCAACTTTGCTGGCAATGCAAAATCTCGAACACAGACCAAAATTTATCACCAGCGTGCATGGCTTGAATTCCCCTAGCTTCTACAGCGGTGTAATGATGCGTGGTGAAAAAATAATCTGTGTATCCGATACCGTGAAAAAGCACGTGCTGACTCATTGGCCGAACACCGATAGCAAAAAAATTATTGTGATAACCCCCGGTATCGATCCTAAAGAGTTTTCTGCCGAGCGCCCCTTGAATGAACATTGGCGTGAAGATTTTTTTAGCGCGTATCCAAAGCTGCAAGGCGAAAAACTATTGTTATTGCCCGCTCGTGCCACCCGTTTAAAAGGCCATGGTTTTGCCTTGAATTTGTTGGCAGTTTTGCGACATGAAATAGGTGATGTGCGTTTATGTTGTTTGGGGGCTCGCCAAATTGGCCGCGAAAAGTATCTGCAAGAATTACAGCAACAAGCCGAGCAATTGGGTATTTCAAATTTTGTCGAGTTCGTTCGGCCAATTAAGGCTGTCGACAACGCCTATGCGGTCAGTGATTTGGTTTTGCAGCTATCGAATAAACCCGAAGCTTTTGGTCGTACTGTGATCGAAGCCTTGAGTGTCGGCAGACCGGTCTTGGGTTGGAATCTAGGGGGGGTGGGAGAAAATTTGCAGAAGTTTTTCTCCGCGGGGCTGGTAGCACCATTCGATGAAGTAGCCTTGGCAGAAAGCGCAAAAAACATTCTGGAAAATAAAATTCTGCCTGCGCCGCAAGACTTGCCAAGCTTGACTGCAATGCAATCGAATATGATAGAGCTCTATGAACAGCTCTGCGCCTGATTCGGTTTTCCGCTGGGCACCCTATTGGGTATTGGCCTTTGTTGCTTTGTGGCCTACCGTGGGCATTGCGGAAGCCGTGATGAGTTTGGGCGCGGTATTCGGTTTTATTTTAATGCTCTGGCAAAAAATATTTTATCGCTCGACCTGGCTAAGCCGCGAAGCTTGGTTGATGACCGTGGTTTTTTTTCTTGCTTACTGGTTGCCGGAATTTTTTTCAGCCTTTGATGCTATCAATGCCCAACGTGCCTGGCGTGAGGTATTGCTGGATTTACGTTATCTGCCTTTTCTATGGCTGATTGTTTTGTCGGTATCGAATGAAAAAGGCCGGAATCTTGTATTTTCCGGTTTGGCCATGATCAGTTTATTCTGGGCTCTGGACGGCATGGTGCAAGTACTGACAGGTTTCAGTTTGGGCGGAGCGATGACCAAAGATCGTCTGAGCGGCATCTTTGGTTCTGACAATTTGAAGTTGGGTTTAGTGCTGGCAGCACTATCGCCTTTCACTCTCGCTTTTGCCCACAAACGCGGCGGTATATGGCTCTGGTCTGGCGTCGCTTTATTGGTCGGCACCGTTGTTTTATGGGCGGGCGCACGCGCAGCCTGGTTAATGTTCGGCATTGTTTTATTAGTGAGCGGTTGGCGGGTGATAGGCAAACGACGCCTGCTGATTTTTCTACTGGCTTCTAGTCTAATTTTATTGCTGAGTTATTTTGCATCACCTGAATTACGCGCCCGTTTTGAACGTACCGAAACCGCTTTGATGGGTGAATCCAGCGATTTCGATCATGCGCTCTCGGGTCGTGTGAGTATCTGGAACACTGCCATTAAAATGACGGCGGACCATCCGGTCAATGGTGTGGGTGTGCGAAATTTTCGCGATGTCTACAAGCAGTATGCTGAAGCGGACGATCCTTTTATTGGCGGCGAACAACAAGGCGCATTTCATGCGCATCATTGGTTGCTTGAAGTATTGTCTGAAACCGGCGTGATCGGATTGTTTTGCTGGTTGCTCGGTTTTTACGCGATGTGGCGGGCTTGGCGCTGGTCACCGCCTCGCGCCCGCGAGCTCGCTTTCGTGCCGATGCTGGCCTGTATTGTTGTGTTATTTCCGCTCAATACACATCTCGCGTTTTATGCCAGCTTCTGGGGCGGTTGCTGGTTGATGCTATTGGCTATATACGCCGGATGTTTAGGCGCGCAGGATCGTTTTCACCCACCGGATCTAAAAGTCGCATGAAAACGATCAGCGCTGTGGTCACGACTTTCAACAATGCGGACACTTTGGCGAAGTGTCTTGAAGGCTTGCAGTTTTGCAATGAAATTATCGTGCTCGACTCTGATTCGACAGATGTCTCTCGCGATATTGCTACACAGTATCGAGCAAATGTTTTTATCGAAACCTTCAAAGGCTACGGGCTACAAAAACAATCGGCGATCGACAAGGCAAGCTCGGATTGGGTTTTATTGCTGGACGCTGATGAGTTTATTGATGCCGCTGCCGCAGAAATAATTCGCAAAGCGATTACTCTAGACTCTGTCGATGGCTACCGTTTGCCGCGCCGGGAATGGCTGTTCTGGCAATGGCCGCATAGGTTAACGCGTCCTAACTGGCAGTTACGTCTATTTCGAAAATCACATTCAGCGATGAATCACGTGCCGGTGCATGCTGCACCCGAAGTGAAAGGGCGGGTAGATAATCTGAGCCTGAATTTTTATCATTTCGGCGAAAAAAATCTGGCAAAAAAAGTCGAAAAAATAAACACGTATTCCACTGGTTTACTGGAGCACAAAAAAAGCAGTAATTTTCTACGGCTACGAATTATGTTCTATCCTGGCTTCGTGTTTTTTCGATTTTATGTGTTGAAGCGATATTTTTTAAATGGCTGGGCTGGTTATTTGGCTGCCAGAACTCAGTCTTTCTATGCTTTTTTGAAATACGCGAAACGTCTTGAGCAGCAGAAGAAAAACGAAATAGGTGAGGTATGATCGCGCCGTGGCATTGCATTTTTATCAAGCCATTTTTCTGGTTCGCCATGCTGAGCGCACGGTTACCACAGTCGTGGCTAATGCGAGTCGCAAAACTGTCCTGTCTAGCTTGCTGGCCATTCCTGTATCGCCGTCGCCGAGTGGCTTCCACCAATATTGAGCTGTGTTTTCCAAGCCTTTCGCTTGCGGAACGGCAAGACCTGTTTAATAGAAATCTATTGGCGACTATCACCGGCATATTTGAATTATTTCGTGCCTGGTATGCGTCTTCAAAAACTTTAACCGGTCTTGCTGATATACACGGCATGGAACGCCTGAGCGCAGCATTAGCAGAAGGCAAAGGTGTTTTATTACTGACTGGGCATTTCACCCACACCGAGCTGGCGGTACGTTTATTAAGCGAAGCCTTGAATAAAAAAGTACGCGTGGTAGTGCGTCGTCATAATAATGCCTGCATCGAACACAGCTTTGAAACTGCCCGGGCCAAGGTGTTTGGCGACAGTATCGAGAAAAAAGATCTGCGGGCATTATTGAGAGCTTTGCGTGCCGGTGATGCCGTGGTGTATTCATCGGATCAAAACTTTAATTATCAAAATGCCTTTGTCCCTTTCTTCGGTATTCCTGCCGCGACTTTGACCGCGACCCCGGGTATTGTTGAACGTAGCGGTGCTGTCATGCTGCCATTCTGGTTTTATCGTGATGCGGATAATCGCTATCAAATTACGATAGAACAGTCATGGGAAAATTGGCCCAGTGCCAATGCCATTGCAGACGCTCGTGTTTATATGGAAAAGCTTGAAGCGGTTGTGCGTGAACACCCCGAACAATATTTATGGGTCCATCGACGATTCAAAACACGGCCTCAAGGCTCGCCGAATATTTATAACGAAAGATGATGCAATATTTGAAAACGTAGGAGGCCGCTTGCGACTGTCACGGATGGGGTGAGTGTCGGAAATGCAGAAGTATTTTCCGGCCGGGCGACATTTCATTCGAGTTCAAGGGCCTCCTACGTAAACGTCAGGATTTGAAAATCTAGCAGACAGCTTGCGACCGCCACGGATGGCGGGAGTGCGGGAAATGTAAGAGCATTTTCCGGCCGGGGGACATTTCATTCGGGCCCAAGGGCCCTCCTACGTAAACATCAGGAATAGTGATTAGACTTTCCATCCGGCGTTCTTTTAAAACGCTGATGTATCCATAAATACTGTGTTGGCGCGCGTCGGATTAATTGTTCCATGCTCGCCATGACACGAGCAGTGTCTGCGGTCGCATCGGCACTTGGAAAATTTTCCAAGGCAGGCCATATTTCCAGGCTATAACTGCCATCGCTATTTCGCTGATGAAAAAACGGCAACACGGTAGCACCACTCATTCTTGCCATTTGATGAGTCGAAGTAAGACTTGATGCAGGTTGATTAAAGAAAGGTACAAACACACTTTCACCGCGTCGAGTTTCCTGGTCGGGGGCGAACCAGAGTACGCCGCCTTGTTTTAAACAACGTAGCGCCGGGCGTATTTCATCGCGGCTAAACATTTGCTTTGTATAACGGGCGCGGGCTTTTTTTACTGCCCACTCCAGTGCATCGGATTCGTGCGGGCGATACATGCCGTTGATCTCGACATCGCGACATAATAAGCGCACACATATTTCAAGCGTAGTGAAATGCGCCGATACCAAAATGACACCTTTACCGAGTGCTTGTGCTTCCTGTAGATTTTCCAAACCGCTTAATGTGTAGGCTGGATCATTCGGTCTTAAGCGGCCCCACCACGCACGCAAAAATTCGAATACTCCCAAACCTAGCGCGGTGAACATGTCATGCAAGATGCGCTTGCGCTCTGTTTCGCTGAGCTCGGGAAAACACAAGGCAAGATTAGTGCTAGCGTTACGGCCGCGCTGCCACATCAGTACCTGCATCAATCGCCCCAATGCTTTTCCGCCAAGCGTTTGCAGCTGCGATGGCCAATGTGCCAAGGTCCAGCCGAAAGCAATTGCAATCCAGTTGGGCCAGGTGCTTGGAGCAAGCGGGGGAGCAGCGTTGTTGCTTTCATGTGTCATAGTTAAATTCTAACGCGCTTTTGACCGTGATCGGATAAGCTCTTACCCCATGAGCCTGACATTTTTGCAACGCATCAGCTTGGCAGCTTACTCCCTGGTGATGTATGCGTTGACGCCTTTGACCCTGATCCATTTGATATCGCGTGGTTTTAACCAGCGCGATTATTTCCAGCGTTGGAGCGAGCGTTTCGCGATGTATCGCGTGCCTGCCAAAGCGCCATGTTTATGGCTGCATGCAGTGTCGGTCGGTGAAGTAAACGCAATCACGCCATTATTGCAACGCTTGCGTGAGCATTATCCCGATGTGCCCCTGCTGATTACTACCACCACACCGACCGGTTCGGCCAGGGTGAAAAGCTTATTCGGCAATCAAGTGCAACATGTTTATTTGCCGTATGACACGCCCGGCGCAGTGAATTATTTCCTGAATTATTTTAAGCCAAAAATTGCCATTATTATGGAAACCGAAATTTGGCCGAATTTATTTGCTGAAATTGGCAAGCGCGATATTCCCTTATTGATCGTGAACGCGCGGTTGTCGGAAAGATCAATGCGCGGTTATCGAATCATTTCCGGCCTGATGAATATTGCGATGCAGGCGGTAACGCAAATTGCTGCGCAGTCCCTTGCTGATTTGCAGCGTTATCAAAAACTGGGTATCAGAGCGAGTCAAGGGCAAGTCATCGGTAATTTAAAATTCGATGTTGAATTGCCGACGCAATTGACGGAGCAGGCAAAACATTGGCGTGCAGCCTGGGGAGTGCGCCCGGTGTGGATTGCAGCCAGCACGCATCCAGAAGAAGAAGCGATAGTCATCGCGGCGCATAAGCGGGTACGCGAGCAACATCCCAATGCATTATTACTCTGGGCGCCACGGCATCCCGAGCGTTTTGAGTCGGTAATGGAACTGGTTACCGCCGAGCAATGGTTGGTGGCCAATCGCTTGAAACATCAGCAGCCCAATGCCGATTCGGATGTATTTATCATCAATACGCTTGGCGAATTATTGGCGTTTTACGCCTGTGCCGATGTTGCGTTTGTGGGAGGAAGTTTCCAGGCCATTGGCGGCCATAATTTATTGGAACCCGCATCACTCGGTGTTCCTTCGGTGGTAGGGCCGCATACGTTTAATTTTGTCGATATCACCCAATGGCTGTCGGATGTCGGTGCGGTGCAGCAGCTTGCAGCACCCGAAGAATTGGCCGAAGCAATTATGCGATTTATCAATGATAAAAAACTCGCGCAACAATGTGGTCAGGCGGGCCGTAAACGGATTGAACGGGAGCGTGGTGCGCTGGCGCGCACCTTGAAAATAATCGAACAAACTCTGGCATAGGGTGCGTCTGTGGCGCA
>JAYUUM010000166.1:0-10093 GCA_043754555.1 Arenimonas sp. | reverse complement strand
GGAACACCGAATCCACCGACTGATTCCAGTCACCGTAATACAATTCCAGTTTGCGTTCGGCCGGCGTCTGATTGGCCATCGCAAATTCAATCAGGGGTTCAATAAATACTGCTTCACTTGCACCGGTTTTATTTAATTGATTACGACGCTGCAAGCCCATGCCGGAAATTTTTAAGGCTTCAAGCGCGAGTTCACGCAGGCTATTATTTCTAAACGGCACTTTGAAACCCATCTTGGGAACATTGTCACGCAGATGATTGCGCTCTTCCATCGTGAAGTCTTTCACCAAATCCCATGCCGCATCTAGTGCGGTTTGGTCATACAGCAGCCCCACCCAGAAAGCGGGCAATGCGCACAAACGATTCCATGGTCCACCATCGGCACCACGCATTTCCAGATATTGTTTCAACCGTACTTCTGGAAATGCGGTGGTCATATGATCGGCCCAATCTTTTAATGTTGGTAATACCCCTGGCAAGTTCGGCAATTGGCCTTTAAGAAAATCGCGAAAACTCAAACCGGCGCAGTCGATATATTCTTTATTACGATAAGTAAAATACATCGGCACATCGAGTAAGTAATCGACATAGCGCTCAAAACCGAAACCTTCGTCAAATACAAAGTCCAGCATACCGGTGCGGTCTTTATCGGTATCGGTCCAGATATGCGAGCGATAACTCAAATAGCCGTTGGGCTTGCCCTCGGTGAATGGCGAATCGGCAAATAGTGCGGTAGCGATCGGTTGCAGTGCTAATGAAACCCGAAATTTTTTGATCATGTCCGCTTCGGACGAGTAATCCAAATTCACTTGCACAGTGCAAGTGCGCTTCATCATGTCCAAACCAAGCGTGCCGACTTTAGGCATGTATTCACGCATGATTTTATAACGACCTTTCGGCATCCACGGCATCTCGTCGCGGGTCCATTTCGGTTGAAAGCCCATCCCCAGAAAACCAAGCCGCAATTCATCGGCCACACATTTGACTTCATACAAATGATTGGCGACTTCGCGACAGGTTTCATGCACATTACTCAGCATTGCTCCTGACAACTCCAACTGTCCGGCCGGCTCAAGCGTTACCGAGGCCCCGTCGCGCAAGAGCGCGATTACTTTTCCGTTTTCTTCATACGGTGTCCAACCGAAACGCGTTAATCCGCGCAGCATGGCTTCGATGCCGCGCTCACCTTCGTAACCTGGCGCGCGTAAATCATCGAGACGAAACCCGAATTTTTCATGCTCGGTACCAATTCGCCAAGCCGACTCTGGCTTATTGCCCTTGGCATGAAAGTCGATAATTTCCTGCTTGTTCTGGATCACTTGCTCAACCACATCGCTGGGACCGGACATATAAAAATCTCGATAAGTATTCCGCATAAGTGTGGGCTAGACTCTACAATCACAAGCCATCCACCACGCCGAGTCTAACCCAAGCATGCGTATTGTTTTGTCAATTCTACTGCTGCTTACAGCCACGCCACTCTCGGCACAAACACTGGAGCGCGGCAATGGCCCGGAGCCTTCCACACTCGATGCCCACAAATGTCCCGAAGTGGCCTGCGGCAATATTTTGCGAGATCTTTATGAAGGTCTGGTGACGAAAGACGGCAAAGGTAAACTCATTCCCGGCATGGCCGAACGCTGGGAAATTTCAAACGCTGGCCGCACATGGACTTTTCATCTGCGAAAACAGTTGAAATGGAGCAATGGCAATGCATTAACGGCCACTGATATTGTCCGCAGTTTTCAACGTGCATTTACACCGACCACAGCCGCTCCTTTCGCTGAACATTTTGAAGCGATAGCCAATGCCGGCGAAATAATGCGTGGCGAAAAATTACCGTCTGAGCTAGGTGTTTCTGCACCCGATGCATTCACCGTCGTTATCAAATTAAAACGCAGCGCAGCACTTTTACAATTACTGACCTTGCCCACGGCATATCCGGTGTATCTACCAGCGATAGAAAAATTTTCTGCGCAACATACTCGCCCCGCGAATCTCGTGAGCAATGGCGCGTATCGTTTGCAAGCATGGACGCCGCAATCATTCGTAAAGTTGGAACGCAACCCAAACTTCCGCGAGCAAGCCAGCATTCCGAATGTACGTTTTCATGTGACCGAAGATGCTTCAAGCGAGTTAAAGCGTTTTGAATCAGGCGGCCTGCATATTACTGAAACCCTGCCGCCGCAGCCGCTTGGCGCATTGAAAAATAAATACGGCTCACAGCTTCGACTTGCGCCTTACCTAGGTAGTTTCTGGTTTGGCTTTAATCTTACACAGCCGCCCTTAAAAAATAATCGCGCGTTGCGAGAAGCTTTATCTTTATCCATAGATCGTGAAAAAGTCACTCGCTACATCACTGGCTTTGGCGAGCAAGCTGCCTACGCTCTGGTGCCGCCCGGAACAGCAGATTATTCACCGGTAACATTGAACTGGTCGAAACTCACACAAGCTCAGCGTGAAAGCTTGGCGCGCAAAAAATTGCTTGAGGCAGGTTACGACACCAGCAGGCCTTTGGAAATTGAATTGCGTTACAACACATCAACACCACATCGCCGTTTGTCTTTGGCCGTTGCAGCGATGTGGCGTGATGTTCTCGGCATTCAAGTGCGTCTGCGCAACGAAGAATGGAAAGTGTTTGTCAATAATCGAAAACAAAAAGTAATCACCCAGGTATTTCGGGGTGGTTGGATTGCCGACGTAAATGATGCACGTAATTTTTTATCAAATTTTCAAAGTGACAATACGGTGAACTGGAGCGGCCTCAATGACAGACACTATGATGACTTGATGCAGCGCGCCGACCTGGCAAGTTCGCCGCAACAAAGAGCTGCGTTAATGCAAGAAGCGGAGATCCGACTATTGTCGGAACATGCGGTGATTCCGATTTATTTTTATGTCTCAAAACATCTGGTCAGTACAAAAGTGCAAGGCTTTGATGCCAACTTACTCGACCAACACCCAAGCCGCTATTTGCGCTTGCAGGAAACAAAGCCATGAAATTATGGCTGTCGCGCATCCTGGAAGCCTTACTCACTTTATGGTTACTCGCCACGCTATGTTTCTTTTTATTGCGCAGCGCACCTGGCGGTCCGTTTGACAATGAAAAAACGGCTCCGCTGGAAGTTCAAGCGGCCTTGAACGAACAATATCGTTTGGATCAACCACTGTTTTCGCAATATACCGCTTGGCTTGGGGATGTGGTTCGGGGCGATCTTGGTCCATCGTTTCAATATACGGATTATCGCGTCACTGAACTCATCGCCAGTAGTTTTCCGGTGACCTTGATCAACGGTAGTGCGGCATTATTGCTATCACTTTTGATTGGAATTCCGCTAGGTGTGTGGGCCGCATTACGCGCGGGGAGCACGCTTGATCGAGTGCTAATGTTTACTGCCGGGCTTGGCTTATCCATTCCGAAATTTGTGGTAGCACCGATTCTAATTTTAATTTTTGCCGTGACCCTGAAATGGCTGCCCGCAGGCGGCTGGAATAGCGATTGGCAAAGCGCATTGCTGCCGATTATCGCCTTGACTCTACCTAATCTTGCTTATTGCGCGAGACTCATGCGAGCAAGCATGCTCGAAACATTAAGTGCTGATTATTTACGTGCTGCAAAAGCCCGAGGTTTTTCCGGCGCACGTTTATTATTTCGCCATGCCTTGAAACCTGCATTATTGCCTGTGGTCGCATGGCTATCACCTGCGTTAATTAACGTTGTGAGCGGCTCGGCCGTCGTCGAACAAGTATTCGGCATTCCCGGTATAGGCCGCTACTTTGTGCAGGGCGCCTTGAATCGAGACTACACACTGGTACTGGGCGTAGTGTTATGTATCGGCGCTGCGATTGTAATTATCAACGCGCTAGTGGATGCATTGCGGGTAAGGATGGACCCGCGGCTACGCGACGGCTAGGGTCCTATGAAATCGATAGATCATCTAAGACCACTGACGAATACGATAAATCCATTAGATTCCTCAAAGTCTTCGTTTTGCCTAGAACAAACAGTAAGCTGAAAATCTTGTCGCTACATATATAACTCCAGTAACCAGTCAACCAGCTTGACAAAACAGGTTTACGTTATAAACTAGTTTTATTACCTGGGGATACCGATGGAAAACCTAAAACGCATTGAAGATTTAACTCGCCGCTATTCAAAAGCACGCATTGGTGGCGCGGGCCTCTGCCCCTTGTGGGCTCTTATCATGATGGCAGCGCTGATGGTATTGGTGTGCAATCACATCTACACGGAGTTTTTAGCCAGCGGAAATAGCTATCCCAGTTTATGGCGTTTTTTAAGCTCAGACACCCTCGTCACTCCGTTCTGGTTGAAGGCCGCCGCCATAGGCACGTCGATACTTACTTGGTTCGGCATAATGTGTATTCAATTTTTCGTTGATAGGCGCTTAGGGGTAGCGGTGTATCACGACCCTAGTTCCACCCTGATGCGGATTTTAATACCTGGGCTATTTTTAGTATTCATGCTGTTCACCTTCGGGTATGACGTCGGAAAAGCGCTCGCCATTCGCGACAACACTGGCAAATCAATTATCGAAACGATGGATATTAGCTCCCATTTAGGCTGGGCAATCATTACGGCATGGGGAGTCGTCTGGGCATTTACCACCCGTGACAGTAGCAGTCGTGCAATCGCCATCATATTAACGATGATGTTGTTTCCAATCATGTCGAGTACGTTAAGTGAAGTCGATCTTTTTGCAGTCATTCCTCAATTATTAGTATTGATTCTCTTCGCAATCTTTGGGTTGCGTCAGTTCACCGAATTTATGAAAGTGCGCAATGAAATCAATGCATTATCGGTTTCAACATGAAAGACGAAACTACAAAATCGATTATGGAGCTAGACCGCATAGTGCACGAGCCTGCCCGGCTTGCGATCTTGACAGTTCTGTCCGCCGCAGAAGAAGTGGAGTTTTTATTTTTGCTGAAAGTAACCGGCTTGAGCAAAGGAAACCTCAGCATACAAGCACAAAAGCTGGAAGCAAGTGGTCACCTTAAAACTGTCAAAACATTCCGTGGCCGCGTACCTGCAACTACATTCCAAATTACCAAGTACGGAAAAGAAGCCTTAGAAAAATATCACGAGCATATTCGGAGTTTATTGCCGCGTAAAAAGTAGACAGTAGCCCACGTCATGGCTTTATCTGACCCGGATAGATCTGTGGAATCATTGACTTCTATTTGCAAAAATTAACATATCGTTCAATCAACATTTCGATCTCCGAGTCTCTGAGGCGGCAGAGTGGACCTGGTCCAGTTTATTTCTCAAAACTTTCGCAGATTTTTCGCGCCTTACGGACGCTCCCACGGTTTTATCTTCGTGGTCTTTGTAATTTCTGTGTGTACTTTCGTGTTTTGTTTTTTTTATTTAGGCTGAATCGATGACCAGCCCCGAGTCTGGGGGCTACACAATCAAGCCCCAATCTGCAACCAATTCGCGACTACGCCGCGTGCTTCATCCACACCCAACTTGGTTTCGGATGAAAATAATTGCACGCTCGCGGTACCAGCCAATTGTGTTTTCACTTCGCGAATGGTTTTAGTCTGTTCGCCTCGCCCGATTTTGTCGGCTTTGGTGAGCAGAATGTGTGCCGGCATATGCCGACGAAAAGCGTAGCTCAACATGCCTTGGTCGAATTCACGCATCGGGTGGCGGATATCCATCACCACAATTAATCCGGCCAGCGCCTGCCGGGTATGGAAAAACTCATTAATAAATTCTTGCCAATGTATGCGCAGGTTTTCCGGCACTTTTGCGTAACCATAGCCAGGCAAATCGACTAAATGTTTTTCTGGCGCGACTTGAAAATACACCAGTTGCTGAGTACGGCCCGGTGTTTTCGAGGTCCGCGCCAAGCTGTTTTGGTTACACATCGTGTTTAATGCGCTGGATTTACCGGCATTTGAACGGCCGGCGAAGGCGACTTCGAAGCCAGTGTCGGTCGGTAATTGACTGGGTAAGTGGGCGGCAAGCCGGTATTCTGCGCGGGCAAGTGGATTCTTCATGGTGCTAGTTTACGCGAAGGCCATGTCTAGACGCTTTAATCAATGACATTACATTGACCATACCCTAGGCTGACTGGGATAATTAGCGCCTTAGCCGCGCAACTTGCGGCCCTTCAAAACATTGTTCGGAGCCTTTCCATGAAGTTCTCCCCCATTATTGGTGTGGTAGCTGCAGTTCTTGTCACCGGTGCCATTGCTGCGCAGCAGGCTGCTACCGTAAAACCGGTGCCTGAAGCGACACCTGCGCCCATTGCTGCTTTGGTGGACAACAAGCCTGCGACCGCTGGCGATGCGACTCGCGGCCAAACCAAATCGGGCACCTGCGCTGCTTGTCATGGCGCCGATGGCAATTCCGGCGATCCGCAATATCCTAAACTGGCTGGCCAGCACGAGCTCTACACCGCCCGTCATTTGGCACTATTCAAAAATGGCGGCCGTGAAAATGCGATCATGATGGGCATGGCAGCTGCATTGACTGCGCAAGACATGCGCGATATTGGCGCTTATTTTGCGACACAGAAAGTTTTGGCAGGTATCGGCGACGACACCTTAATAGGTGAAGGCCCGAATCAGGGCAAAAAATATTACCAAGTTGGCGAGCGCATTTATCGCGGTGGCAAAGCTGACGGCACCCCATCTTGCATTGCCTGCCATGGCCCAAGCGGTCGCGGCATTCCTGGCCCGAGTTATCCAGCGATTGGCGGACAGCATGCTACTTATACGGTTGCCAAGTTAGCTGCGTTCAAAACCGGCACGGTCTGGGGCAAAGACGCGCAAGCTAATGCCGTAATGAAAGCAGCTGCAAAAAACCTAAGCGACGAAGAAATTCAAGGCTTGGCCACTTATCTACAAGGCCTGCATAACACCGCTGACGCGCAAGGTGCGTCAGCTAAATAAAAAGTTCCCGCCACTTCCAGCTAGCTTTCAGCTGGGGTTATAAAGCTCGCGGGCAAAGTGCGCCCAGTTCCCTTAATTTCAGGAGAGTTCCATGTTGCGTCGTGTGCTGATTGCTCTGACTTTCTTACTTCCCGTTGTTGCGACCGCGCAACCGATGGCTCCAGGCATGCCGCGGGTCGGGATTGATTATGAAATATTGCAGACTCCGCAGCCTACCTATTCAGGCGTGAAAGGCAAAATTGAAGTTGTAGAAGTATTTAGTTACGCCTGCTCGCATTGCGCTCATTTTCAACCATTTATCAGCGCATGGAAGAAAAAAGTACCGGCCGATGTGAATTTCATTTATATGCACGCTGCCGGTGGTGGAGCATGGGAGCGTTTTGCACGAGGTTTTTATGTGGCCGAAAGTAAAAAAATTCTGCCACGTACTCACGAGGCTTTATTTAATGCAATCTTTGTCGAACAAAAATTAACACCCAATGCATCTCTGGATGAAATTGCCGAGTTCTATACAGCGTTCGGTATCGATAAAAAAAGTTTTCTTAGCGCCATGATGAGCAAGCCCATTAACGATAAAGTCACCAAGTCAACGCAGTTTAGTATTCGTACCGGCGCCAATAGCACACCGACAATTGTGATCAATGGCAAGTATAAAATTGTTGCCACCCAGGACCGTGGCCTGGAAGGCATGATCAAAACCGTTGATTTTGTAATTGCTAAAGAACGTGCTGCCATGAGAGCGCCAAAACCAAAAATGGCAGCGGCAATATAATTATTGAGCCTGCATTGAAGTACGGCTCTGGAGATTTTTTAATGAATGTTATTTTGCATCGTATTTTTACTGTCGGCTTGATGCTCTTCCCCATCGCAGTTTTTGCACAAACTTCAGCGCCGCGCGTCAATGTTGACTACACCATACTCGCTACTCCGCAACCGGCTTACGCGCCGGTCAAGGGCAAAATTGAAGTTGCCGAAGTATTTAGTTACGCCTGCGGCGCTTGCGCCAGTGCCAATGCAGCGGTGAGCGTCTGGAACAAAACCAAAGCGCCCGATGTGAATTTTGTTTACGTTCACTCGGTCGCTCAAGGAGGTGCCTGGGAGCGTTTTGCACGAGGCTTTTTTGCAGCCGATGTCAAAAAAATTCAGGCTCGTAGTCATGACGCATTGTTTCAATCGGTATTCGTTGATCAAAGTCTTTCCAACAATGCATCGTTAGAAGAGATCGCCAAGTTTTATAGCAAGTTCGGCGTTAGCTCGGCGCAAATGCTGGCGATCATGAATAGTCCCAGTATCAATGCCAAGTTGAATCGCTCCAAGCAGTTCACGCTTCGCACCGGCGCAAACACCACACCAACCATTATTGTTGCAGGAAAATATAAATTGAATGCAACCCGTGAAGGCGGCTTTCCCGGCATGATGAAAACTGTGGATTTTCTTGTGGCGAAAGAACGCGCTGCAATGGCAGCACGAAGCATTCCAAAACCGGCTCCTGCTAAATAAATTGCAACGTTCAATTCATGAAAGGCCGCGTCGCGGCCTTTTTTGTTGTCTGGAATATTCATGCAAACCATCAGCTCCATTGCAAGCGATCAACCATAAGCACAGACTAGCGCCATGAATGTACCCGCATCGCTTCGCATTTTAAGCAGCAATATTCAAGCCGGCTCACGCACACGCGCTTATCGTGAATACGTCACACGATCCTGGTCGCATGTATTACCCAATGGCAAGCGCGCCAATCTTGATGATCTCGCCCGATTAACTTCGCAGTTTGATATTGTCGGCTTGCAAGAAAGCGACCCTGGCAGCTTGCGTTCGGGATTCGACAATCAAGGCAATGTGCTTGCTGAACTCGCAAAATTTCCATTTCACAGTCATCAGGCCAACCGTCGCATAGGCAACATCGCCAGCAGTGGCAATGCTTTGCTGAGTCGGCTGGAACCGGTCGAAATGCTTGACTACGTTTTGCCCGGGCGTTTGGCTGGTCGAGGTGTGTTGATTGCAAGTTTTGGTAGTGGCAAACAAAGCTGGCAACTGGCGATTACGCATTTATCGCTCGGCGTGAAATCACGACAACTGCAATGTAATTTCTTGGCTGATTTATTTGGTGATACACGCCGTCTGGTATTGATGGGCGATTTTAATTGCGAAGCCGATGCTCCCGAAATGCAAGTGCTGTATCGCCGCACACGACTGCAAGCACCGCCTCAACGAATCAACACATTCCCGAGCTGGGCACCAATGCGATCACTCGATCATATTTTATGCGCTGGTTTTGATGTTAGTGATTATTCGGCCGTTGTTGCGGCCGGTTCTGATCATTTGGCAGTGGCGGCGAGCATCAAAGACCCAATGCAAAGATTGTAGCTTTGTAGGTCGGGCCAAGGCCCGACTTGAGCATTATCGCAATCTGTAAAAGCGTCGGGCCAGATCCCGACTTGAGCATTATCGCAATCTGCATAAGCGTCGGGCCAGGGCCCGACCTACACAAAAATCACCTCAACGCGTAGCCAAACTGCTGCCTGAATTGTTCGGCAAACTGTTCGTAATCAAAGCGCTGATTTTGCGGTCCGACATTTTCAATCTTCAACGCTCCCATCAGTGACGCAATGCGACCCGTGGTCGCCATGTCCATGCCATTCATCCAGCCATAAATCAAACCGGCACGGTAGGCATCACCACAGCCAGTCGGGTCCACAACTCGCATCGCCGTAGCGACCGGAATCTGCAACATGCCGTTTTTGGAATGGATCTCCGAACCCTTTGGCCCGCGGGTAATCAAATACGCTTGCACGCGTTCGGAAATTTGTTTTTCGCTCAAACCTGTTTTTTCTTGCAGCAAGTTGGACTCGTAGTCATTCACAGTGACATAGGTCGCCTGCTCGATCATCTGGGTCAGTTCCTTGCCGTTAAATAGTGGCATCGCCTGACCAGGGTCGAAAATGAACGGAATATTGCACTCAGCAAACTCGGCTGAATTTTGCAGCATGGCTTCATAGCCGTCTGGCCCGACGATGCCGAAACCGATGTCAGGCACGTCACGCACATGGTTTTCATAGGAGCGCATCATTGCGCCAGGATGAAAAGCGGTAATTTGGTTATCGTCCAAATCAGTCGTAATGAAGGCTTGTGCCGTGAACAAATCAGCGAGTTCTTTGACGAACTGCAAG
>JAYUUM010000165.1:0-3368 GCA_043754555.1 Arenimonas sp. | reverse complement strand
AAATGGCCGACCAGGTCCTGCTCGCGAATGCCCTTGTTAGCGGTGCCGCTCACAATCACGTCCGGCATGATGCCATTGGCCTGGATCGACTTTCCATTGGGCGTGTAATAACGCGAAATAGTCAGTTTGATGCCGTCGCCCCGAGTCATCGGAAATACTTTTTGCACCGAGCCCTTACCGAAAGTACGACTGCCCATCAGCAATGCACGTTTTTGGTCTTTCAATGCACCTGCCACCACTTCAGAAGCGCTGGCACTACCCACATCGACTAAGACAATAATTGGCGCGCCGTTTAAAATATCGCCGGCCGATGCCCGTAAAATCAGATTGGAATCTCCCATACGTCCCCGGGTGCTGACGATCACTCCTGATTCGAGAAACGCATCGGCAATTTGCAGGGCGGCATCCAATAGACCGCCGGGGTTACTGCGTAAATCGATGACCAAACCACGCAACTTTCCGTTCTGCAATTTACTTAATGCATTCACTTCGCGCACAAGACTGCGACCGGTGTCTTCCTGGAAAGTACTGACTCGCACATAGCCATAACCCGGTTCAAGCATTCGCGCTTTCACGCTATCGAGCTTGATCAGCTCACGAGTGACGAACACTTCTTTTGTTCCACTTTCACCAGCGCGAGTAATGTTTAAACGCACGACCGTGCCGGGCTTACCACGCAAGCCAAGACTGGCGTTATTGGCATTGCTGCCTTTTACTGGCTTGCCGTCAATCGCGGTAATAATATCGCCCGAACGCAAACCCGCTTTGGCGGCAGGCGAGCCATCAATTGGGGCAACAATTGTGAGGCTTTTGTCTTTGCGTAGTTCCACTTCAATGCCGATGCCTTGATAAGTGCCTGAAGAAAATTCAAGCAACTCTTGCATTTCGTTTTTATCGAGATAGGCACTGTGCGGATCGAGCTCCTGCAATAAACCCCGCAGTGAAGCATCAAACAAATCGCCGTCCTTAATGGGGTCAACATAGGATTGTTCGACCAGACTGAGTACTTGCATGTAGCGGCGAATTTCATCAATCGGAATTGAACTGCTGCCTGAGTTTGTTTTAGCCGCAGGATTGCGAACGGCTTGAGCCAGACTCATTGACGAAAATAAAGACAGAATAAGTAACACTAACGCACGCATTGTTTTTCCTAGGGTTTTAACCAGACTCGTGGATCTTTGGGTTGACCATTTTGACGCAATTCAAAATATAACGCCGGGCTGGCTTGTCCGCCAGAGCGGCCCAGCGTAGCGATGGCATCATTGACTTTAACGCTGTCGCCAACATTCTTCAGCAAGCTGTCGTTGAATGCATACAAGCTCATCCAGCCATTGCCGTGATCGACAATCAGCAACAAGCCATAGCCTTTTAACCAGTCGGCGTAAGCCACGCGACCGGCGGCAACGGCACGAATTTCGGCGCCGACATTACCAGCGATCAACAAGCCGTCACTGCGATGGCCATCGGGCATGCTGCCGCCGAAACCGGCAAGCACACTACCCTGCACCGGCAGGCGCATCGGGCCCATTGGCACTACGACCATGGGCTTTCGCACTATTTTTTTGCCGTCACGCGAAGGCTTCACAACCGGTTTTTGCGCCATCAACTGCTGCAATTTATTTAGCAGCTGATTCAGGTTTTTTTCGTCGCGGCCCAAGGCATTCAAACGGGTTTTTTTATCGCGATATTGCGCATCGACCTGTGCCAATGCCAGGTCACGCTGTTTGCGTTGTTCGCTCAAGGCAGAAATATTTTTTTCCTGAGCAATTTTTGCATGTTGAAACTGTTGCTGTTGAAGTTTTACTTTTTCGGTCATCAACGACAATTCCTGCAATTGCCGAGTTATCGAATCAAGCTGCGCCTTTTGGTCAACTTCAAAGTAATGGTGGTAGGTTAGCACTCGCGTGGAATCACTGATTTTGTCCTGCGATAACAGCAATTCCAAGCTGGGTGTTTTCCCCATGCTATAGGCCGAACGAATCAGCGCTGCCAATGCCTGTTTTTGTTTGACCAGTTTAGTTTCGAGCGCTTGTTTGTCTTTTTCCAATAGCTCAAGCTGCGATTGTTGCGCCAATAATTTCTGGCTGCTTTGACGCGCGAGCTTGCTGGCCTGTGCGACTTTAGCATCCATTTCACGAACCGATTGATTTGCCTCGGCGCGTTGTAGTTCCAGTCTTTTCTGGTCTTCAGCCAGTTTTTTAATTTGTGCCTGCACCGCTTCCAGTTTTTTCTTTTGTGCTGCCGCCTGTGCTTGCGCGCTCGGCTTGGCCGACACAGCAACACCTGTGTGCAATATCAATAAAAAAAATAATGCCGCAGTGACAAAAAATTTGGGCACTCAGCTCAACTCCACCAAAGAGGTGCCGGTCATTTCGATGGGTTTTTCAATATTCAACAAGGCCAGCATGGTGGGGGCAATGTCACGTAGTGCACCGGCTTTTCTCATGCTCGCTTTACGTCCGACATAAACAAACGGCACCGGCCCGACGGTATGAGCGGTATGTGGCTCACCGGTAATCGGGTCACGCATCATTTCCAGATTGCCATGATCGGCCGTGACCAGCATCTCGCCGCCAACACCCAAAATTGCTGCACGCAATGCGCCAAGCGCGGTGTCCACCGCTTGTGCCGCCTGAATGGCCGCCGCTAAGTCTCCGGTGTGGCCCACCATGTCGGGGTTGGCAATATTGCAAACGATCACATCGTAGTGCTGGCTTTGAATAGCCGCGACCAATTTTTCGGTGAGTTCCGGGCAACTCATTTCCGGCTGCAGGTCATAAGTCGCCACTTTGGGCGAAGGAATTAAAACGCGATCTTCACCCACCGCTGGTTGCTCGCGACCGCCGCTAAAAAAGAAAGTGACGTGCGCGTATTTTTCGGTTTCGGCGATCCGCAATTGCTTGCAATGATTTGCTTCCAGCACATCGGACAAAGTATTAGGCAAATCGTCGGAACCATAAGCAACAGCGGCGTCGAGTTTTTCATCGTATTGGCTCAGGCAAACAAAGCGCGATAATTTTATTGCACGTGGTTTGGCAAAACCCGAGAAATCCGGCTGCACAAAACATGACGTTAACTGACGTGCACGGTCGGCGCGGAAATTCATGAAAATAATCGCGTCGTTGTTTTCTATGCGCGCACCGCCATCAATAACACTGGCTTTGACAAACTCGTCGGTTTCACCACGATCATAAGCGGCCTTCAAGGCACTTAATGCATCGTTATATTGAAACTCGGCCTGTGCTTCGGCCATTGCGAGATAAGCCGTTTGTTGGCGGTCCCAACGCTGGTCACGATCCATTGCGAAATAGCGTCCAGTGGCAGTCGCAATTTTTGCATTACCCAACTCATCACATACTATTTGCAAT
>JAYUUM010000164.1:0-10256 GCA_043754555.1 Arenimonas sp. | reverse complement strand
TTTGATGAATTACGATCAAACGTGGTTTTCGGATATCAAAATTCGGTGACGGTGCCCATTGTGCCAGCGGGTTTTTTACAGGCGTTACCGAACACGCTGACAATACCAGCAGGCAGCAAAAACCATATTTCAATCGATAATGAAGCATGCTGTAAGGATAATGCATTTATCGCCGCCGGAGGTGTGAATAGCCTTGTGAGTGCTAGCAATTTATCCGGCGATGGTGTGTTTGTTATGTAGAGCTTGTGTGCTGAATGTGTGTTAAAAAAACAGCCCGAATCCCGGGCTGTTATGAATAATTAAGCAGCAATTTCAGCGAACCGCATACACCGGAATAAATTTCACTTCGCTTTTGCTTAACTTGCCATCGGTTTTCATGTCTTGTACAAAGTTCATAACGATGTCTTGTACAACCACGTTAAATGCATCCATCATTTTCAATGGCGCCACACCTTGCAAGGGAGCATCGGCATTACCAATGGTCGATACTAACGCGTGTTTGTAATTTTTTGTTTGATTGCCATTTGCAGCCATGAGCTCAATTTTAGCTTCGTAGTAATCAGTTACCGTTGAACCCTTGCCGCCAAATGTCAGCCCAGTAACGAAGCCTTTCTTCATTGCTTCATCTAAATTGGCGACGTTATTCAAGGTGAAACGTAGTGCAGGAGCTGAGCTATCGGTGACAAGCACAAATGCCCCCGAGCTAGTCAAATGTTTCTCTACCATTGGACGCACGGTTTTTACTACTTTAGGCATATTCTTGCCATTGCGTTGAAACACGACTTCTAATCGCACCTTTAACGGTGCCGAGAACGTACCAATGCTCGCACTACTGGCTTTTCTATACTGCGGGTCTGGATAGGTTTTCGTTGACAAACACGCCGACAGTGAAATGATAAAAAGCGAAGCTATTAAAATTTTTAAAACACGCATTGAACGCCCCTTATGGCATCGAAAACTCAAAATTTTTATGGATAAGATCTAACTCACAAGCTCTTGAAATGAACCAGGTGAATATTAACAGTTTTGATTTATTTGAATCTGTTCAAGCTCACAAAATTAGCTTATCGTCGGACTTATCGAATCACTTCATTCTTGAACTGTTTTCGCAAACATTGACGTCTGCTATAAAGCGCTGGGGTTTTTCATCTGCCATCGTAGGCAAACGACTTTGATTTTTTGCTGCTTTGTCATCACATCGAACCGATCTAAGAGTGCTTACAGATTTTCGGATGCGCGCATTCTCCTTTCGATGTTTCCAAATACAATTTTTTTGAAGCCATGCCAGCACAGCAAAACGGCCCGAATTACCGGGCCGTTTTGCTGCAACGTAACTTTACCACCTTCTCCATTTACTGAAGGTAGAAAGAAAAATTAAATACCGTAATACATTTGATATTCAAGCGGATGGGTGGCAGCACGGAACTTGGTGACTTCGCCCATTTTTAGGTCGATGTAGCTGTCAATGAAATCGTCGCTCATCACGCCGCCGGCTTTCAGGAAGTCGCGATCGCCATCGAGTGCATCGAGCGCCATATCCAAACTATGGCAAACTTTTGGAATGTTCTTTTCTTCTTCTGGCGGCAGATCATATAAATCTTTATCGCTCGGTGCGCCTGGATCGATTTGATTTTTGATGCCATCCAAACCGGCCATCATCAACGCGGTGAAAGTCAGGTAACCCGAGTTCATTGGATCCGGAAAGCGAATTTCAATGCGGCGTGCTTTAGGATTTGGCACGAATGGAATGCGGCAGGAAGCCGAACGGTTACGTGCCGAATAGGCCAGCATGACCGGCGCTTCAAAACCTGGCACCAGACGCTTGTAGCTATTGGTGGTGGAGTTGGCGAATGCGTTGATTGCTTGGGCATGTTTGAAAATACCGCCGATGTACCACAATGCCATTTGGCTTAAGCCGCCATAACCGTCACCGGAAAATAAATTCTGGCCGCCTTTGGCAAGCGATTGATGTACATGCATGCCGCTACCGTTGTCACCGACGATGGGCTTGGGCATAAAGGTCGCGGTCTTGCCATTTTGATGCGCCACGTTGCGAATAATGTATTTCATGGTCGCCAGTTCATCGGCTTTTTTCACCAATGAATTGAACTTGGTGCCGATTTCGCATTGACCAGCATTCGCCACTTCATGGTGATGCACTTCGACTTCTTGACCAACAGCGGCTAACACTTTACACATTTCGGCGCGGATATCGTGCAAGGAATCCACCGGTGGCAATGGGAAGTAACCACCTTTTACCGTTGGGCGATGGCCGTGATTATTGCCTTCCTGTTTCTTGCCGGTTTCCCACGACGCTTCGTCCGAGAAAATTTCGTACATCACTTTGCCCATGTCGTTCGCAAACCGAACGCCGTCAAAAATAAAGAATTCCGGTTCTGGGCCAAAGAAGGCTTGATCAGCGATACCACTGGCTTTCAAATACGCTTCGGCGCGTTTGGCGATGCCACGCGGGCAACGCGAATAATCTTGCATGGTGGCCGGATCGAGCACATCGCAAATCAGTACCAATGTTGGATCGGCGTAAAACGGGTCCAAATATGCGGTGCTGGCATCGGGCAATAAAATCATGTCGGATTCGTTGATGCCTTTCCAGCCGGAGATTGATGAGCCGTCAAACATTTTGCCGTCTTCAAACAGCGCCGGCTCAATTATGTTTGCAGGAAAGGTAACGTGATGTTGCACGCCACGCATATCGACGAAACGCAGGTCGACAAACTCGATGCTATGGTCTTTAACTAATTTATTGATATTTTCGAGCGACATAAGAAACTCCGACAGGGTAAGGGCTGAACCTACATAGCAAGGCTTATGCCAATACTATATGTCTGTAATATATTGATTTAATTTGATTTAATGGCATATTATTAAATAATATTTTATTAATTGCACCAATAAAGTGCGTTGCTCTCTATTTTGCACCTAATTGTGTCAGCTACATATTTAGGTGCCCTGTTCTCAAACATGAAACCCATGACACCGCATCTTTCAATCCGTCACAATAGCGACCAATAAAGCGCCTGGGATGACTGAGTGAACGAACTAATTGCTGCCCTGATCTTGGGCATTATTGAAGGCATTACCGAATTTCTGCCCATTTCGAGCACCGGACATTTATTGATCGCCGAACATTGGCTTGGCGCAAAAACCGATTTTTTCAATGTGTTTATTCAAGCCGGTGCGATTTTCGCGGTCGTTGCAATCTATCGTGAGCGCTTATGGAAATTAACTACCGGCATTTTTCAGGCCGATAATCGTGATTATGTATTGAAGCTTATGACCGCGTTTTTGATCACGTCGGTATTAGGTTACGTGATCGTCAAGCAAGGCTTCCAATTACCCGACACAGTGACGCCGGTGGCTTGGGCATTGTTTATTGGCGGCATTTGGATGTTAGTCGCGGAACATTTCGCTGCGAATAAGCCAAACACCGCGTTAATCACCTGGAAAGTCGCGATCTTGGTGGGTTTGGCACAAGTGGTGGCAGCGGTTTTTCCAGGCACCTCGCGTTCGGCGGCAACTATTTTTGTGGCCTTGCTTGCGGGCACTTCAAACCGCGCTGCGGCTACCGAATTCGCATTTCTGGTCGGTATTCCCACCATGTTTGCGGCTAGTGGTTACAAGCTGCTCAAGTTAACTATGACTGGTATGCCGCACGAATCATGGCTGGAAATTGCGGTAGCTTTCATTGCTGCAACGATTACCGCATTTATCGCCGTAAAGTGGTTGCTCGGTTATATTCAGACCCATCGTTTTACTGCTTTTGCCTATTACCGAATTGTTTTAGGCACCGGACTTTTATTTTTACTTGCTAGCGGCGAGTAACCGGCCCAAGGACACTTAAAATTTGATGCCGTGCTTTTTTGTGGCTTTTGCATAAGTCTTGACGAATAGCTCAGCAGGTTTTTTTGCACAGGCATTAATTGTGTCCTGATTGATAGCTTCAACGGACTTTACGAACTTTAGAGTTCCGTCAGCTCCCTGATTTTTCATGAGCTGCACGGTGGATATATTGGCAATAAGTTCCAGCGCGCCAAAGTTTTTTGGGCTTTTATTACCATTGATAATTCGAAAATACGCCAAATCGGTATTGAAGTCGGCGCAGGTTTTTGTATTTATCGTCAGCACTGAATCCCGAAGAAAAATTATATTTAAGGTGTATACACCTTCATAATATTTCAAACCATTGTTTGGCAGTTTCCAGTAACCAGTATTGACAAAGGTAAGCGCATTTTTATCGAGCTCGGCGGACTTACTGCTAGTCAGTACATTGACTGTCGTTGCCCTTCCAGCGTTTGATAAGTTGATTTCAAGCGTGACTTCTCCTTGCAGTCCTTTTTTGGCCTGAGCCTCGGGATAAAAAAGATCACCCGGGTGGATAAGCTGATGCGGTAGTTTATTGGTTGATATCGCCGCTGGCACTTTAGTACCTGCAGTTGAGACTACAGTCTTTGATTGGACTTTAGCCTGCAACCACTTTGTCGGCATTGCAGTTATCAACAGCAACACAACAAATACTTTTCCCCGCATACTCACCTCAATTTTCGGAATAGCCCAGGCGCATCGCAACGGGTGTCAAACGATCAAATGCCGTTTTAAAGTAATCGCGATATTGACGCCAATGGCCACTGGCAAACTGATTGTCAAAACCACCTCGCGCCTTTACTTGCAGAGCAAGAATGTTGGCGTCGAGCATTTCTTCTAAGCCCAAAGCTACTTGCAAGGCTTGAGCAACCGAAGCCGCCTGTTCGGGTAGTCCATCGATTTTCACAATACTTACTAAATCAGGATTTTTTTCAAAATGATCTGCAAAGGCTTCACATGTCTGGGCAAGCCATTCTGCCGAAATATTTTCGTTCGGATGAAATGCATAAGCCTGTGAGCTACCAAATACCATCCAGTTGATCAATGCATCGCGTGGGTCACTGATAACGGCAAGGGTGCGAGTGCCCTTTAACTCAGAAGCCGTGTAACCATCGAAATGCGGAATCCAGTCAACGGCAGTGTCCGGTTCCAATCCGGCTTGCCTGATAACACCCTGCCAACTCTCGGCGGTGCCCGCTTGGGGCGTGCCGGGCAAGCCGCGTATGTGGCCAAAACCATCATTACGAGCATTGGGCAAATTGCGATCAGCCAATAAACGATCACCTAGCGCTAGCGACAATGTTTGCAATACTATTTCTATTCGAGTGCCCGTAGGTACCCACAATAAAGTACCGGCAATATCGACATTTTCGTTTGCGTGGGGCGGTAATATTTGAGGCAGCTGATGTTGTGCCAGTGCGCGTTGGGTCATCTGACAAAAACTATCAGCCGCTTTGTCGTATTGCTGCAATTTGTCATGCGCGAGACCACGCCATGCAAATACCATTCGTTCGGACTCTGCATTGGTCGCAGCACCCCCTAAAATTTCCAAACGCGACAAAGCTTGTTTAGGGTTTTTACGAAGTTCTGCGCGCAGTTTTATAAACTGTGCGAAGGGCAGATTTTTTTCGTATGTCAGTGCAACGTCGGCACTGGCTTCTGCAGCATCGAGATCACCGATATTTTCGTACACTTGCGCGAGCGCTTCATGGGCCTGCGGGCTTTCCGGCAGAGCCGCCAGCCAGCGTTGTAACACTTGCTGAGTCGCCTCCAACTGATTTGAAGTCATCGTGGTACGCATGGACCACAGCACATCATTTTGAGGATCAAATTGAAGGGCATTTTCAATATGCTCCAAGGCTTCCGCCTCACGACCCGAGCTTACAAATATTCTCACTAATGGAGAAAGCACTTTAGGATTGCCCGGAAGCGCCGAATTCACCATCAATAAATCTTCGAGTGTTTCTTCAGTCTGACCCATTTGCGCGCGGACTTGTGCCCTCATCATGCGGGCAGAATGATCGCCGGATTTATTGATCAGCCATTGGCCAAGCACATCAATGGCTTCTAGCCATTTTTCTTGCTGCAATTGGCTACGCACCAAACCGCGCATCGCTCCCGGATTCCCCGGCTCGAGTGCCATTGCGTTTTTCATGGCTTGCTCTGCGAATGTCCACATTCCGCGTGACCCGTACGCAATACCCAGCGAGACTTGCGCCAAAATATTTTTCGGGTCGATTTCTGCGGCGGCAGTGAAGCACCTCAATGCTTTTTCAGCCTGTCCGCCATACTGTGCAATATGGCCTTCAAGCAAGAGTACGTGAGGGTTATCCGCATCAACGCGCTGAGCTAGTTTGAGCTGTTTGGCAGCTTCATCATTTTCACCACGCGCCAGCGCCATATGCGCCAGTGTTACGTAAGCTTCTAGTTGATTAGGGTCCAGATTGACCGCATCTTTCATACCTTGCTCGGCAGCGGCGTAATCTTTTTGTCCCAAGGCCAGTGCAGCGCGGCTAATTTGAAAATCGGCACGATCCGGTGCGAGATCAATGGCCTGATCAATTGCGCTGCGGGCTCCTGCAATATCGCCACTGCGTTGTAGACAAATACCAAGCCAATGATGCGCCTGCGGGTTTTGTGCGTCGCTTATGGCAAAAGCTTGGGCAGCACTTAAGGCGGCCGCAGTGTCGCCGCGTTGCAGCGCTTGGGTAATGGTGGCAATCATGAATTAGCAGGCTCAAAAACCGGAAGCCTCGATTATAACGGTATAAGCAGTTTGCGGCTTGCTAGCTGGCTATAACATTATTTTGCAAAGCCAAGGCCAGTCGCTGAACGACCCAGCGTTCGGCATATCCACGCATCGAGGCGCCTTCAATAAAGCCGCAATGACCGCCATGCTCGGCAATTTCCAAGAGGGAGTGCGAGGGCAATTGCAAATCACTAAATGCCGCGATAGGTATGACAGGATCGTCTGCTGCTGCCAGCACGCTAACCGGCACCTGAAGTGCGGCTAAGCGACCGCGAGCTACCGAATAACCATCAAAATAATCCTCGGCATCTGTTTTGTCGGTGTGGCGCTCGACCATCCACTGCGTGAGTGAACGCATGTTTACTTTCAGAATACTGTCGTCAAAGTTATGCTGTTGCGGAAATAAGGCGCGTTTTTTTAACAATGAGCCGCGCCACTTCTGCATGAAATACCAATGATAGAACGGCACGCCTGTTTCAAGTTGTCGCATCACTCCGGAAGGATCTACGGCCGGGCAAATGGCAACTGCGTGTTTCAGATTGATACCGGCATCTGGTGCTGCCAAAGCGAGTCTCAACGCAAAATTTCCGCCAAGGGAATAGCCCGCCGCCATAAAAACCGGTGCTGGAAAATTTTTCTCGATTTCTCGGGCCGCATTAACTATTTCTTCAAGACGACAGGAATGAAACAAACCTTCATTTAAATGATGAGTATCGCCATGATCACGGAAATTCAAACGAAATACATTGAAACCGGCACTCAGTAAACGTGCTGCGGTGTGGCACATATAGCTGGAATCAGTACTGCCTTCCCAGCCGTGCAAGAGCAATACCAACCCGCGCGATGGTCGAGTTTTATTTTCGCTGTAAAATCCCAGTAGGCGAATGCCACTTCCGGCATCAATCAAGTGTTCGCTGGTAATAGCGCCGGTTTTTACTAATGCACGAGCTCCGGCATTTTTCCTGAAGGCCGTCGAGCTAAAAATAGATTGCATATGCGGATTGCGCAGTAACCACCCGCGTGCACGATAGCCGCTAACGCGCGTCATTTTTCATGGCCGTCATAATGCGTTCGCGACAAACAGCTGCCATTCGGCTACGACCTTCTTCACTGCTGGCAACCGGCTCCAAAAAATGCACTTCGGCTGTTCGCGTCGGCTCACCCAACAGGCGAACCAGATTTTGTAAAAAATTTTCTTTCGGCCCGAACGCAATAATCGTTTGGGCATTTCCGCGCTCGCCGTATTTCAACGCGATGGGTTGCGCTGGCACTTCGGCCAAAACGGCCGGTTGAAAAATCCGTGCATGAAAAGTACCAATCTCGCGACCATCAGTCGTTCGACCTTCCGGAAATACCGCGCACGCCAGACCTTCTTGCAAACGCTCCACCATCTGGTGCATCACACCATGCAAGGAATCATTACTGCCGCGATGATGGTAAATCGTACCGCCACGAGAAGCCATCCAGCCAATTAATGGCCAATTCGCTATTTCTGCTTTTGCAACAAAACCCATCCAGCGTTGGCTGTGCAATAAAGTGATATCAATCCAGCTGACATGGTTGGCCACAAATAACACCGCGCCCGGCAAGGGTGTGCCATAGCGCCTGGTCTTGAAACCAAAAATCCGCACCATGCCCAGGGACCACCAACGGATTGCGCGATGATCCAGACGCTCGCCACGAAACACAATGCGTGCGCAAATCGGATTGATCATGATCAATGTAATTGGCAACAGCACGCAGGCATGAAATGCCAAAAGAGGAAGTCGCACCATGTAGCGCAGTGGGCGTAGCCCGTCACGGCCTGCGCCGCTTGCCGTGTTAGAAACCGTCATTCCGCCATTGTGCCTCAAAAAGATTAGAGCACGCACCCAACGTCGGAGTACTGTGCCATAGCGAGACACCAATCACGGCCTGGTTAGTCAGCAGGCACTTTTGAGTAGATTTTGTATTATTTTTATAAAGGCAGACGACTATTAAAGCGCCTGTTTTTCAGTTACTCGTGCATAGCTAACCGTTTCTTTTGGGTCTTCAATCGGGGCGATTTTTAACGCCATACCATTCTCGACATAGGTTTCATTTCGCTGAAAATGATCGGTGTCTTTTATTTGCAGCCAGAAACTATGTTGATGTGATCTACCAGATACGTTTAAATTGCCGCCATCGCGAAATGTAAAATCCATTCTGCCTTCATTTGATACCAGTACTAAACGCGGTTGATTACCCTGAGGACAGTAATGCGTTGCCATCAAGCTGTCGCCGTCCAAATGATAAAGCGTCATCGATTCGCGTGTTGATGACAAAGTCCAGGTTTCTACCAATACCGTGCCGCCAGCACTAAGCCGATAATCGACGCTGTGTTCGCGGCCATCCGAAAAGCGTCCCTTCCAGGTTCCTACCAGCGTCGTCAATTGCTTGAAGGCTTGCTCGGCATCGAGCTTTGCCGCATGCACTGGAAATGTAAAATGCCAGAGCAAGAGCAGTAAACTGATTTGTGTAAAATTTTTCATCGCCACATTTCCAGAATGATCAGGCACGGCAAACGTCGTTGTACTTAAGCGGCCTCAATCACTGCCAAGGTCAGACGCGAGACACAGCATAATTTACCTCGCGCATCTTCGATCCGAATATCCCAAACTTGGGTTTTACGGCCGATATGCAGGGGGCGAGCAGTGCCGGTAACTATGCCTTCCGTGACGCCGCGCACGTGATTGCAATTAAGCTCAAGACCAACGGCTTGCTGGCCTTCTTTTTCGACGCACATATTGGCGCCGACGCTAGCAAGCGTTTCTGCCAACAGGGCGGAGGAACCGCCGTGCAATAAACCATAAGGCTGCTTGGTACGATGATCGACCGGCATGGTGCCGCGAAGGAAATCTTCGCCCACTTCAATAACCGTGATGCCTAAATGCGACACGGCCGTATTCTGGCCGTGTGCATTCAATTCTTCGACGGTGCGCGGACGGCGAAAAATGTTCGCCATGGTCAAGCTCAGCGAACGCGCAACAAGCCTGGACGCCACGCGGGCGCGTAACCTGTACGCTTGTAACCCGATGAGTCGCCATAGCCACTTCCGGTTTCGCGATTGTTGCGACGATGCATGCGATCTTGTAATTCCTGACGACGATCAGCAAGCCATTCGGCCGAACCGACAGCAGAAGGACTTACTCCGCGTCGACGTGCTTCGTTTTCGCGGAACTCGCAAAATTCTTCGTAGGCATCTAATTCGTGTTTAAGTTCGCGTACGCACAATTCAATCGCGATGGCGTCATCGAAATAACCCAAGACCGGCACATTGTCCGGAATAATATCCGCCGGGTCTGCAAAATAAACCAAGGCAGAAAGTACACGCTGACGATCTTCCTCACCCAGGGACCAGCCCTCGTCGCGGACCATTGCAATCAAGGCATCCAGGTGATCGAGGCGGGCGGCAATAAAATCGGGTAAATCGACTTTGTTGGCTTCTTCCAGCAATTTACCAGCCGCAGCGGTGACTTCATCGGCAGTCTTGCTACCAGCAGAAAAGCGCGCAGCCTTGATGGCGGCATTGAAATGTTCTAAGTCGCGGTCGGAGAGTTCAAAACTAATCGATAAAGGCATGACTATGTTCCATCAATGGGTGAAT
>JAYUUM010000163.1:0-10338 GCA_043754555.1 Arenimonas sp. | reverse complement strand
GTCTGAATAAAACCCTCGGCACTACCGTCACCACCAATACGCTGGAAGCCAGCAGCCATCGCTTAACGCAAACTGGCACTATCGCACGTAGCTACGACGCCAACGGCAACACCGCTACCATTGGTGCTAAAGCCTATGTTTACGACGACCGCAACCGCTTACGCGATTATAAAAATAGCGGCACCACCGTCACGCGCACGTATCGTTATAACGGCAAAGGCGAGCGGGTGAGTAAAGTCGCCTCGGCGACCAGCACCAGCAATCGTTATTACTTTTATGATGAAGCCGGTCATCTGTTAGGCGAGTACCTCGCAAATGGCACCCGCGTGCAGGAATACGTTTGGCTCGACGACCAATTGGTCGCCGTGTTATCCGACCACGATGCCAGCACCTATCAGTTTGTTGAAACCGATCACTTAGGTACACCGCGTGCCGTCATTCATCCAGTCGAGAACAATATTGTTTGGCGTTGGAATATTACCAATACCGCGTTTGGTGAGCATGCAGCCAGTAATAATCCAGATGCGGATGCGGTGACGTATACGTTTAATTTGAGGTATCCGGGGCAGTTTTACGATAGTGAAAGTGGACTGCATCAGAATGGATTTAGAGACTACGAGCCAGGTACGGGAAGATATTCGCAATCAGATCCAATTGGCATGTACGGTGGAATGGCAACATATTCATATGCAAATAACGCAGCGACGACTGGTTATGATCGGCTGGGATTGTGCTGGTCAGATACAAGGGGTGTTGCGCACTACGCAACTGGAGGCGGACGCGAAATTGACCTTGATGAAGCTGGGTGTACATCAATTGTTTCAAATAAAATCCAACCGGAGCGCGCTGTTTGGATCGCTAAGGTTAAAGCGGATGCAAAAGCTTTAGCTTTAACTATGACTTGCGGAACCTGGAAGCGAATGGAGACCAAGAAGTCTATTGGTATGCATTCAGGAGTATATTGGATTGGTGGCTTTTCTCTTTTGCAGAGCTCCAATTGTATTGTGCAAAGGAGTTGTGCTGATGAAGGTCTTCAATGCCGAAAAATGGATTCCTATAGTTTTGACTGTTTGTTGAAGAATAGAATGCATGACAAGTTTCAAAAGCCTGCTGATAGAGATAATGACAATGCCGATTTTTATGATGACTTCAACCCCGGCACAGAGTTCTATGTAAATCACAATTGGTTTGATCAAATAAGTGGTGGAGGTCCTTTGTGAACAAATTTGTAACACTTACTTTTAGCTTATTACTTCTTTTTCTATTGCCTGCATGTAGTAAACAAAAGCCAGGAGACGAAATCCTACCACTGCCGTCTGGCTTCAATGTTTGGGTGATGAACGATGAAGAAATTTATATTGCAAACAAAAATAATGAACTACTGGTCGGACCTAGCCTTCGACGTGTTGCCATAACACATAAATTCATTATTGCGTTTTGCGATTCTCCACCAGATAAATTTGAAGGCTATCCAAGCACTATTGGATACAATGCGATCAATATTGAAACGGGGATGGTGAAAACTAATTTATCCATCGAAGCTGTTACAGATTTATTGAGTAAAAACGATGAGAAATTGCCAGTTATGCTGGACTACAATAATTTTCGCCCAATTAATCGTTAGTCTAAAAACTATGCGTGACCGTTGGCACATAAATCGCGGAACACCTAAGATTTGTAACTAAGCCGTAGTTTCAAGTCAAGTTCATAATATGTGTACGTACAAGATTTGAACAACAGCAATAATTTCTCCGTTCTCTGAAGAGCTATCAATTCACCAATCTATTGAGAGCCGTATTTGTTTGTGGCTTCATTTTTCCCCCGTGGGAGTCTTTCCGTCATACCCTCTTCAACCTTAGTACGAAGACGCATGACAGCGGCGTAATCATTACCAATCAGTATTGCTGCGTCACCTACTTAAAACCACCAATAAAATGTGCCGCCCCAACTTTGATGCCCATAGGATGAACAATGTTAAACACGGACAAGCCCATAGATAGAGATGTCCAAGATGTTTTGCAGTTTAGTGTTTTCGCCCATGCATTAGCTAAATCGATTGCACATCAGCCTGAAGGTCATGGACTTGTTATCGCTGTTAATGGCGTTTGGGGAAGTGGCAAGACCAGCGTCATTAATTTGGCTTTAGAGCAACTAGAAATCATAGAAAAAAGCTTTAAGCCGAAAAGAAAACCGAGTGTTGTCGTTCATTTTTCTCCTTGGTTATTTACGGGCCAGCACAACCTCGCATCTCAATTTTTCTCGGCATTGGCTCCAGTGCTTGAAAAAACACTGGGTCAAAAAGCCGCAGACGCAGCCACAGCAATGAAAGACATCATGGTTGAGAGTGCATCAGGTATCTTTGATGCCGCGGCGTTAGTTGCTACTGCCACAGGGCAGCTAGGGGCGGCGACCGCCGCGAAAAGCCTTGGAAAATTAGCTAAGGGCGTTAAGAAAGATGAAACTACGGGCTTGGTAAAACGAAGAGTAAAGCTGCAGAAAATCTTGCAAGATCAAGCGCGTAAAGTTGTTGTTGTAATTGATGATATTGACAGGCTTCACCCAGAGGAAATACGACTCGTGCTCAGCATGCTAAAGTCTGTCGCGGATCTTCCGAATGTCGTTTATGTTTTGCCGGTAGATATTGCCGTCATCAAAGAGGCGACCCGCATAAAAGCAACGAATCGTGGCGCATCATTTTTAGAGAAGATTGTTCAGGTCAATCTTGACCTCCCAAATCCGAGCCGCAATGGACTTGCTCAGTTGTTCAACAAGGCTCTGCAAGAATTGGTGGGTGATGATGTAAGTTATGAACTTGAAGACATGGAATGGATTGGACATTATGTCTTCAATGGTTATATCAAAACGCCAAGAAGCATCAATCTTTTAGCCAACGCACTGCGGGTTTCTTGGCCCGCAGTAAAAGAAGATGCCTATTTCCCAGACATGGTTGGCATTGAAGCAATTCGATTGTTCGAACCTGCTGTTTACGAGCATATGCGTAATGCAAAGTCACATATGTTGCACGGACAAGGTAGCGAAAAAGATCAAAAGGATAAAATTACTGGAACGATAACTAAGCTTGCTCAGCCTGGACAAGTCGAAGCGACAATGGAGCTAATGGCACGACTGTTTACGGTATTTGGATTTTCAGCACGAAGAGCAGCAAAAAACAGTGGCAAACTTATCGGCAGACGTGTTTGCGAAGAAGAAGGGTTTGACCTCTATTTTCGGTGGGATTCTGATGACAATGTAGTCAGAATTAATGAAATGCGGGAGTTCCAACGGCTGATTACAGCAGGCGTAGATGCTTCAAGGTTAGTAAAAGAACTTACCCTTCGGCAAGCGCAAGGTAGCATTGGAACCAGCGCAGTCGTATCTTTACTCGAAGCGATCAATACGCATAAGATCAGACCGCCAACCGACAATATCTCTGCCATCATGGCATTGCTATTGAACTACAACGAAATCATTCAATCGCGTAATGATTCAGATTTTCTTCTTCCAGCGCGGCGTCAATTACAAGCAGCCTTAGCTTTATTATTTGAAGGGCTCGATTCCACATTTCGCGCAAATAAGTGCAAATGTATATTAGAGGACGATAAAATTTCAATAGATGCAAGCACACTTTTTGTGAGCTCGTTCACTTATGGAAAAGGTAACGATCAAAATAGAATTATCAATGAAGATGTGCTCAAGGATCTGATACGTGGCTGGATAAAGCGACGAGTCGAGGTAAAAAAAGGCCTTGTTGCATGTGATGACCCCGCGAGCGTTCTTCAGCTAGTGGCTTACATTGTTGATAAAAAGACAGCGTCTGATCTGGTAACGCCTTTATTAAAAGAAAAAGCATTTGCCATCAAGCTCGCACTCGATTTGATGAACAGAGTTCGCTCATCGGACCATCCGAAGCCTTATCGTGAGTTAACGAAAATGCCAGATCCTTCGATCTATAATTTAGATGTTTTGATGAAAACACTTTCTAAAATTGATGGCGTGCGGCTTGAGCAAGCCGAGAAAGACGATATTCAGAATTTTCAAAAAGATTTACGAACGTTTATATCTAACGGCGGAAAGTCAAAGCGAGCCATCATACCGATGGTGGCTTTCTAGTTTCGGTTAAATTGTTTGAAGGGCTCATTTCCTGAGTCGTTGTGTTTGTAGTGATGGATGTTTCTGTAAGCCCCAAAACGAGGGCTATTTATGACTATTGGCAAAAAGTTCTTCATCGCTTTTCACAGCAACAGATCATCTAGCGAAGACAAACTATCTGGTACTTTGTTTTCCGCATTACGAGAAAGGTGCAGGCTCTTCATTCCAAATCGACGCGGGCCGTAGTAGTCTGCCTCTAGCGTATCGCCCACCATCAATACATGTTCGGGCAAACAGTCCAATTGACGACAAAGATAATTATAGATTCTTGGGTCTGGCTTTATCGCACCCACTTCATAACTCCACGCATAAGCATCCAGCTCAGACAACAGTGCTTTTACCGGAGCACCGTAAGGTAATGCAAGATTTGAGCATAGGGCAACTTTGATGCCTTGGGTTTGCAGTCGCGAAATAGTTCTAAGCACATCCTCAAACAAGACCGTCGAATCTAAATCGTACTGTAGGTCCATTTCTGCCGAAGCATAGATATCTGTAGGGATATTGAATCCAAAGTAAGGGCCTACTGCAGACAACATGATTGGGCTCGTCATCAGTCGATCAGCATCTATACGTTGAATAGAAACTCCCTGTTTTTTAAGATAGTCAATTAGTTGACGATACGGCTTTTTATACCTTGGTATATGCACCAGCGTGCCAAATGCATCAAAGGCCACGGCTTTGATTCTATGGAGATTGATATCATATTTATTTAAGTTGTCGTTGGTCATGCTTGTAATTAAGCGCGCCTAGTCGGATTGAAAAATGTTATCGCTGATAATATTCTGGTTTAGGGAATATCAATGATGTTGGCATCAGTCAAAGGCAGTCTTTCGCCATCAGAATGAGGTAAACATATAAAACTTGAATGCGCTTTTTCCATAGAGGTCACATTGATTGCGTAGTTAGGTATTGCTCGCGTCATCTTTGAGCCTGGCCCTAAGGAACTTGCCAGCGCTTCCCTTTAACTGACTTCTGTCAAAAAGCTTTCCTTGGAACTGGAAGTCACGATTAATTTGAACGATGAGAAGCTGCTCGAAATCTCCCTGACTCTTTACAAATACACGGTCGCTATTTTTCTCTGGGGAAATTGTCTTTACTTCAACAAGTTTGCTGGCAATTGTGCCGTCAGAACCAGCTCTGTGGGTTCCGTGGCGGCGAAGCCCAAACTTGATCTCAGCGTAAATTTCTCCAAGTTCTCCCCAAACTTGTAAGTACCTGCCTGTGTTCTCGAAGTGACGCTCTGCGCAATCAACTAGATCTTGGAAAATATGAGCTTGCTCTAGGACGCTAAAAGGGAACCCCTCTCTGCTCTGAAAGGATTCGTCTGGTTCGAGTGAGTAGGCATCATCTACAGGCTCGTCTTCCAGTTGGGTATTAATCCAGTCCCAGCTGATCCATTCCCCGGCGTCCCAGATACCGTCACCGGCCTGTATTTCAATTCCTGTCATTGAGCAACGCGGATATGTCATGTAATACCTAACAACCAAAATAAGGGGCCGACGAGCCGGATGATAACTCGCTTGAATGCCATGTTTTCACGGAGGTCACCTTGATTGGTAGTTAGCCATGGAGCGAGCGCTCAAATAGTCCCTGAATACTCAAGAGAGCAACATTTGTCTTGGAGTGTCTTGTGCCTTGATGCAACGCACGTGAATTAGGTCGAGGCAAGCTCTTTGAACGGCGTGAAGCTGACGCAAGTATTCAGAGAATGCAGCGCTCTTCTCCTGGCGCTGCCATTTTTGGAAGTCGGAACGTCGGCCGAGCGCAGCGCCGGCAAATACTCCGAGTAGGGACAAAAGACCTGCGACAACGGCGACAGCGATTTCCATGGCTAACTACTACTAGACTCTAAAAGGGGTGTAAGGAGGGTAGCCTGTGGTTCCATTTTGGAGCAAGGCTTCCTACTGCGCTTTCCAAAGAGACGTTTTTGCCTGAAATGGAATGATCGATGTTGCAACCACTATCTCCCTAATATGAAATATGAATCCAGTCAGGACTCGGTGAACAACTCAATAAAAATTGTACTACACAGTTATTCTCAACTGCGGCAAGAGTTCTCCATCGCTTGTATGCGAAGTTATATACTCCACAGTCGCATAATTAAATGTTTAGTCGCGTTAATTAATGGAATTAACAACCGCCACCGACCAAGGCCACCGCAGAGGCAGTGTGGTGCGGACTGCGGAAATTGCGAAGTCGCCAACGTGCAATATCCAAACCACGACCGCTGACCGATGCTATGGCCGCGCTTTCCAGTGCTTCTTCTTCCGAAGCTTCCGGCAGCAGACCCGGTAAACGCGATGCCAGCAAAGTTTTTCCGCAACCGGGCGGGCCAATAAAAAGCAGATGGTGTGCACCCGCTGCAGCAATTTCCAATGCGCGACGTGCTTGAAGTTGCCCGCGTACATCGGCTAGATCAAGATAATGAATAGCTTGGTTATTCACTATTCTTGGCATGGCCAATGGCAGCGAATGCACACCATTAATGTGTGCAACCACGTCCAATAAACTGCAGGCAATGTAAGCTTCAACATCGCTGGCCAAGGCTACTTCATCGCCATTGCCAATCGGTACTATGAGCGCGCGACCGGCTTTAGCCGCTGCCAATGCTGCGGGCAATACACCATCGACTTCACGCAGCTCACCCGTCAATGCAAGTTCGCCAAGACATTCATATTTAGCCAGAGCTTCAACGCTAACTTCGCCGTTCGCGGCAAGAATTCCCAGTGCGATGGCCAAGTCAAAACGGCCACCGTCTTTGGGTAAATCAGCCGGCGCCAGGTTTGCAGTAATAATTCGATTCGGAAACTCGAGTTGTGAACATTGAATGGCGGCACGCACGCGATCACGACTCTCGCGCACGGCAGCTTCAGGCAGGCCAACAATATTAAAACGCGGCAAGCCACCCGCTAAATAAATTTCTACCCGAACTTCCGGCGCATAAACGCCCGTCCGAGCGCGGCTATAGGCCAGCGCCAGTGTCATAAGAAAGAATCCGGATTAGTTTTTGCTATTGCTGGAAGGCGAATTTAAACGCGCTTCCAGTATTTCGATCGCGCGTTCGAGCGTATCGATTTTTTCGCGGGTGCGTAGTAATACAGCGCGCTGTACATCAAATTCTTCGCGAGTAACCAGGTTCAATTTATTCAACCCTGACTGCAATGTGCTTTTGAAGTTTTGCTCAAGGTCGGCACGAGCGTCCTGCAGGCCGGGCGGTACTAAATCATTCAAGCGGCGGGCTAATTCATCTATCGCTTTCAGGTCGATCATTTGCATTACTCCTAAGTGGCGATATCAGTATGTCGAAAAATTGCGCTGTGAATGTCAGTACAAACAGGCCTGAAACGTAGGAAAAATCCTACCAGACGTTTTTTTAACGGGTCCATAATTAAACACGAAAATCACGAGTATTCAATCCTAACAATGGTGTTTATAAACATCATTAACAAGGGGGTTGACCATGGTTAAAAATTTCATCGCGCTATCTATTGCTTTCATCACACTGCTTGCCACACCAGCCTGGGCGCAAACGGCAACACCCACACTTGACTCGGGCGATACCGCTTGGGTGCTTACTGCCAGTTTATTAGTGCTGATGATGAGCATTCCGGGGCTGGCCCTTTTTTACGGCGGTCTGGTCCGCTCCAAGAACGTGCTTAGCGTACTGATGCAATGTTTCACTATTGTGAGTTTGATAACGGTGCTCTGGTTGATTTACGGCTATAGCCTGGCGTTCGGTACTGCCGGAATGGAGGCCGGGGTGATTAATCTAAATAGTTTTATCGGTGGCTTTGAGAAAGCAATGTTATTGGGCGTGGGCCGAGATAGCCTGACCATGACGGTGCCTGAATCGGTTTTTATCATGTTCCAGTTAACCTTCGCCGCAATTACACCAGCCTTGATAGTCGGTGCCTTCGCCGAGCGTGTTCGTTTCGGGCCCTTACTCGCATTCACCGCACTCTGGTTTACCTTTTCATACTTGCCGATTGCCCATATGACCTGGGCCGGCGCAGGTGGCCTGTTCTGGGATTGGGGCGTAGTCGATTTTGCTGGTGGCACCGTTGTGCACATCAATGCCGGTATCGCAGGCTTGGTCGCTTGCATCATGGTCGGCAAGCGCAAGGGTTACCCGACCACGGCGATGATGCCGCATAACCTGACCTCGACATTGGTTGGCGCCAGTTTATTGTGGGTCGGTTGGTTTGGCTTCAACGCCGGTAGTGCAGTGGCAGCCAATGGCAGTGCCGGAATGGCGATGCTGGTTACGCAAATTGCTGCGGCCGCTGCTGCACTGAGCTGGATGTTTGCCGAATGGGTTTCGCACGGTAAACCTTCATTGTTGGGTGTGGTGTCGGGCGCGGTAGCGGGGTTGGTCGCGATTACACCGGCTTCAGGTAGTTGTGGTCCGACCGGCGCACTGGTGATTGGTTTAAGTGCGGGCTTGCTGTGCTTCCTGGCTTCATCGCGCCTGAAACGTAAACTCGGTTATGACGACAGTCTGGATGTATTTGGTGTGCATGGTATTGGCGGCATTGTTGGCGCCTTGCTTACCGGTATATTTGCCGATGCAGCCTTGGGCGGTGTGGGTTTGGCCGAAGGTGTTTCGATGGGCGCACAAGTTGGCAAGCAGGCGCTCGCTGTATTAGTGACCGTTATATGGTCAGGTGCGGTAACCTTCATAGCTTGGGGCTTAGTGAATAAAATATCGCCAATGCGGATTGATAGCGATGGCGAAACCGAAGGCCTGGACCTGGTCTTGCATGACGAACGCGGCTATAACCTGTAGTTCGACAAGCTAGCACAGCCCAAATATTTTATTGCGAGGAGCAAACCTAATGAAAATGGTTATGGCAATTATCAAGCCATTTAAACTCGATGATGTTCGTGAAGCGCTTTCCGAAGTCGGCGTGACCGGCGTAACAGTGACCGAAGTGAAAGGCTTCGGTCGTCAGAAAGGACATACCGAACTTTATCGCGGCGCCGAATATGTGGTGGATTTTCTACCAAAGATCAAACTTGAAGTAGCCGTTAACGGCGACCAGCTCGAACGCGTGGTCGAAGCAATTCAAAACGCGGCCAACACCGGGAAAATCGGTGACGGTAAAATTTTCGTCTATGACCTGGAACGCGTCATGCGAATTCGTACCGGCGAATTGGATGGCGATGCATTGTAAAATATCGTTCGATAGTCCCGATTCCGATCGGGGCTCGCTCTAGACTCGATCAAAAAAAATCGAGTTGGTTCAACTGTGCGGCATATTGGGCTTCTACAAATTCATTTATCGAAGTTGCAATAAATCCCATTTATTACCGTACAAATCCTGGAATACAACAACCGTGGCATAGCTCTCTTCACGTGGGGTTTCGCAAAACATCACACCCTTTTCCTTCATGCATTGATAATCGTTCCAGAAATTGTCAGTCTGCAAAAATAAAAATACGCGGCCGCCGGTCTGATGGCCGACACTTTTAATCTGCGCCGGGCTCGCTGCTTTCGCTAATAAAATTCGGGTTTCTTTAGCGCCACGCGGAGCCATAAGCACCCAGCGCTTTTCGTCATTCAAACGAGTGTCTTCAACCAACTCGAAATCGAGTTTATTGGTGTAGAAGTCGATGGCTTCGTCGTAGTCATTCACCACAAGACTTACCGCACTTAGAAACTGGCTCATGAATTATTCCACGGTTTTTGGCGATTATCCCTTTTCAGCTAGGCAAAAGGGTCGCGAGATTGGTTTTGGCTGTTTTCGCCATTAAAATGTCGTAACCGCCACTATTTAGCGGCATACTTTAGGCGGATTCTGTGTTCACCCCGGGCGCCGCCCGCTTTAAAGGAAACAGATCATGAAACTGATAATGAGCTTATTCGCCAGTATTTTGCTAAACAGTACCGTATTAAGTAGCGAGCTCGATAACGGCCCGATTTATCAGGCCGGTGGCCAATATACCGCCGTGCTGAATTCGGCCAACTCACAGTGGCGCTTATTGCCAACCGACGGTCAGGATTTCGCGATTGAACTTGGCGATAACTGCCATTCAAGTACAAAAATACCGGCCGGATTATGGTTAGTCACCCGCGATGCTAAGGGTCAAGTGGAATTGTTGGCGCCTTCGCAAACCGTTTTACCTAAAGGCCACAGCGGTCAGGTGCCAGTAGTTAGTTGCGCTGATGACAAAAGCAATGCTTTGGCA
>JAYUUM010000162.1:0-3423 GCA_043754555.1 Arenimonas sp. | reverse complement strand
TTTCGAGGCCAAGCAAACCACGGCCAAGGGTCCAGCCGATAAAATCATTCCAGTTGACACCGGCATCGGCCCGTACCAAAGCATAGTCGCCGTCGTCTTTGATGATAGTAATTTCACTCATCGTCAAGCAAACCACAACGCCGGGCACATCGGAAGCGAATAAAATATTGCTGCCTTCGCCGAGCACCAAAACTTCGCCATTACGCAGCATGGCAAAATCAAATAACTCTGCCAGACCATCAGAGTTATTGACGTCTGCAAGAATTTCAGCGCGTGCAGGAATACGAAACGTGTTGCGACCGGCAAGTGAAATATTCTCGCCCAGTTGGTACCCGCTCATGCTGCGCCTTGATCACATTGATGCAGGCTCATGCTACGCCTTCGCGGCGACGGCGAATGGCGCGTACGCTTTCTTCAATCAAGTCCGGTCCCTGATAAATCAGGCCGGTATAAAACTGCACCAAGTTCGCCCCGGCGGCAACTTTGCCGGCTGCATCGGCGCCGCTCATAATGCCACCGACGCCAATCAACGGAATGCTGTCGTTCAATCGTGTGCGCAAACGCCGCAATACAGCCGTCGAGCGGGCATACAAAGGTTTACCGGAAAGTCCGCCGACTTCGTATTCGTGTTTATCCCCTTTTATTTGTAAACGATCAATTGTCGTGTTGGTCGCAATCACGCCATCGACTTGCGCGGCATTCAATACCTCGGCCATGCCATCGAGCGCCGCTTCGGTTAAATCTGGAGCGAGTTTGATCAGCATGGGTGTCTTGAATCCATTCACACCCGATAATTCTTCCTGCACTTCACGCAATTCACCAATAAAACGCCGGAAATATTCTTCGGTTTGTTAATCGCGCAGACCGGCGGTATTGGGCGAAGAAATATTGATCGTCACATAATCACTGAGTGTGTAAACCCGTTCGAGACAATAAATATAATCGTCAATAGCTTTTTCGTTCGGGGTATCTTTGTTCTTGCCGATATTGATGCCAAGAATGCCTTTACGATTGGCTTTTTCGACATTTTTTACGAGCGCATCAACGCCGGTATTATTGAAACCGAGTCGATTGATAACAGCCTGTTTTTCGGGCAAGCGAAACATTCGTGGCTTTTCATTGCCTTCCTGCGGCTTCGGCGTGGTGGTGCCAATTTCAATAAAACCAAAACCCAGGCCAAGCAGTGCATCAATATACTCGCCGTTTTTATCCAGTCCTGCAGCAAGCCCAACTGGATTAGGAAATTCGACACCGAAGGCCTTGGTTTTCAGCATTGGCGACTTGCTGGCCAACAAGGGATTCAGGCCAAGACGGTAAGCGGTCTCAATAGCTTTAAGGCCGACACCGTGGGCCGTTTCAGCATCCAGACAAAACAGAAAGGGGCGAGCTAGTCCGTACACTCATTAACCGCCATTTGATGCAGCAACGCCTAGGACGGCCAATAAACCACCGAAAAACAAGATAATAATAATTAAAGTGACGATGGAAAGAATAATCATCGACCAACCCATTATCAAGCCAGCCAAAGCCAAACCGTCGCCTTCTTTCGCAGCCGGGTCTAGGCGGATTTCCTTGCGTGCCATGTGGCCAGTGATAACAGCAACAATGCTGCCAAGCCAGGGCAATAAAGTCCAACCCAAAATGCCGCAGACCAAACTGGTGATAGCTAATACGCTAGTTTCTTTTGCAGTAGTGTTCATTTGCGTGACCTCGGTTGTGTGACGTGATTTAAATTAACGTGATTAAATTACTTGGCTCAAATTAAATATCGAATTTAATGCCTTGCGCTAACGGCAAAGAATCAGAGTAGTTAATTGTATTGGTTTGGCGACGCATATAAATTTTCCAGGCATCGGAACCCGATTCACGACCACCACCGGTTTCTTTTTCACCACCGAATGCACCACCAATTTCTGCACCACTGGTGCCGATATTCACATTGGCAATGCCACAGTCAGAACCGGCTGCCGACAAAAATTGTTCTGCTGCTCTCAAATTATTGGTAAAGATCGCCGAGCTTAAACCTTGTGGCACGGCATTTTGCATATCGATGGCTTCATCCAAAGTTTTGAACGGCATGACATACAAGATAGGTGCGAAGGTTTCGGTTTGAACGACTTTATCGGAATTTTTAACGCCGGTGATGATTGTTGGCAATACGAAGTTACCTTTACCTTCGATGGCGCTACCGCCGGTGCGAACAGTGCCGCCGCTAGCCTTGGCTTTTTCTATAGCACTCAAAAAGCGCTGAACCGATGATTTGTCGGTTAACGGACCCATCAATGTGGTCGATAAAACAGGATCACCAATTTTAGTTTCCACTTGTTTGTAAGCGGTGACCAGCTTGGCGAGTACGTCCTCAAAAATGTTTTCGTGGATAAACACGCGGCGGGTAGAAGTACAGCGTTGACCAGCGGTGCCGACGGCGCCAAACACAATCGCCGGAATCGCCAGTTTCAAATCGGCGGTTTCATCAACAATCATGGCGTTATTGCCACCGAGTTCGAGCAAGCTACGGCCCATGCGACGGGCAACACGCTCGCCGACTGTGCGACCCACTGCCGTGGAACCAGTAAAACTTATTAATGGCACGCGATGATCATCGACAAAGTTTTGCGCGATGTCGGTTCCGGCGTCGTTGAATAAATAGAACAAATCCGGGAAGCCCGCTTTGTTTAAAACTTCATTGCAGATTTTCATTGATGCAATCGCACTAAACGGCGTTTTTGGCGATGGTTTCCAGATGCAGATATCGCCGCAAATCGCGGCCAGAAATGCATTCCAGGCCCAAACCGCGACCGGAAAATTAAAAGCTGAAATAATGCCGACAATGCCGAGCGGCTGATATTGCTCATACATACGATGACCCGGACGTTCGGAATGCATGGTCAAGCCGTATAGTTGGCGCGCCAAACCGACGGCGAAATCGCCAATATCAATCATTTCCTGTACTTCGCCATCGCCCTCGGGTTTAATCTTGCCCATTTCCAGCGCAACCAGAGAACCGAGTGCATCTTTGTGTAGTCGCAGAGCGTCGGCGCAAAGACGAATGGCTTCGCCGCGTTTCGGTGCAGGTGTGCTGCGCCAGATTTTGAAACCGGCTTGAGCACGTTCCATGATGATGTCGTAATCGGCTTGGCTGGATGCATAAACGCGACCGAGCAATTCGCCATTGCTTGGATTGATCGGTTCCAATACACCGGCGTCCTGTGTTTTAGACCATTCGCCGTGGCCGAGATAGGTGCCCGATTCGTTTTCGCCTAGGCCGAGCGCTTTTAAGACAGGGTGAGTCATGTGTTGCTCCAAACAATCAAAATAAAAATAAGGTGCGACCCCGATACGATTTGAACGTACGACCTGTCCCTTAGGAGGGGACCGCTCTATCCAGCTGAGCTACGGGGTCAAGACTGTGAATTATCTCAA
>JAYUUM010000161.1:0-10358 GCA_043754555.1 Arenimonas sp. | reverse complement strand
GAATGAACTTTCCTGATAAATGCAGGTCTTTCAATCGGCCCCAACGGCCGCAAGCACGGGATAGCGGTTTCAATGGGTGAGAACGAACTGGACCTGGAATTGGTCAAGCGTGTACAAGGTGGTGACAAAACGGCTTTCGATGTACTGGTGCGCAAGTACCAACACCGAATTGGTGCCGTTATTGGCCGCTTCGTTCATGACTACGCCGAAAGTCAGGATATTGCACAGGAAACTTTTATCCGCGCCTATCGTGCGTTGAATAGTTTTCGTGGTGATGCCCAGTTTTACACTTGGCTTTACAGGATTGCTGTGAACACTGCAAAGAATCATTTAGTGTCGATGAAACGTCGCCCTCCCACTTCCGATGTTGATGCCGATGACGCCGAACATTACGAAGGCGCTTACCGGATGCACGATAGCGACACCCCGGAGCACGAACTTTTACGCGAAGAAATTGCGCGCACCGTGGCTGAAGTAGTTGCCGCATTACCCGAAGAATTACGACAAGCCATCACCCTGCGTGAGATGGAAGGCCTGTCATACGAAGAAATTTCTGAAACCATGGATTGCCCGATTGGTACGGTGCGATCCCGCATTTTCCGCGCACGCGAAGCGATTGATTTGCGTCTGCGACCTTTGATGGATAGCGAGCGAGTACGGCCATGACAGCAACTATAACTATGACTTCATTAGACGAAAATACCTGCGAACAGCTTTCGGCGTGGATGGATGGCGAATTATCCAGGGAAGAGTCGCTGTTTCTCGAGCGTCGCTTGCAACATGACGAAGCATTGCAAGCCATGTACACGCGTTTGCAAATGACATCGGCTTGCATGAAAGGACAGTCGGCACGACTGATGTCGCACACATTATGTGCCAATATAAAACAGGCATTGGCCGAAGAGTCATCAAGCATTAAATCACGCCGACCTTTATTTGCCTGGGCCGCTGCCGCTTCCATGGCTTTTGCCGCGATTGTCTTTATTCCAAGCTTCATGCAGGACACAGCAACGCAAGAACCCAAGCTTGCCAATACGAGTGAAGCGACACTCAATAATGAAATTGCCAATAATGAAATTGATCCGCCTGCCACATTTGGTTCGGCTGATTTAATTGGAAACAGACAGTTGGCGGTAAGTACATCAATCATTGCCAGCGCATCGAGCCCATCCACTGCAATAACACCGGCCATTAATCCATCGCCTAGCGAATCGGTAACCGGTGTTGTGTCGCCTGAAGATTTCCCGTTGATCATTAGTAGTGCGAAAAAATCCTGGCCGCGTGCCGTCGTCAATACCAATAGTGACCCTGCGCTAGAAGCTTATTTAGTGCGACATAATCAAATGATGTCGCAAGATGGCATGGGCGGTTTTGTTCCTTATGTTGATGTAGTCGCCCAGGACGCCGGTGAAGTCAAAAAGCAGACAGACCAAAATGCAGGTGACAATAAGTGATGTTGCGTTTTTTCATCAGTGTTTTTTTATCGCTATGTGCCTTGGGCACGCAGGCACAAACGCAGACCGCAAAGTCAGAAAAGCCCGGTTGGTTTGGTCAGGCAAAAGCCTGGGTAAGCGAGAAATTTAATGATGAAGATGCCAGTGATTGGTTGAAACGAATTGGTCCGGCGCTGCGTAAACAAAATTACCAGGGTACTTTGGTGATGGTGGCCGAAGGCCGAATTGAAACCATGGCGGTTTTTCATGCATTCGAAAATGACCGCGAACGCGAGCGAATTGTTGCCTTAAGTGGTCCACCACGTGAAGTGATTCGCGACAATAAAGTGGTCGTGAGTACAAACACGAAAGAGGGCTCGGTCGGTTATGAAGCCGGTGCTAGTGATCGTTGGAACCCGACCCAACAATTTGCATTGGCTTACAATCTGGACGGCTACGAAGCCAAGCTGGCCAAGACCGAACGCATCGCCAATTTTGAAACCCAAGTCGTTGAAATTCGCGCACTCGATAAATGGCGATACGGTTATCGATTATGGCTTGAAAAGACCACTGGCTTTCCAATGCGTATCGATTTACTGGATGAGAATGGGGCGACACTGGAAAAAATGGCGTTCACTGATTTGCAGTTAGGCAAGCTACCGAAAGAAGCTGACTTGGCATTTCCGAAAAATAAGGATTTTCACCGAATCCAAAGCATGACTCCCAAGAGTCAAGTCGATCCAGGTTGGCGTGTGAAATCACCACCCGCCGGATTTGAACTCCGTGCCGCCCGCAGTTCCGGAAATGGCGTGCATCTTTTGTACAGCGACGGCCTGGCTTTTGTTTCGGTTTATATTGAACCTGCCCCACAAGTTCAGAAAGGTCAAAGTGCGATGCAACGTGGCGCGGTCAATGTATTTGCCCAATGGGGTAACGGCCGGCGCGTGACCGCAATCGGTAAAGTACCCGCGATGACCGTTGCACAATTTGGACCAGTACTTGCTCCGGTAAAATAGTGTAAATTTGATGTGGAAAAGTGGGCGTTTACGCTGTGTGAAAAACGTGGTGTGAAAAAAATGGAAAAAGAGAGACTTATCAGGAACTTTTTGTTGGTGACTGATCTAAGTTAATAGGTTGTGCTTTAGCGCTTTAAACAATCTTTTTTTAATCATGACAAACAAGCGAGTTCGATCACATGAAACCTGTATCAAGATTTGTATTGGGCTTTTCTTCTTGCGCTTTGCTCGTGGCCTGCTTTTCACAGGTACAGCAGCCGGTGGCTGCTTCAACAACTCAAACCTTTATTGGTCAATCAGTCAACAGTAATGCGGCGTTACCTTTGGTAAATTTGCCGGATTTTTCCATGCTGGTAGAGCGAGCGGGTCCCGCGGTCGTCAATATTGAGGCCAGCAGCAAAAAACAGACCAGACAAAATGCCTCGGCGAATCCATCCGGTATGCCGCCGAACATGGAAGGCATGCCGGAAATTTTCAAGCGCATTATCGAACAGCAAGGCATGCCGATGCCGCAGCAACCAAGAAGCGGAATTTCGTTTGGCAGTGGCTTTATTATTTCATCCGATGGTTATGTGCTCACTAATCATCATGTGGTGGCCAATACCGATGAAGTTATTGTGCGTTTGGCCGACCGCCGTGAACTCAAAGCAAAAGTGATTGGCAGTGATCAAATGTCGGACGTGGCATTGTTAAAAGTCGAAGCGATTAATTTGCCAGTTTTACAAATTGCTGATTCAAAAAAAGTAAAACCCGGACAATGGGTTGTTGCGATCGGTTCGCCGTTTGGCTTTGATCATTCCGTCACCGCCGGTGTAGTCAGCGGTTTGGGACGTCCTAGTATTGATGGCAGTCAGCGCTATGTACCATTTATCCAAACCGATGTGGCTATTAATCCCGGCAATTCGGGCGGGCCTTTGTTAAACACCGCTGGCGAAGTGGTCGGTATCAACTCGCAAATTTTTAGTAATTCTGGCGGCTACATGGGCGTGAGTTTTGCGATCCCGATGGAAGTGGCGATGAATGCGGTCCAACAACTCAAGCAAACCGGAAAAGTAACCCGCGGCCAGTTGGGCGTTCAAATCGGCGATCTCAGCCGCGATGACGTAAGAGAGCTTGGCTTGCCGCGGCCGGGTGGTGCGTTAGTTAATAGTGTGATTAATGGAAGTGCTGCACAAAAAGCCGGTATTTTGCCGGGCGATGTTATTACTTCGCTTAATGGCAATGAGATAGCACAGTCGTCCATGTTGCCGCCGATGGTCGGCGCTTTGCCACCGGGGGCTAAAGTTAATGTGGATTTGTACCGCAATGGCAAACCCAAAACGATTGTCGTACAACTCACGGCACTCGAAGAAACTGCTGCTGTCATAAACCCCGGTAATAATCGACGTCTTGAACCGGCTACTAACAATACATTGGGGCTCAGTGTTATCGCGGTTGATGCAAAAACACGCGCTCAATTAGGCTTGGCAGTAGGCGAGGGTGTACAAATTGCTCGTGTTACTAACCCGACGGCAGCTCAGGCAGGCTTGTCGGCGGGTGATGTAATTTTGCAAGTCGGGCGTCAGTCCATCGGTAATGCAGTGGAGTTTAATGCAGCGGTAAAAGCTTTCAAATCGGGCGACAGGATACGTTTGCTAGTGCGTAATAGCCAAAGCACTGGCCTGATAACCTTGGAAGTTCCTTGATTTAGCAGGTGTGTGTGGGTGGTGCCGGCCTTCGTTTGTTCAGGGCGAACGAAGGCCGGTACTGCGTGGGTGGCCGAGCTATGAGATAATTGCGCGTTAACCATCACTAAAGACGGCGCCGCCGGCCACATGCAGCATATTCGTAATTTTTCTATTATTGCCCACGTTGATCACGGCAAATCCACCTTGGCTGATCGCATTATTCAGTTATGCGGAGGTCTGCAAGCCCGCGAGATGGAAGCGCAGGTGCTCGATTCCAATCCGATCGAACGCGAACGCGGCATTACTATCAAAGCGCAATCGGTTTCGTTGCCCTACACGGCAAAGAACGGCCAAACTTATCAGCTCAATTTTATTGATACGCCAGGACATGTTGATTTCAGTTATGAAGTATCACGTTCATTGGCTGCTTGCGAAGGCGCGTTATTAGTTGTCGATGCGGCACAAGGCGTTGAAGCGCAATCGGTAGCCAACTGCTATACCGCTGTCGAACAGGGACTGGAAGTCATTCCGATTCTTAATAAAATCGATTTGCCGACTGCCGATATCGAAAAAGTAAAAAAAGAAATTGAAGCCGTAATTGGTATTGACGCCGAAGAGGCGGTTTCCATCAGCGCAAAAACCGGTTTGAATATTGATTTGGTTCTTGAGGCCATTGTCGAACGTATTCCGCCGCCAAAGCCGCGCGACACCGATAAACTGCAGGCCCTGATTATTGATTCCTGGTTTGATAATTATCTCGGCGTGGTATCGCTGGTGCGGGTCATGCAGGGCGAACTGGTTCCGGGTTCAAAAATGCTGGTGATGTCGACCGGCCGTACGCACCTAATTGATTCAGTCGGCGTATTCACTCCTAAACGTAAACCGCTGGCAAAACTCGGCGCAGGCGAAGTGGGTTGGATTACCGCTTCGATCAAAGACGTACATGGCGCGCCGGTTGGCGACACCCTGACATCGGCTTCCGATCCTGCCGACAAACCCTTACCGGGCTTTCAAACTGTGCAGCCGCGTGTTTTTGCCGGGTTGTTTCCGGTCGATGCGGAAGATTACCCTGATTTACGGGTAGCACTCGAAAAACTGAAACTCAATGATGCCGCCATGCAGTTCGAACCCGAAAGTTCGGAAGCGATGGGTTTCGGATTTCGTTGCGGATTTTTAGGCATGCTGCACATGGAAATTGTGCAGGAGCGACTCGAGCGTGAGTATGATCTGAATCTGATCACGACCGCGCCCACGGTTATTTATGAAGTTCTAAAAACTGATGGTACGGTTATCCCGATGGATAATCCGGCGAAACTTCCGCCAACCACCTTGGTGCAGGAAATTCGCGAGCCAATTATTCGCGCCAATATTCTTACGCCACCAGACTATGTCGGTAACGTCATCAAGCTTTGCGAGGAAAAACGGGGCTCGCAAATTGGTATCCAATATCTGGGTAGTCAGGTCCAAATTTCCTATGAAATGCCGATGGCCGAAGTTGTGCTAGATTTCTTTGATCGCCTGAAATCCGTCTCACGCGGCTATGCTTCGCTGGACTACCATTTTTTGCGCTTTGAAGCCGGTCCGTTCGTCTTGCTGGATACGTTGATCAATGGTGATCGGGTGGATGCCTTATCCAGTATTGTGCATCGGAGTCATGCCGATCGTCGTGGCCGTGAGCTATGTGAAAAAATGCGGGAACTAATCCCAAGACAAATGTTCGATGTAGCTATTCAGGCGGCCATTGGTGCGCAAATCATTTCACGTTCTACGGTAAAAGCCATGCGCAAAAACGTATTGGCGAAATGTTATGGCGGCGATGCTAGCCGAAAGAAAAAATTGTTAGAGAAACAAAAAGCAGGCAAAAAACGCATGAAGCAAGTCGGTAGTGTGGAAATTCCACAGGAAGCTTTCCTTGCTGTACTGAAAATGGACAACAACTGATACATCTCATGGATCACAAGGATAAAACGTGAAATTTGATTTTGCCCTGTTACTGACAATTTTGACCTTGCTGAGTGGATTTATTTGGCTGGTAGATAGTTTGTTTTTTGCCAAAAGCCGCAAGCTGATGCAAAAAGAAGGTGAAGAAATCGCAGACCCGATTCTGGTCGACTATGCTAAATCCTTGTTCCCGGTACTTTTTGCGGTACTGACTTTGCGTTCTTTTATTGCCGAACCGTTCCGGATTCCATCGGGCTCGATGGAGCCTAACTTGATGGTGGGCGATTTTATCCTGGTCAATAAATATAACTATGGTATTCGTTTGCCGGTGCTGAACAAGAAAGTCATCGAGATTGGCAGCCCCAAACGAGGCGATGTCGCTGTTTTTCGCTATCCCGGTATGGGCCCAGATGACCCTAGCATCGGAGTCGATTACATCAAACGCGTGGTTGGATTGCCGGGCGATGAAGTCACCGTGGTTGATAACCGGATCAGTATTAATGGCGTGCAAGTCGAATATGCACCCACGACTAATTACCAGATCATCGAGAATTTGCCCGGCAAGCCGCATATTATTCAGGAAATCCCGAACGGCAATATCACCCGGAATGGTACCTGGAAGGTTCCGGAAGGCGAGTATTTCATGATGGGTGACAACCGTAATAACAGCTCGGATGGCCGTGAATGGGGCTTCGTGCCCGAGAAGAATCTGGTGGGCCGCGCCATGTTTATCTGGCTGAACTGCCAGAGTATGCTTAAAGGTTGTAAAGACGGCTTCGATTATTCGCGAATAGGCGATACTATTGAATAACACTTACGGGACGGGGGATGTATGAAAATTCAAACTATGGTGAAACAGCGCGGCATAACATTACTTGGTTTTATTATGGTGCTGGCTGTGGCGGGTGTTTTTGCGTTTGTTGGATTCAAACTATTTCCTGTCTATGCGGAGTATTACAGTGCAGTAACCGATCTTAAAGCGGCTTGCAGAGAGCCTGATGCGCCAACTGCAAGTTTGCAAGATATGCGAAGCAAACTTGATCGACGCTTTAATATCAGCTACGTGGATAGTATTAAAACTAATAAAGATGTGAAGCTAATTAAAGTGGGAGATGTCAAATCCATCAACATAGCTTATGAAGTGCGTAAACCACTTATTTATAATCTGGACTTTGTAGCAAAGTTTGATGTGACCGAGCCGATGGTGGGTGGCGCTGCAGGTGCTCCATAAAAAGATCGCTTACTGCTTCAATCAACCCGCGTTACTACAACAGGCCTTACGCCATCGTAGCGCGGGCGCTCCACATAACGAACGCCTCGAGTTTTTTGGGGATTCGCTGGTCAATTTAATCGTGTCGGAATCGCTTTTTGCCCATTGGCCAAAAGCAGACGAAGGTGCCCTGACTCGGGCGCGTGCTAATTTGGTTAGAGAGTCTTCATTGGCCAGTATTGCCCGCCAGCTTGAGATCGGCGAGCAGATCGTATTGGGCGTTGGTGAAATGAAAACTGGCGGCCATCGTCGCGATTCCATTCTTGCCGATACTTTGGAAGCGATCATTGCAGCGATCTATCTGGATTCTGATTTTGAAACTTGCCGCACCACAGTATTGCCTTGGTTTGAACAACAGATTTGTGATATCCAGCCCGGGAAAGTCGAGAAAGACGCCAAAACCCGTCTGCAAGAATGGTTACAAGCCAAGCAATTGGCAAGACCTGATTATCAATTGATTGAAAGTCGTGGTGAAGACCATGCACGCATTTTTATTGTGCGATGTTCGATACCCGAACCGGATTTAAACGAACAAGCCGAAGGCAGTTCCCTGCGTTTGGCTGAAATGGCGGCAGCAGAAAAAATGATGAATAAACTGGAAGCAATAAAGTAATGAAACCCGAGTCAGAAACCACAGGCTATCGCGCCGGTACCATTGCCGTGATCGGGCGACCTAATGTCGGCAAGTCCACGTTGGTCAATGCCTTGGTCGGTGCGAAAATAAGCATTGTGTCGCCAAAGGCGCAAACAACTCGTCATCGCTTATTAGGCATTGCCACTTTCAGCGACGGCCAATTGATGTTGGTGGATACTCCGGGTATTCATGGACGTCAGACTCGCGCCATGAATCGTTACATGAATCGTGCTGCCCGCGGTGCCGTTAGCGATGTTGATGTTGCCCTTTTGGTAATCGAAGCCGGGCGCTGGACCGAAGATGATTCTTTGGCCATGTCGGCACTCAAGGAAAGCAAAGTCCCCTGTATTTTGGTCGTCAATAAAGTGGACAAGGTGGCTGACAAAGATAGTTTGTTGCCATTTATCGCAAAAATTACAGCCGAATACGAATTTACGATGGTGCATCCATTATCTGCCTTGAAAAAGAAAGGCACCGATGCATTGGTCAAAACATTGATTGATTTGATGCCATTATCTGAAGCGCATTATGCCGAAGATGAAATTACCGACAAGAGCGAGAGATTTCTGGCTGGCGAATTGGTACGTGAGCAGTTAATGACGCGTCTTGGCGAAGAATTACCTTACTCGACCACGGTTGAAATTGAAAAATTTGAAGAAGATGGTCAAATGCTGCGAATTTCCGCAGTCGTTTGGGTCGAGCGTGAAAGCCAAAAACCGATCGTAATCGGTAATGGTGGCGAGCGCATGAAAGCCATATCTACAGGCGCCCGCATAGGCATGGAAAAATTATTTGGACGCAAAGTTTTTCTGGAAACCTGGTGCCGCGTTCGCGCAGGTTGGTCTGATGATGAAGCAGCACTTCGACGCTTTGGCTATCTGGACTAACGATGAGAGTGCAGGGCCAGCCGGCCTTTGTTCTGCATGCTCGCGCCTGGCGTGAAACCAGTTTTATTGTTGAAGTATTGACGCAGGACTATGGGCGCTTGGCCTTAGTTGCGCGGGGCATGACTGGTGCCAAAAAACATAATCAACGGGCGGCACTTCAACCGATGCAATATGTTCGTCTTGATTACTTACTGAAGGGCGAGATGGCCAGCATGCAACAGGTAGAAACGCTGGATGTGGCACCGCGCTTGCAGGGCGATTATTTGCTCTCGACCTTTTATGTTCACGAACTATTATTGAAATTGCTTCCACGCCAGGATGCGGCCAATGATGTATTTGAACTCTATAAGGGAACACGTAATCGTCTGGCATTACAGGAATCTTTAGCTTGGACGCTACGCCGTTTTGAACGTGATTTACTTCAAGCCATTGGCGTTGGATTTTCCTTTGATATCGCCCATGATGGTCAAGTCTGTGACCCGGCTGCGCGCTATCGCATAGATAGTGAGCACGGACCGGTGCGTGATAACCGCCATAGCGCCAGTAGTGTGAGTGGCGCCGCGCTGATTGCATTAGCGAACGACAAAATGCCGATCAACGAACAACTGCAAGAATTGCGTGGTGCTTTGCGTGGACTGATTAAAGAACAATTAGGCAACACGGAGTTGAAATCCTGGGGCCTATTGAGCGAATTGGCGCGTGTTGGAAAGACAGCGTAATCCATATGGTAGGGGCAACCCCTTGTAGTTGCTTTTTAAACACGCAAAATTGGGACATCAACAATGTGCGACCCTATTGAGCGGCCACGGGGGCAGCCCTACAGATCCAATTAAATGTGCAGACACGCTTCAATCTCTTGCTTAAATTTATTTAATTTTTCGCTATCGCTGGCAGCTTCAGACAATTGCTTAACTGCATGAGCCAATCCAGCAGCTCCAACAAAGCCACAAGCGGCTAATAATTTGTGACACTCTGCTTTTAGTCCCGATGTATCATTGGCATAGAAGGCTTCTGTAATAATTTTTCTGTGCTGTGGTAATTCGGCTAGAAACATTACTCGAAGCGCTGTCAGAGTTGCCAGGCTGCCACCCACTGCACGCAAGGCTGCAGCTTCATCCCAAAGTTCGAGCGGCTGAGTAGTGTCAGCGATTGCAGGGCTTAAACCCAAAAGACGAGTAACATTATTTTGCAGTGTCGCCATCGGAATTGGCTTGCCCCAAACTTCTTGATAGCCCATGTTGCATAATGTTTTACAAGTTGCAGGGCTTGCTTCGGCAGTAATCGCGATCACGATAGTATTTTGTTGAAGCTGCCTAAGGGCAGAAAAAATCTCGTCAGGTTCGCCATCCGGCAAATGTACATCACTCAAAAATAGGGCGTGTGTGTATTGCCTAGCCAAGATACGAGCCGCTGTCAAAGTTTCGGCAATATCAATCGAGATGTCCAAAGGCTTAAGTGCTTCATGCAGAAACTCCCGGCTGATTGGGTTGTCTTCAACAAGCAGTATTCG
>JAYUUM010000160.1:0-31617 GCA_043754555.1 Arenimonas sp. | reverse complement strand
CCATCAAGGCAAAGGCATGCCGGTTGATTACGTCAAGGCAATGGATTGGTATTTAAAGGCTTATCAAAAAAACGGTGATGCCATGAATAATATCGGCGTTATGTATCGCGATGGTTTGGGTGTCAAAAAAAATAGAAAAATCGCTTACCTTTTATTCTTGTATGTTCATATGGAAGGCATGGGTAGCGAAGAAACGGTGATGCGTGCAAATCAAAATCTACGTCAGGAAATATCTGGGTTATCCACCACCGAGCGACATGAAGCTCTTTGTTATAATCTGGCATATCTCGTCTCCTACATAGAAAGCAAAGGCGTCAACGAAAAAGACGCGAAAGCTCTACGAGAATCCGAGAAACAAAAACGTATTCGTGACATGAATTGGTGGTCGCCTGGTGAAGTGGGTGAATTTACATGCCCCGAAAACACCTAATTATTGAGAAGGAAGTCTGCGTGTACTTTACGAAAATACTTATTACCAGTGCTATTACCATAATTTCTTTATTTACTATTTCAGGATGCCAATCAGCCATGTCAACTTCACAGAAGACTGAAACATATACAACAATTCCGAACGAATGGCCTTTACGGTTTGAAAAGCATAGTTTCTCGGCTCATTGTTACGATACTACTGGCTGTAGTGTTTTATATAATGAGAACTACCTCGTAAAAGATGATGCAGACAAAACAAGACCGTCTTCATCATCAATAGGCGCAAATTATCAGAAAGGTTGGGGATCCGCTGCTCATATTGGTATCAAGAATTTCCCGTCCGCTGCGATTGTAAATTGGCGCTCGAAAGACGGCGTTTCACATGAGGCAAAAATCAATATTGCAGAAATTTTTAAAGATCAACACATTCGGCACAATGTTCCTCGTGAAGATATCCCGACAGATACCGTGGCGGCAACGGATTCGCCAAATATTTGTCTTGAAATCAATGACCGCACAGTAAAGGTCTACATGAAGGCAATGGTTTATCTCAAGGATACTTCGACGCGGCGCAGTGACTTCCGCAACGATTTAATTCTGGCTTATAGCCACACTTACTAATCACTTTAGGGGAAGCGATATGAGTGATGAGAAAAAACCACATAGCCATGGCAAACATCCAGACGGCGTAAATACTTATGCGGCCGATGCGCACGATATGGCTACCTACGGGATTGCGCAGCAGGCCATGGCAAAGATGCCGGTGCCTATATTCCAGCATGCTGATAATCCACATGAGCGGATTTTCGTCGCTGCATTTGATGGTACCTGGAACGATGCCCAGAATGATCCGCAACATCTAACGAATGTCGGCCGAACTTTCAGCCAGATTGCAGAACTCATTGATAAAAATCCCGATACACCTATTGGCGTGGGTTATGTCAAAGGTGTGGGTACGCAAGATAATTTCGTTGAACGTACATTGGACGGCGCGTTTGGCTATACCTACGACCAACGTCTCGAGGAAATGTACTCAAAATTCATTGAACAAGCAGCACAGTGGAAAAAAGAAGATCCAAATGTACAAATCCGTCTAGCCGACATCGGCTTCAGTCGCGGTGCTGAACAGGCCGCTGGTTTTGCGCGCATGGTGCATGAGCGCGGTATACAAGACCCAAGTGGTATTCATAGAGTTCGTGGCGAAGATGGCCGCATGCACCTCGAATACACCAAGCCGCCATTGGTGGCTCCAGGCTTAACACCGCAAGCTGTTGGCTTATTTGATCCAGTGGGTACTGGCGAACCCCGTAATCATGATCGTCGTTTGCCGCCTTCAGTAGTATCGGGCTTTCAAATCGTGGCCGAAGACGAGCTTCGTGGATCATTTAAATCCACCAGCATTATTGATCAGGGCATGACGCCTGATGGCCGCTTGTTGGGAGTAACTGTAGCTGGTGCCCATACCAATGTGGGCGACGGTTATCACTTGAATGGTTTGGGCATTCGCAGTGGTAATTTGATGGTTGATTACTTGAATGCTTTAAGCGATACGCCTTATTTGCAAAAGCGGGCTGAGCCATCAGACCCTGCGATGAATGTTGTACATCGTTCGGAAGAAGGCATGCGAGGCTTGATGCGTATCAATGCAGCTGATCAAGGCGATGCACGCCGCACAGTTGAAACTATGGCTCCGCGTGGCGTGAAAGGTGATCGTGAAAATGCCGAGCCGGTGGACAGCGCGCTTAAAGCAAGTATGGATCACAGAAATATGCCAATCACCGCCCCGCCAGCAGAAAAATCTCCTCCCGATCAGACCAAACTCGACCCCACACAAGCGGCGCATCCTGATCACAAACTGCATCAGCAAAGTAGCGATGCGGTTCGTAAACTCGACGAAAGCATGGGTCGCAATACAGACGTCAATAGTGATCGCATGGCGGCCAGTCTGACCGTGCTGGCCAAGCAGGAAGGAATTCAACGCATTGATAATGTAGTTTTGAGTCGCGGTAACGACATAGCGAAAGCCGGGGAAAACGTAATTGTGGTGCAGGGCAAGCTTGATGATCCATCGCACACTCGTGCACATATGAGTACCCAACAAGCGGTGAACACACCAGTAGCAGAATCTTTTAGGCAACTAGATACCCTGAATACCCAACCCAGGCAAGAGTTAGCGCAACAACAAAGTTTGCACGTGACTCGCGACAACGCAGCCGCCACACAACAGGTGCATGACCAAGAGCTCCAAAGACCAACAATATCGAGATAGGCGCGTCCAGCGCTTAGAACCCAGAGATGATAATTTTTTGTATGGCTGGCAGCATCGTAAATTTATGAATGCGGTTCAGTAAATGTTTGACTACAAGTGTGATCGCAATCACAGTTCATTTGTATGTGGTCAGTCCAAAGACACAGTTAGAGCAAATACTTAGCGCATGTAATTCCCACACAACAAATCTAATAGTCGATTAATGTGCAGTTAATAGGGATATTTCATGTTAATGCGTCAGTTTGTGTGTATAAATTGATCACTGTATTTCATTTCTGTGACACGTTTGACATTCCCGTTTTAACGGCTAGACTCGCGTGTGGGGAATGGAAGTTGTCAAGTGCAATTCGTTAAACGTAACAACTCTTCACGCGAATTGGCGACCGTAAACCACTTTTGTCAACTTTTGAATGGATTAGTCGTGAAAAGAACAGTCACTTTATCGTGTATTGCAAGTCTGTCTCTGCTGGTTTTGACGGCGTGTGCAACCCGCCCGGCTCCTGATGTAGCAGGTCGCTGGAAGCCAATCAATCGCTATGCGGTAACACCGCAGGAAATTCCACTTTATCAATCTTACGTTTTTTTCGTGTCGCCACTCGATGGCACGCTGAAAAATACTTTGGAGCGTTGGTCCAAAGATTCGAAGATGAGCCTTTCCTATTTACATCCGTCTGATTTTACTTTGCATGCGCAGGTGGCTGATATTCGCACCAGTAATTTGCAGGACGCACTCAACCAGCTTTCGTCCGCATATGCAGCGCAGCAAGTCGTCATCGTGACCGAACAAAATCAGATAATCGTGCGGCTCTCCGAAGGCTCTGTAAGCAATGCAGGCGCCGCCACCACTACTCCGTAAGCTAGGCCATATCCGTTAGAACTTATGGCGCGAAGCTTGAAGCCAAGTAGGCTCTGATAATTCTAATTGCTGGCAATAATCCCTTCAACACTCACGTTAGACGACAATAATCATGCTCCGAAATAAAGCGGTAACTCCCAATGTCGAAAACGCAGTTTCTCAGTCGATAAATTTCGAAGTCACGGTGGCTGATATGGCCAAGCGTAGCGAGAAGCGTGCCTGGTTTGTAGCATCCACGGCAATAATCATGTCGCTGATTCTCGCTGCAGGCTATTTCTACATGCTGCCGTTGAAAAAGGAAGTCCCTTATCTGGTGATGGCGGATGCAAATACCGGCACCAGCACGGTTGCGCGTCTTACAACTGACACAACTTATAATGCAGTCACCGCTAACGAAGCCATCAATAAAAGCAATGTCGCGCATTTCGTTCTTGCAAGAGAATCCTATGATTACTCCCTTATTGGAACCGGTGACTGGAATGCCGTCCATGTGATGGCAACCAATGATGTTAGTGCTGGGTACAGGGCGCTCCATGCCCCTAACAAGGAAGATACTCCTTATAAATTGTACGGTAACGGCAAAGCAATTCGTGTAAGAATTCTGAGCAATACTTTGATTGGCGATAGCAATAAATCAGGCGTTCCTGATGCTAATGGTGTGGTGGCCAAGGGTGCACCTAGTGGTGCCTCGGTTCGAATACAACGAGTATTATTCGAGAAAAGTACCGGTGAAATTCAGCTGCTGGACAGCAAAATCATCACGCTCGAATTCAGCTACAACCCAAACTTGAAAATGACCGATGAAGGTCGTGTTTTGAATCCACTTGGGTTTCAAGTTACAAGCTATCGTGCCGACAATGATTACTCTGAAGCACCGCCTGCCGAATATCAGCGCGCACCAGCGCCGACCGCACAGCCTGCTGAAACCTTGGCGCCTGGTGCAATTCCTCCGGCGCCGGCTTATCCAGGCACTGAGATACCTACGGGAAATCCTGTTCCCGTAACACCTAATCCCCAAATACCTTCAACTAATCCACCCAGTAATGTAAACGGAGCCAACAACCGATGAATCGCATAAGCATAAAGTGCTTTCTAGGAGTTTTATGCGGCGTGATTTTTGCCGCAGCGTTGCCGGCTAGCGCCCAGGTTGTGCAGGAATACCAATACGAAGCCAATCGGATTTATCAGGTCCGTACCGGCTTGGGTATTACCACGCAAATCGAATTGAGTCCAAGTGAAGAGGTGCTTGATTTCAGCACAGGCTTCAGTACGGGTTGGGATTTGACCCGGCGCGACAATATTTTTTATATCAAGCCCAAGAACAGTGATGTTGATACCAACATGATGATTCGCACGGCTACCCACTCCTATATTTTTGAGCTGAAAGTAGTGGCTTCCGATTGGACAGCGCTTGAGCAAGCCAAACAAGCAGGCGTGCAATACAAGATCACATTCAAGTATCCCAACGATGCAGAATTTAGCTCGAAAGCAAAAAGCGTTCCGCAAATTAGCACCACGCTTGAAAAAGATCGTCACTACAACTTCAACTACGATTACTCCAGTAATCGCACGATCAGAACCAAGCAATCATGGCTTTTGCCAACCAGCGTCTATGACGATGGCCAATTCACTTACGTAAAAATGAGTGATCTAAAAGATATTCCAACCGGTAATTTTCCTGCGGTATTCGCTCGTGAACGTGAAAGCGGCGAAGACTTTGTAGTCAATACCACGGTTGAAAACAACACGATTATTGTCCATGGTATTTATCCTTATTTGGTAATTCGTCATGGCAAAAATGTCGTAGGCCTACGTAGGAGCAAACAACCGTGAATCAAAATAATCCTCCTAATCAAACTGGTCAAAACGATCCCAGTAATCCAAACAATCCCTACGCACAAGATCAAGGCCAGGCGCCTAGTTCTTATGGTTATCAGCAAACTTCAACGGCAGCAGATCTAGATGCCAATGCGCCTACATTGAAGGCTAGTGAATTGCAGCGACTGAATCGCAAGGCATTGGTTTTTTTAGCGGGGATTGTTGCGCTAATGCTCTTGATGGCGATTTGGATGCTGAATAGAGCGACCAGTACTGATGATGAAACTATAAAAAAACCGCGTGAAGAAACGGTCGTCATTCCGGAGCTGCCGAAAGCGGTCGATACTGTTGCAGCAGAGCCCATTGCGCTTGCAGAGCCGACGGTTATCCTGCCGCCACAATTGCCACCGCCGCCAGACAACTATATGAATGAAACACCGTCTGCACCCGTCGAAACCACAGCGTTGCCACGTGGCCCAACGCTTGCCGAACGTCGAATGGGCGTTGAAGCAGGCGGCTCCGGTGCAGGAGCAATAGATCCGATGCTCCAGGCTCTGTTAGCAGCACCTGCCGGTGGACAAGCTCAAGCTGTCAGTAACTCTAACTCTGAATCTGCCAAAGCCACATCGGCACAGTTTCTAAATAATGCGGATTCATTATTGGTACGCGGCACCTATATTCGTTGCGTGCTTGAAACACGAATCATCACCGATATTCCCGGCTTCACTTCATGCATCGTGACCGAGCCGGTATATTCGATCAATGGTCGTCGCTTGTTGTTACCAAAGGGCTCAAAAGTATCAGGAAAATATGATACTGAAGACCCCAAGATTCCCCGCGTCTCGGTAATTTGGGATCGGATCACCACGCCTAATGGCATTGATGTGTCGATGGCCAGCCCCGGCATTGACAACCTTGGTGGTGCAGGCCATCCAGGTCAATACAATGCTCACTGGGGCAGCAAATTAAGTTCGGCTTTGCTGATTAGTTTAGTCAGCGACGTATTTAAATATGCTGGTGAAAAGTATGGCCCGCCCACTCAATCGGTCACCACCGGTGGACAAGTGATCACTACTCCTTTTGAAAGCAATACTGCGCAAACAGTTGAGCGTCTTGCTAACCAAATGGTGGAGCGTAATCTTAGTCGCCCGGCGACCGTCACGATTAACCAAGGCACTGTCGTTAATATTTACGTGGCGAAAGATGTAAGTTTCGCTGGCGTAGTAGCTCGATAGCACGTCACCGGAAATATCGTGGATACCGACAACTCACCCGTTGCCAAGATTTCAAATGAGTTCCTGGAATATCAGTACGAAGTACTTGGTATTCTGGAACACATGGCGTCGCCAGACGTTACTGAAATTTGCATCAATAAACCAGGCGAGATTTACCTGGAAACCAAAACCGGTTGGAATTGTATTGAGATGCCAACGCTTAACTTTGAGCGAGCGCGGCAGTTTTGTACGTCGGTAGTGAATGAAAGCAATACCGGACAACGGATTACCGATACTGATCCTGTAGTGTCGTTAACTTTTCCGACCGGGCAACGGGCGCAATTTGTTATTCCGCCAGCCTGCGATGCAGGCAAAGTGTCCATCACGATTCGTCTGCCTTCCAAGCATATGAAAACCCTGCAACAGTATCAGGAAGATGGTTTTTTTGATCAGGTGATAGAACAGGCTGGCGTACTTACCGAACACGATTTGGAACTGCTCGAGCTTAAACGTGCGCGTAATTACGCGGAGTTTTTTCGTAAAGCGGTTTTGTACAAAAAAAATATTGTGGTATCGGGTGCGACAGGTAGCGGCAAAACCACGTTCATGAAATCGCTGGTTAATCACATACCGGATGACGAGCGTCTAGTTACGATTGAAGATGCACGCGAATTATTTATCTCGCAACCGAACGCCGTGCATTTGCTGTACTCCAAGGGTGGCCAAAGTGCGAGCAACGTGACGGCTAAAAGTTGCATGGAAGCCTGTCTTCGCATGAAGCCCGACCGCATCATTTTGGCTGAGCTGCGGGGTGACGAAGCTTTCTACTTCATTCGTAACTGTGCTTCGGGTCACCCTGGCTCGATTACGAGTTGCCACGCTGGCAGTACGATTCAAACTTGGGATCAATTGGCACTGATGGTGAAAGCATCGAACGAAGGCTCCGGTCTGGAGTTCCAAACTATTAAACGATTGCTAATGATGACCATTGATGTGCTGGTGCACATCAAGGCGCATGCCGGTCGCCGTTACATCACCGGAATTGATTTTGATCCAGAACGAAAGTTCAGTGAATAAAAGCTTTAATTTCATATTTGATTGACATGTTGAAGGCCATCGGGATATAAAATGCTAGATGTTACAACTTGTAAACTAAATGCTGTCGAAATGGCGATGACACCGCCAAGTCAGCACGTCCAAGTTAAGGCCGCAGAGCCTAAAGGGGATTGCTAGTGTTGCCAGGTCTGGAACTGTTGCACTGCCAAAACATGGCAATCTCTATGGATGTGATGCAACACGTGGTGCGCGTCGAATCTTCCTATAATCCATACGCAATTGGCGTAGTAGGCGGTCATCTTGTACGCCAGCCTAAAAACCTGCCTGAAGCCTTGGCCACGGTTCGTATGCTTGAAACGAGAGGCTATAACTTTTCTCTGGGCTTGGCCCAGGTTAATCGTTACAACTTGGCTAAATATGGACTCGACTCTTATGAAAAAGCATTCCAGGAATGTCCAAACTTAACAGCCGGTTCGCAAATTCTTGCTGAATGTTACAAGCGCCTAGGCGGCGACTGGGGCAAATCATTCAGCTGTTATTACTCCGGCAATAGTGTTACCGGTTACAAGCATGGTTATGTACAAAAAGTGTTTGCTTCCATGCGTAAAACCGACGAGCCGGCAGCTAGTAGATCGTCGGGCTCAGCTATTGAAGTCGTCGGCAAACCAAGCCGTCGTGTGGTCGGAATAAGCAGGCATCCCGTTTATGCAATATCGGCACAACCAAGATTACAACAACGTGTAGATGCCGCCGTAGCGCCTGCCACGTTGTCGCCGGCAATGGCGCAGCTTGCTTCGGTACAGCCGAGTCAAATACAAAATCAGGTGGCCAGCCAATATCCACCACAAGCATCGGCTGTCGCGCTTACGCAACAAGCTTCGTCACCCGTGCAATTGAAAGCTTACGAGGGAGCGAAGCAAGAAGCTGTGCCCGTTTCAGACAGCGCCTTTGTTTTTTGAAGAAATGCCAGAACGGTTTCTAACTAGTTTTATGTTTCAGTCGTTTCACCCATGTAGTCCAACCTGCTCCAAAGTCAAATACAAATATCAAATACAAATAAAGGATTAAGCAATGAACTCGAATTTAAAAACATCATCTGAACTACAATCAAAGCGCTTTTTTTACATCCTAATGACTGCCTTTGTCCTTTACGCCATTGTGTTTGCTTCCGGTGCGATGGCGCAGACTGGCCCAGGTGCAACCCAAACGAAAATAGTGGGCTTTTTTGACGGCGTTAAAGGGATATTGAACGCGATTTCCATCGTCGTGGTAACGATTGCCATTATTTTCGCTGGTTATCAAATTGCGTTCGCTAACAAGCGTATCTCGGATGTTGCCCCGATCTTGATCGGCGGCGTTTTGATTGGTGCTGCCACTCAAATCGCCGGCATGCTGATTGGTACACCTTAAAAAACGATTAATTCCCCATGCGCAAAGACATACTATTTCGCGGCTGCACACGCCCTGCCATGTTTATGGGTGTCCCCTATATTCCTTTTTTTATAGGGGCGGGCGGTGGCTTGCTGATGTCGGTGTACTTTAATTTTTTCTGGTTGTTAAGTATTCCAGTTGTGATCTTTGTTATGCGCCAAATGGCAAGACGTGACGAAATGATCTTTAATTTGCTGGCCCTACGTTGGCAATTCAAGTTCAAGGCTCGCAATGTTAAGCATTATTCGGGCATGTGGGTTTTTTCGCCTAATATGTATCGCAGTAAACAAGGCAAAATAAAGTAAATGTAATCTAGCGGTGACGAAAAGCTCGTCACCGCTTTCATGGTAGCCATTGATCAAGTTCTCGCGCTGAAGAATCAAATTAGTAATGTTGTTCATTTTTTAATTGGAATCAAAAGTTCATGCTTTCTCCTGATACATCCATTAGCGAATTCATCCCGCTTTCGACGCACGTCTCTCCTTCGGTTATTAAAACTACCGGCGGTGATTACTTGCTGACATGGCATTTGGGCGGCCTGCCCTTTGTTGGGCGCGAAGAATGGGATCTTGAGCATCGCCACAATACTTTTAACCGCATGTTGCAAACCTTGCGTGCTCCGGACTTCGTGAATTTGGCATTTTGGGTTCACGATGTAAGACGCAAGCGCCGCATCGTTAACAATAGCCGTTTCGATCATGCTTTCAACCAAGGCTTGTCCGACGCTTATTTCAGTGCCTTGTCATCCCAAAAAATCATGCAGAACGAACTTTACATCACAATGATTTACCGGCCAGTTGTGTCTGGTAAACGCATGATGGAAAAGTCCACAAGTATTACCCAATTGCAATCCGAACAAGATCAGGCGATTGCTAAAATTCAAGAGCTCGCCGGTAACGTCGAAGCAGTGCTTAAAGATTATTCACCCTATCGTTTGAGCATGTATGAAGCGGCAAACGGTGTAGTGTTTTCCGAGACGCTCGAATTTTTCGGTTATCTGTTGAATCGACTTGATGAAGCAGTGCCGGTTCTGAAAGCGCCTGTGAATACTTACTTGCCCGTTAGTCGGCATATGTTTTCGACTAAAACTGGTGACTTTATTATCAATACACCGCAGGGCGTGAATCATTTTGGCGCGATTTTGAACATCAAGGAATACGCCGACGGCACGTATCCCGGGATTTTAAACGGGCTTAAGTATCTGGATTTTGAGTATGTCATTACCCATTCTTTTAGTCCCATGGGCAGGCAAGATGCGTTGAAGGTGCTTGATCGTACAAAAGGCATGATGATTTCCTCTGGCGACAAAGCCGTCAGTCAAATTGTCGAACTTGACTACGCCATGGACGAGTTGGCATCAGGTAACTTTGTGCTGGGTCAATACCATTTTATTATTGCGATCTACGCTGAATCACAGGAAAAACTTGCACAACAAATCGCGACCACGCGAGCTGAGCTCTCTAACGCTGGTTTTGTGTCAGCCAAAGAAGACTTGGCGATCGCATCCTCGTTTTATTCGCAGTTTCCCGGCAATTGGAAATATCGTACGCGCATCGCCAATGTTAGCTCGCTAAATTTCTTGGGCTTATCGCCTCTGCACAACTTTGCTACCGGCAAAAAAGATAATAACCCATGGGGCGAATGCATCACCACATTGCAAACGACTAACGGGCAGCCCTACCACTTTAATTTTCATGCAACGCATCCGGCTGAAAATTCACTCGGTGAAAAAGCGATTGCAAACACTATGGTCATCGGTAAATCCGGTACCGGCAAAACCGCGCTGATTAACTTTCTGCTAAGCCAGGCGCAAAAATTGAAGCCATCCCCCACCATTTTCTTTTTCGATAAAGACCGCGGCGCAGAAATTTTCGTTCGTGCCTGTGGCGGTAACTATTTAGCGCTGGAAAACGGCGAGCCGACAGGCTTCAACCCGTTCCAATGCGAACGCAGCGAGGCCAATGTACAGTTTCTGGGTGATCTGATTAAAGTACTTGCAGGGAAATCAAGTTATACCTCGCGTGACGAAGAAGATATTTTTCGTGCCGTTGAAAACATGCTCGACACGCCGCCGCGTCTACGTAATATGACCAACTTCCAGAAAAGTTTACCCAATATGGGCGACGACGGCTTGTTTGCCCGTATGCGCAAATGGACGGTTGGCAATTCGTTGGGTTGGGTTTTTGACAACCCGATCGATACCATTGATCTGACCAAAGCCAATATTGTTGGTTTTGATTACACCGATATTATCGACAATCCGGAAGTTCGTGTTCCGGTAATCAACTATCTTTTGCACCGTCTTGAAGCCATTATCGACGGCCGTCCACTGATCTACGTGATGGACGAATTTTGGAAAATTCTCGACGGCAAGGGTGGACTTAAAGAATTTGCTAAGAATAAACAGAAAACCATCCGTAAACAAAACGGCATGGGTATCTTTGCGACCCAAAGTCCGGAAGACGCACTGCGGAGTGATATTGCCGCTGCATTGATTGAACAGACGGCCACTATGATCCTATTGCCGAATCCAAATGCTAGTCGAGACGATTACGTTAATGGCCTCAAGCTTACTGAGTCTGAATATCTAGTGGTCAAAAGCCTTGACGAGCGCTCGCGTTGTTTCTTGGTCAAACAGGGTCATGCCTCAAGTGTCTGCCAGCTCAATTTGCGGGGCATGGATGATGAATTAGCGGTTATATCGGCTTCCACCGACAATATCGAAATCATGCATCGCGTATTGGAGCAGCGGGCAAAAATAGAAGGCGTGTTACCCGCAGACCTCACGCCTGAACAATGGCTGCAACACTTTTATGATCAACGCAAAGGTTCTGGAAAAACTTCCGGAGCGGTGACCTCGGTTAGCAGAGCGGCTGCCAGTGAAGCTTAGCGAACTTCACAGGACTATTGACCTTGCTGTCATCTGATTAGACTATAGTGTTAGATGTTAAATGCGGTGTTGCAAACAATAAGTAAACCTCATCAGGAGAAACAATATGAAATTCAAATCTCGTCAAATTAAATCGAACGCACTGCTATCAGCGGCCATTGCATTGACCGGCGTTTTTATTTCTAGCAATGCTGCGGCCTTCACAGATGTTCCGCATACTATCGCCACAAAGCTTGGTCATGGGCTCACTTATGGCAAGCTTATAAAGCAAGTGGAAGAGGCCCAAAAGCAATTGGCGGAAGCGAAAAAACATCTCGCAAAACTTCAGGGTTTTAAAAACGCCGATATGGATATGAGCGATAAACTGGAATTGCGTGACATCAGTTATCAAATGGAAATTTATTGCCCCGGTGCCGGTGGTGGTGTGGTTGGAGCTATACAGGGTTTTCTTACCATCAATGCCAACGGCAAGACCAAAGAAGAGCAAAAAAAGATTTGCCAAAATACCGTGATGGCCAGAAACACGCAATACAACACTGCAGTTACACTCATTAAAACCTTGAAGATACGTAACGACGAACATACGAAAATTGAGGAAAGGCGTAAACAAGTCACCAGTCAAGGCGGTGAACCGGGTGCAATGGCTGCTGTAGATCTGGACTACCAACAATTGCTCGGCCAGGTCACTATGGACACCCAATACGCAAATTCGGTAATCACTGCTTATGATGCATATATCGGTACCCTGCAATCCACTCAGGCTCAGCTCGGCAAGCAGGCGCTGACTGGCGACAGCGGCAATAAAACCTTTGTTGAAAACATGACCACAAAATTTGTTCAAGGCGCGGTATTGGAAGGTGCTTTACAAACTGCAAGAGCTAGAGATCGGTAAATAATTAAACGCAATAAGACCATCGAGTCTTGCCTGTTCATTAGAACATCGGCCCTGTAGTTCACAGGGCTTTGAGCTTGCCGATGGAACACGTGCAACTGGGGAAATCATGTACAACATATTGCAAAGCAGCTACAGGTTTTTTGGTGAAAATATGAATTTCGAAACACTGAAAAACCTGATGTCTATCGCCTTAGATGACACTAGCAAGCTCATTTTCTTCCAGCGCATTAACGCGTTCATGAAAGACGAAATTGCCGATTTTGCAGAAAGCCTGCTCACTCGCGTTGGCGGTGTAGTCGGCAGTGTGGCCTTGGTGTTGTTGACTTTGTGGATTATGTTTCAAGGCTTTCGCATTATTACAGGGCAATCGCGTGATTCGATGATGGCGCTGGTGGTGAACTCCTTGAAGGCTGCCTTGATTGTAGGCTTTGCCACCAGCTGGTCGGTAGGCACCTCTAATATCTCCAAATGGATTAACGATGATGTGCCGGCGGCGATTTATGAAACTGTCACCGGTAATAAGGGCGATGTGTATGAAGACATCGATAAAAGCTTGGGGTACATGCAGGCAGCGTTTACCAGTATTGATACCATCCAGGACGGTGGTGATGACAAGGTGGATTCACAAAAAAGCCGCGCTATGTGGTTTACCGGAATCGGTACTGGCGGGCCGGCGATTACTGCGGGCGTGATGATGTTATTGAACCGCATCGCCATGGCGCTCTTTATTGGTTTTGGTCCGATATTTATAATTTGTTTGTTGTTTGACCAGACCAAACAATTGTTTACCCGATGGCTTTTTTACGGCATTGCCACAATGTTTTCCTTGGCCGTGTTAAGCGTGATGGTAACGCTCGCGATGGATGTGGTAATAGCCGTCGCGGCCTCTTTCTGGGTGGGGCAGATTATTACCGGCGGCAGCGCGGAAGGTGTAAACAGCATGGCCATGCAGCAAGGCGGATTGGGTTTATTGTTGACGATGCTGATTATTAGTGCCCCTCCGATTGCGGGTAATTTTTTCCAAGGCATGATGGGCACGTTTGCGGCTTATTCGTCGTTCGGTAATTTTGGCGGTGCCGCACCTGGAACACGCGGGCCGAATTCGCCGCCGGTGGATAAGACGCCTGCACCTCAGAGCGCAGATCGGGGTCGAGCTGATGAATCCAGATCAATGCAGAACCAGGTGGTCAGCCCGAATTACAATGGCGGATCACAAGTCGGGGTCGCTGACACTACGAAGTCTGCAGAACAAACGGCCCGAGGTGCTGCTGGTAGCCAACAAGTTGCTGCAAATGCACCGCACGTAATCAACCCGCCTGTTTTGCCGCCACCTCCATCTGGAGCAGGTGGCCCGCCCCGTGGCGGTACTGGTTAAGTAAAGAGAGAGGGACTAACTATGAAATATAAAATATTCTTTGCCGCGCTACTGTTTATAGTAAGCAATCAATCCAGTGCTGAGAATGGTTGTCCAGATGGCATGACCCCGTTCCAAAATGGTAATGACCCGGTTCCAAAATGCTACCCCATTCAAGGTGGCCAAAACTCCGCGCCTGCGCAACCTCGTGGCCGCTGGGTAAATCGTTGGGGTGCAATTGCAATTGATAATAGCGTGAACACGGGTGGGTTTGGCGCTGCAAAAAATGCACGAAACAAACGCGAAGCAACCAAGGCAGCCATCGCGCAGTGTAAATCCAGTGGTGGTGGTGCAGGCTGTAAAATAAAAGTGTCTTATTTTAATCAATGTGCGGTTGTTGCTTGGGGTGATAGTCGTTATGGGTATGCTTGGGGGCCTAATGTAAAAGAAACTTCGCAAGATGCATTGGCATCTTGTAGCAGGGCAACTACCAACTGCAAGATTTATTATGCTGACTGTAGTGAAGCAGAGTGGATTCCATAAGCCATATAAAAATGAAACTTAAAATATTTTTTGTGTTGCTATTTTTTACCTTAAATAATCAATCCATGGCCGAAAACGGTTGCCCTGATGGCATGACGCCATTTCAAAACGGTAACGATCCGACACCCAAATGCTACCCCATCCAAGATGGCCAAAACTCAGCTCCCGCGCAACCACGCGGTCACTGGCAAACGCGCTGGGGGGCGTATGCAATTGATGCTAGTAAAGGTAGGCTAGGTACTGCCACGGGTGCAAAATCCAAGAAGCAGGCCACTAAAGCTGCTATCGCCCAGTGTCGTTTAAACGGTGGTGGGGATGATTGCAAAAAAGGCACCTTCTCTTACTACAACCAATGCGTGGCATTAGCATGGGGAGACACAACATATCGAGGCAGTGGAAGACCTACGGTAGAAGAAGCAAGAAAAGATACTATGCAATCTTGCAGTTTGGCGACGAGCAACTGTAAAGTTGTGTATGCCGAATGTAGTCAAGCAGAGTGGGTGCAGTGAGCTGAGCTAGATGAAAACGAAATTATTTTTATTGCTCAATTTGCTTGCTTTCAGCAACGTGGCATTTCCAGAAAATGGCTGCCCAGATGGCATGGCACCGTTTCAAAATGGTAATGACCCTGTACCAAAATGCTACCCAATACAAGGTGGACAAAACAGCGCTCCAACACAACAAAATGGTCGTTGGGAAACACGATGGGGTGCGGTTGCTACCGATGGCTTACGTGCTGTCACAGGGACAGTGGTTAATGTAAAAAGTAAACGACAAGCGGTGAAAATGGCAATGTCTCAATGTCGCGCAAAAGGCGGCAAAAGTTGCAAGCCCATTCTGTCTTATTACAATCAGTGTGCCGTTATCGTGAGTGGCGATAAGCAACATACGGCGATAAGTGCTGCAACCGTTAATGAGGCTACAAAAATGGGAATAAATGAATGCAGTCCAATAGATACAAATTGTCGAGTACATTATGCAGAGTGCAGTCCAGCTGTTTGGATTCAATGAATTGAATGAAGATTAAAGCGAAGCATTTTTTATTAATTTGTACTTTCGCATTAAGCGATGCGTCATTTGCCGAAAACGGTTGCCTTTCGTGAGTCACCCATCGGGCCAAGATCAGATGCAAATCCTTTAGGCTGCGTCATCAACCATGATTTAAACCGCTCGCAAGTTCAACCATAACAACCTCAAGCACATCCCTGCCGCTGGAAACTCGCTGGGGTGCCATCGCCACAGACGCCGTCGCTGGCATATTAGCTGGCGTAGTGAATTTTTCAAGCAAACAGTCTGCTCAAAAAGCCACGTTCACTCAATGTAACGGCAATTCCGCACACTCACCAAAACCAAAGGCGGTTTCCCCAATGAAAACAGTTTGTTGAAACTGCTGTATGTTGGTATCAGTAACGCCAGCAAAAAATGGACGATGCCTGTGCATAATTGGAGCTTGGCACTGTCGCAACGCACGATTTATTTTGACAAACGCTTAGACAGCGTGCTCGATATCTAAACAATGCTGACACAGAATTTTGAACGATCTACAGAGAATATAGAAACATGAAACTTATTTTTCTTCCTGCTTTTATTGTCAGTATCGCGATGCTGTCTGCCCCTTTCCCTGCGCTTGCCAAGAAAAAGGCTGCCGCTGCTCCACAGAAGGAAGTTCTCTATGATTGGTGGTTTGTCTGGACGGGCGGGAAATCGCCGTCGCGTGAAATTATGTATATCGACTCTCTGTCCGTTGAAACGATTGTTGATCATGCGGCAGTTTTGAGCGGCAAATTTGATGCGCGGAAACCTGCAAGTTTTGTTCAGGCTGATGGTGTATCGGTATTCGAAGACTCTAAAAAGCAGCCTGCGCGGATCAACGGCCGTGTGCGGGTGAAATGCGATACGCTGCAAATCATGTTTGACACCAGCTATAGACTATATTGGCAGACAGAACGTTTCGAAAAGACCCCCCCAACACATTGGTTTGATGCCACAAGTGACGTGAAATTTTCAAGAATCGCGCAGTTTCTTTGTGAGCCTAAAATGCGCACAGAAAAGAATATGATGTGGCGTGTAGACCAAACAGAAGATCCGCTGAATACAACATGGACCAAGCTTTGGAATGACGTGCCCCAACCAAAATTCACATCTAAGAAAACCGTAGCACAAGCTCAGGCAGATTTTGATAAAACAGCAGCAAGAAGCGAAGCCATCATTAAGGAAGGAACGAAGCAAGCCAACGATACGCAGGCACGGATCCTACGTGATGAAAAGATCACGGCGATGGAGCAACGCGCCCTTTTCAGCAAAATGCGCAGCAAAGCCAGCCCGTTGCTGCATTCATGGCTCGGTTCGGATGAACGCGCTTTGGTAGCAAGCTGGGGTGTTCCGAACAGCAGTCACAATGCGGTGAATGGCCGTTTTTTAAGCTATGTCTATGGCTTTGAACGGCAGGCGCAGACGCAGGATGAGAATGGCAATGTGCTGGCTAGTTCCCGGGAAGAATTTTCATGCAATATCACGTTCGAAGTACGCAGCGGCATCATTAAGGATTATCGTTCTGATGGGAATTATTGTGGCACTGCCGCAAGCAGCATGGCTCGTGGTCCGAATTAAAATGATCCTGTGATGTCATCAATGGGCTTTTTCTAACCCCTCATATGAGGAGTTCAACACACATGCGAGCCAGTCTCTTATTCGCTCTTATGATGAGCTTGCATGCACCGCGGATATGGTGCGTAAATTTATATTGATGCATAAGGTGTGTTTTTTAACGCATCATTTTTTGACCATTAACAATGCCCCGCTGTGTAAATAATGGCCATATGGTGCGCACCCCAAACACATATTGACGCATTGGGTGCCGCCTTGGCGCACCGTCTTCGTGGTGAGGGGTATGATGCACGATACAAAACTGGCGAATTATTTGGGATGGCGGCGCGTGATACATCCGCGTGCTGCGCTGGAGCGCACCCTACGCCTGGCCCTAAAACGCGCTATGTAATCAATGCCATGCTAAATGCAGGCGACGATGTGCGTGTTATGAATCAATAAATCGATCGAGTCACTACATGAGAGACAATCAAGATGGCAGCTGATTCTGAGGCTTCAGGCAAATGCATATTCACATATTACCCTGGCGTATCGACGGGGTATTCTGGATTCACAGATCATCATGCAATGCGCAGTGATCTGAACAATTGGCTCCGAAAAGAGGCCGACGATATGCAATATTGGCTTGCAGGATTCGGGGCTGGATTCGTGCAGGCAGTCATGCGCTCCTGCAAAGAAAAAGACAATATTGATTTAATACATAGACTGATGATCAACAGCGACGATCCGATGGTCATCAAGTCCGTCGATTGGGTTCAGCGCCTTCAATTGTCTGGGGTCGATACTGGGTCGCCTTCAACAATGAATCTATACAGCTCGCTGGAAGATGTCTGTCAGAAAATGGAAAGGCAAGGATCAATCCGACACGAATATTGGGAAAAAGATGACGAAGGTGATTTGCGCGTGGTGGAGGGCAAAGACTTGGTCGCCAATAAAATACATGAGGCTCGACAACGTGGTCTGCATATTAGTTTCAATATTCTATGAGTGGGCGTGATGGGCTGCATATCGACATAGCATGACGTTCGTAGCCATGAATAATTATGGTGGCTAAAAAAATGAAAAAGGTGTCAGAGTGATTTATGCGATGAAAATGTTAACTATTAGTTCAATTATAGTATCGTAGGGCGCAATACGCTCCGCCATTGCGCCGAACGAATGGTTTGCAGATTTTTCATGATTCATTTTAAAAGTAGCATACCGAAAGAATTTTTGTGATTCGATTTGATATTTGTTAAACGGTTTGGCGCAATGGTGGAGCGTATTGCGCCCTACGGCTCTGATTATAGGCTGATTTCTGACGCATCAACTTGGGGGTCGAAGCCATCTGTTATGAGCGAGAGTGAACGGTCCCGTTTTATGGGTATTATTATGTTACGCAATGCTTGTACTTTGATAAATAATGCTGTGCTGGAGACTGCCGTATGAGCGATTACAAAGGTGTATTCGATTGGGTGCAATTCCCCGAAGGTAAGGCAAGGTTTGCTGGCACCAAGCGTTGTTGGGATGAACAAGGCCACATCACTTTTGCACTAGAATTAAACGGTGTTGAGTATTTTGGTGAGATTGACCAAGTGTTTCTGCTCGACCGCCACATTTTAATGTCGAAATCATTTCTTTTGGACACGGGCGCGGTGAAGATGTAGGCATGCCCGGTGCAGCGACAGGATTCACAATCGATGAGGTTGGAGTCTGTCAGCGATTGATCACCCAACTTGTTCGAGCTGGCCTTGAGTTTCACAGGCCTCCCAATGTTTTATCGCAGACAGAAAGTTCGCGATTCATGGGTGATATTATGTTCCGTAGTGGCTGGCTGTCGATAAATGATTTTGTAAAAGGGGTTGCCGTATGAGCGATTACAAAGGTGTATTTGATTGGGTGCAATTTCCTGAAGGCCGAGCAAGATTTTCTGGCGGTGTGCGCGGTATTGTCGATGAAGAGCGGCACGAGACTTTCGCAATCGAAGTGGCCAACATTGAGTATTTCGGGGAAATCGAAGCGATATACCTGCAGAATCAAAATGACTACAACATCCGTGTAATCTCATTTGGCTATGGCAGCGATAAATACGTCGGTATGTCGATGCTGGGCACTTGTCGAATTTTTACTGCGACCGAGCTCATTATAATTCAGTCATTAGTCGTTCAACTAATTGCCGCTGGCATGCGATTCGAGGATAGACCCTCTCTGCTGATGGAATTTCTTAATGCTCATTTCATGCGCGAGGTTATTTTCAAAGGTGGATGGGTATTGGTGCGCGAGGAGATTGCTGCATGAAAGATTTTGAAAGCATTTTTAATTGGATTAATTTGAACCAAGCGCGCGCTCGCTTTTCGGGCGGAATTCGTGGCGCAGACGAAATAGGCCATGAGACCTTTGCTGTAGAAAATGATTCAGGCGTTTATTACGGAGAAATTAAAAAAAGCTTCTTGCCTGATAAGTGCAATTACAACCTCGAAATTGTCTCCTTTGGATATTTTGATATTGAGGATGTTGGTGGCCGGATGAAACATTCGATTGTCAATTATTTTTCTGAAATTGATGCGGGATTGATACAAGGGTTGATTACAGACCTGATTTCCGACGCATCAACTTGGGGGACGAAGCCGTCTGTTATGAGCGAGAGCGAACAATCCCGTTTTATGGGTGTTATTCTATTTCGCAATGCTTGGGCTTTGATAAATAATGCTGTGTTGGAGGCTACCGTATGAGTGATTACAAAGGTGTTTTTAATTGGGTGGAATTTCCGCAAGGCCAAGCACGTTTTTCAGGAATGAAGCGCTGTTGGGATGAGCAAGGTCATGAGACTTTCGCTTTAAAGGTGCGCGGCGTAGAGTATTTTGGTGAGATTGAGAAGATTTTCTTACCAGATCGGCATAATTTTAATCTTGAAGTTATTTGCTTCGGTTATGGGCGTGGCGAAGATGTGGGCATGCCCGGGGCGGCTGAAGTGTTCACTCTCCAAGAAGCTGAGGTTTGTCAGCAGCTCATCACACAACTGGTTGATGCAGGACTAAAGCACGACCGACCACTTGGTGTTTTATCGCAAACGGAAAACTCACGGTTTATGGAAGAGATCTTCTTTCGTGATGGCTGGATATCGATGGCTGTAAAGGATTATTCTCCATGACAGATCATCTTCCCCAAATAGAGCGTATTCAGAAAGCCGCTACGCTTGAAGAAATTCAAGCGATTGCACGCCAATTTTCTGCCAAAACTACAGGCGATGGCGGAATTCTTTACAGTCGTGATGTCGGTAATGTTTCTTCGGAAGTGATTGCTCTTGAGCTGGCTGAAAAGACGGGCGCGCCTATAATCAACACGACTGAGCGCGCGCTGTTTTTGTCTGACGATTTAGTCAAGGCCGAAATCAAGGTTGCGGCTGAACGAGTTTTCACTGCGCAAGGACAAGATCCCGTGCTCGCAGGGAAATCCGCACAGAATTTTTTATTTGGTGACCCTAAAGCACCAGCTCGCAGCGCCACGTCACTCGAAGGTTCTCTGTGGGGCGAAGCCTCAAAAGAATTCGCAGGCTCATTACGCGGCGATATAAAAGTCGTTGCCAGCAATGCGAATGTTGAGCGTGTGTTCGGCAAAGTGGAGCTGCCTGCTGTATTGGATAATCCTAACGTCAAAACCTTGGGCGGGTTGCCGATTGCTGAATTAAAACCCTTATACGCACAAGGTGGTGCGGAGGCTGTGTTGCCTAAAGTGCAGGCGCAATTTATTGAAGCGGCACCCAAGGGCATTTTTATCGCACCAGAGAACCCAACCGGATCAGCCGTTTCCAAAGTAAGCATCTCTCGTGAAGCCGCTGAAACGCTCGGTGCAAACGCCACAAAATTCCGCACTGCTGCTCAATTGGCTGAAGCAGGACTTGCACGTGCGCCGACGGGTTTTGCGTCTGCGGTAACGCCAGTTGCACCATCCGCTATTGCGGGTGAAGTAGCAGGCGCAACGAAAGGCGGTTTACGACCTGGCATGATGATGAAAGGCGCGGCGGTGGTGGGCGCGGCGGCATTGGCTTACGATTTTGTGAGCACTGGGCATCAGGTTATGCAGCTTGAAGCACGGGGCAATACGGCGGGCTCTGAATCGGCAAAAACGCATTTTATTGGACGCAATGTGGGCGGTATTGGCGGCGGCATTGCGGTCGGCTTTTTGGCCGGTGCAGGTTACGGCGCGGCAGGCGGTTCGCCAACGGGGCCAGGGGCGCTTGTTACTGCTGGTGTTGGTGGCGTGATCGGCGGTGTTGGCGGTGCGTTTCTGGGTGAGAAATGGGCGCAGGAAAAAGATATCGAACGCGTGTTTACGCAAACAGATAAAGACGGTAACGAATGGAGCCGCGATCCGAATAATCCAAACGCAAAGTGGACTCGCGTTGCAGAGGCGCAGCAAATCAAAGCCACGACAGTCGTGGGTGCAGATGCCAGCAATGCTACTTATGGCAAAGTACGTTACGTTGCCGGTGATGTGTTGGCCAATGAGCTCAATTATAAATCTGCCAATGCTTCCTACGAATTGGGTTTGGCTAATATTGTGACACCGCAAAATCCATACGCATTACCACTGGGCAAAGACGATGTCAGGGGCAAGTTTGGCGGCGGAGAATGGGAGCGCGACGCTGAGACCAAGCGTTGGACGCGTCCAGTAATCGATCAGATAGGTTTTCGCGGCACTCCGATAATACACATTGAGACAGCCAGCGCAGAGCGCGCTTCAGACTTGGATCAGGCAGCAAAATTGGTCATTGCGCAGAACGCTGCCAACACACCTGCAGCCATCGCCGCACGTTACCAAGTGGCTTATAACCAGTTTGGTTGGAATCAATACGGCGACATGCCGCCTGCGGTGAAAGAGGCCAGCACTCGAACAGAATCATTGCTCGCATCGGACGGCGATACATACACACGTGGTGCGAATAGCGGTTGGACAACGCCCGGTATGATTTACGGCACGAATGTAGCGAATGGAAATATTAGTGATGAATTAAACACGATGCACGCAAGTCAGCGTGCGGGCTTGCAGCAATATTCTGTACTTGCAGCCGAAGCGCTGGCCAATCCAACCTTGCCTTCGCCTGCATCCATGCGCGATATGGTGGCCAATGCTTATCGGAGCGCAGGTGTTGAGCGTACTGAAGTACAGATTGATGCAGCTACGGCAGCATTAAAAGACACGCATGCACGTGAGGGCTTGGATAAAGCGGGCAAGCCCTACTCTTTGAATTTACAGCCAGACCCTGCGACGGGGCGACACGGACCTAACAGCGCCATTGTGACGATGATGGATGATGGGCAAGATGGTGTTTTTTCAAACAGCAAAATGGTGCCGAAAGCAACCACGACTGCTGAAGAAATAAAGCAAGCTGAAAAAAGCTTGCTGGAAGGTCAACGTAAAACACCAAGTATTAACATTGACCAGACTCAGTCGGCTGTAATTGGTGATCAAACAAACGGTCGTATGCGTGAACAGGCTCAACCCTTGAAACAACTGAATGCTGATGATCATGCGATGTTTGCAAAAATCAGACATGGCGCGCCATCGCATTTTTCCGATGACCATGTTGCGTATGTCATGTTGCGAGCCAAGGAAGACGGCATTTCAAATGCGGGCAAGATTGACGCTGTGAGGATAGCGGGCGATACCTTGTGGGTTGCCGGTACAACGCCGGGCATGAGGGCTTCGGTGAATCTCAGCGAGTCAGTACCGAGTGCGCAAGAAAATACCAAGCTTGTACTGGCCTCCAATCAATCACGAGAGAATGAGCTGACTCAAGAGGCAGCACGCAGAGATCAAAGTCTCCCGAGTCTGAGGGTATAAATAATTTTGTGTAATTGGTCCATTGACAGGAAACTGTCGCCAACAAGATAAACCGATGACCAAGAAAAAGTAGCAAGCCAGATTAATTGTTCTTTTACTGGCCGATTACAAAAAGCCAGATGATTTAATCGGTGAGAACGTGAAAAAAAAGGGTAGCCCAGGCCGCCCTTTTCAGATGCGGCACGAATCCAACGAAGCTCAAGGACATCCCAATGAAAATAATTCAGCCAGCAATGCGTCAACATCTAAAAAGCAGAATGGTGTCTATTTTGATATTGACATTTTTCCAATTTTTCACATTGAGCAGCGCTTATGCACAGCAGGCTGAAATGCAAGCCATTGAGGAGTCGATGAAGCAGAGAGTTTCCAAAGCCGAAGCTAATATGTTGAAACAGCTATTTGTCTATGCTGCGAGAAAGGCTGATGTCCAAGGAATGATAGAAAGCACAAGTTTGATTACGCTTCAGGCTGTCGGAGAAGACGAAATCCGACGTATTTATAAAGAATCTTATGTACCAAGATTGCAACTCTTCAATAAAGATGCGGGTGAATGCGAGGCTGTAGAGATTGCGGACCCGGATGGCACGAATGGTTGGGAATTCAAGTGCAAGCTGACGAATGATCAAGCCGAAACTATGTATATGAGCATGACGGTGCTTCGAGAAGAGAAATGGGCCGTGGCATCAGTCAAGTTTGCGAATACGCGGTGATTCTAAGCGGTGTCGAAACCGTTCAAAATGACGCGAAATCGTCTTTATCGTCTTGCGGGTACTGCCGTTCTAAGAGCGTGTAGTTTTACTCGGGAAATAAATTGGCGAAACAGTTTCTATCAAATCCTATGAAGCTTTAAATATCAAAAGTGTCGGTTTGGGCTCCCCGTTTTTAGGGCATTCTCCCACTACAACAACGGGATATCTTTCTCATCGGTAGGGAGTCCTAGCCCTTTGCGGTGCTGTCTAAGCCGTTCAGGAATTTTATCGGCGCGTTTAATGCCGTGATCGCGAAGCCAGTGCTGGCATTTGCGTTGCCAGGGAATCATTTCTGGATAAGCAGACAGCCAGTAGATATTTTCGGCAATCATCATTGAGCCCTCTGGCGGATGAATTCCGCCGGGACCAGCATAGACTCGTAGAGTAGGGTCGGCGCCATGCTCAAGCAGCCAGTACACTTTGTCGAAGTTGCTATAATCCGAGTACCAGCTGGCCACCGTATTGTAATCCCCGCCGCCATTCGACTCATTAATATCGGCGCCGTGTTCAATTAATAATTTTATATTCGGCCATTGGCGTTGTTTAATCCAGGCTTGAAATAACAAAGATTCACTATTCGAGTTTTCAGTGTTGGCGTCGCCACCGTGTTCGAGCAATAGTTTGAGATATTGCGGGTCAGGCCAACCAGCGGCCATGACCATGGCATTGTTCTCGTAATACACCCCTCTACTTCCATCCTTGAAATTCACAACGGTAGGTGTAGGCCATCGCGCATTCGGATTTGCACCATTTTCCAGCATGGCTTTTAAGCCTTCCGGGCTTTCAGTCAATATGGGCCAGGCCAGCAAGGGCATGGCACTTTCGCTAAATGTAGTATCAGGGTTAACTCCTTCCTCTTTCATCAAGCGTTTTATTGCTTTGGCGTCGCCCTGCATGGCGGCATCGGCCAGTTCTACAGCTTTGCCTTTGAAGTGATCTTCAGCATCCCAGGACGAGGTTTTCGGCTCGGCTGGCAAATTGCAGGCAGCCAACAAAATGACAAGGCTAAGGCAAAGTAAATGGCTAACGATTTTTCCAAAAAAGCGTTTATTTTTTTGCATAGACGCACGCTAACAGATGATCCTTATGCAGTCGAGTTATTCACCGTTTGTACTGGGCAGTGTCAACAGGCTAGACTGAAGCTGTAGCTAATTAAGGGGATTGTTATGTCGGTACCAGGCGCACAAACCAGCGATGAAAAAAAGCAGGAAATCGTTCAGCAAAACATTTTGCTGGAGCGCGCGATGGCGACGGGCGATGTCCACGTATTAGCGCAAGCCAAACAATTAAAAGCCGATTACCATGCCCGCGATATGGCGGCATTGTCGGATGATGTTTATGAAGCGGCTGATGGTAAGCATGCAAAAGTACAGACTGAACCACCGGTTGGCTATATCCGAGCTAGTGCCAACCCAGAGGCGTTGCGAGCAGCGGGTGTGAATTGGACAGATAAAGAGGTCGCTGAATTTTTACACCCTACCAAATCGGGCTTTCGTGCTGAAATTTATTTGCCTGATCCCACCATTCTGGGCAAAGATGCCAAACCAGTGCTGTGCTTTAAAGGTACGGACTCTGACAAGAATGAAGACTGGCTCAATAATGCTCGTCAAGGTGCTGGCATGCAGAGCGATTATTATGATCGCGCCATGACGGTTGCAAAAGCTTTAAGCGGTGTTAAAGGCCAAGAAGGCTTCGAAATCACCGGCCATTCACTGGGCGGTGGTTTGGCATCTGCGGCCGCCGCCGTAACCGGTGCACACGCCACGACATTCAACAGTGCCGGTTTGCATCCCGATACCGCACCGCGTTTTATTCAAGGCGGGCCATTATTTGATACCGGAAAAACCGTTGTGGCTTATCAAGTGCAGGGCGAAGTATTAACCAGCACGCAACAAGGCGTGGCCAATATGTCGGTGTTGCGTCGTGCACAAGCGGGCTATCTGGCCGAGACCGCAGCGGAGTTATCACGCCTGCCAGGTCTTGAAGATGCAGTCACGAAAAAAATACAGGCTTATGTATTAATTCCTGAACCAGGCGCTACCGAGCAAGAGAAAAAAGATATCAAAGCCCGATCACAGCAATTAACCGGTGACGCGAAAGAATTGATCCAGTATCTCGCTAGCCACAGTGGCAATGATGTACTGAAAAAAATGCCGACAGCCGCAGGCATTGTAATGCCAACGCTCGATGCCAAAATGCGCGACCAGCACGGTAATTTAATTGATAAGCCAAAAGCATTATCCATAGGCAATGTCGGCGAATTAGCCGGGCCGATAGCGGACGCCATGACCGTGACGCTAATGGCTGCCCAAACAGGCCGTATGTTGGGTGAACCAGTCGCATTGGGTGGTCGCGTAACCCACAACATGCTCGACAAAGTCGGTGACGGGCAGCAGGCAATGTTCAATGCACAGGGCACGGTAGTTGAAAAAGTACTAACGCATACGGCACGTGGCACTGGTGGCGTTGTGAAGTTGCAGGGTGAGGCAGTCGCCACTAGTCGTGAAGTTATTGGACAAGCTCAAGCAGCTAAAGAGCGAGTGGCTGGGAATGTGCAAAGTGCTGCATACAACTTTAGTTCATACGTGTTTCGGAAGGTAGGTTTTGATGATCTTGCCGATCAATATTCACGCGCAGGAAAAAATGTGCTCACCGTGAGTGAATACCAAGCGCGCCAGGTAACGGCTCAAGCCCAAAGCGATGCAGGTAAAATTCGTGGTGTTAGCAATGACGTCGCGCATTCTATTTCCGATGGTGCTGCAACGCTTGGCGTTCAGCAGAAACGCTTGCACGCCAGTGCAGGAGAGATGGCAAACAATTCAACCGATGCAGTAGCGCGAACTATTCGCGACACCGCAAAATATGCTCCCACCATGGGTGCGGCAGCCGGTAGTTTTGTCGGTGGCGTCCCTTCCGTAGCGGCTGTACTCACCAACCCCTTGCAGCTTTACAAAATGGATTTGCTGGCCAGATTCGGTCCCCAGGCTTTTTCACAGGCAACCGATCGCCATTTGATGACAGAAACCGTTAGACCGAGTCTAGATTTTAAAATTCAACAAAGCGAGCGCGAGCTGCTGAGGAATCCGCTGATGCAGGTCGATACTCAACAAAAACCTGCGCCGAAACAAGCAGACCCTTCAGCACCAAACGACAATAAAGACAGTAAGCCTCACGCCTCGGTTCAGCCATCAGGTGATGCATTCAACAAAATAAACTACCCGGAAAATCATCCCGGTAATCAACTGCATCCGCATCATGCGATTTACCATCAGGCACTCACTTTGGTTCATGCAGAAGATGCAAAACGTAATCGTCAGCCTGATGACAATAGTGAGCGCATGGCATTAAGTTTGACCGGGCTCGCAGCAAAAGACGGACTCAACCGTATCGATCATTTGGTGTTTAGTGCCGATAACGGGCGCGGTACTAAAGCGGGTGAAAACGTGATCATTGTGCAAGGCGAATTAAATAATTCAAGCCATGACCGTGCGCATATGAAAACAACAGAAGCGGTAAACACGCCAGTGCTTGCGTCACTACAATCGCTTGAAACTCTTCATCAGCAGCAGACATCGCAACAGCAGATACAGAATGCTCCATCACAGCGCGGGCCGATGCTGGCTTAGACATTAGCCGACATATCGTAGGGTGTTACCACCAACAGGCGATAGACTTTTTGTATCCGTCTTACGGTTTTACGATATCAAGGCAAACTTGAATGGAAACTAATAATGAAAAGAAGGTGCGTAAGGCCCCTTCCATTCAACTCAGTCTTCCCCGCCCGCAGCGCCCTGTGCCTGATGCTCCCGAAGGCGCTAAACACCACGCTGGAGTGAACGAAGTCTTGAAAGAAGAGTGGGGCGAAGAAGGCGCACCCTCGCATGCATGGATACGTTGTGTGCTTTCCGTTGATGTGCCAAGGAATGACTTTTGCAGAGCATACGCCGGGCTTAAGAATATTCGTACGGCATTTGGTCGTCGCGTGTTGGTTATGCCGGTCTCAATAGACCATCACGAAGCGGAATTCTGCGAGCTTATTCACATGGTCGACCCATCCGGTCAGCATGAGGTGGAGGTTTTGTTTGAAAATAGGCGCATCGATGGCGGAACTCATATGTTGTTGGCTGTTGAATCTTCAGAATCTGAAGGAAATAACTGTGCTGCGCTAGGCCTTGACATTCTTGAAGCGCTTGAGGCGATTCTTCGTGCGACATTAGGGAATTCGGCGCTCGTAAACACTAGGCATACACAACATATGTCGATAGCGGAAGGTAAATCGGGAACTAGTTCGCCTAACCTTCATGTATATGGGGTGGAAGAGGCCGCGCGTGCTGACAATGAGTTTACTGGTAATGCATTAGAGCTCATTTCTGGAGGTTCCACGCTACCGATGAAACTGCAGCGGCGACTAATGCTCGGATTACGATGGGCAAATGTTGCTTTTAAATCTCATGACTTACTTTCGGCGTGGACCGCGTTAGAGATACTTGCGGGAGGACATGGAACCCGTGTCTATCGTCTGTTTTCAAAGGCATATGAACAGCCGCACACGGGCCCGCAGGAGCTTGCAAAGCGACTTGGGGTTCAACACGTCTTCGATATGCGAAATGCTTACGCACATGAAGGCGCTGTAATTTATTACTCGCCGTCTGCAGCCTCGTTCATGCTCGCGCTCGCATATGATCTGGCACGATCACTTGCCAACTTGCCTGCACAAAAAAATGCGGAACGATTAATTGATCACCATGGCGGAAACCTAAAAAAAATTATTTGCAGGACGGATGCAGTTAATTCCAGCAGGAAGAGCTAGCATCAGTTTGAAATATTCCATGCGTTCCTAAAAACATAGTTCGTATTCAATCGTTCTGCTTGGATTCGAAAGGAACCATTTAAGAAATACTGATTTATCAGTAGGTACTTTCCCGCACCTGAAACACATTCCCCTCCGGGTCACAAGCATTACATACATTAAAGCCCGGGCCTTGCCATTGTTCGTTGAACACTTCACCGCCCAATATCGCTGCTGCAGTTCGCGCGTTGGCGATGCTTTCTATCGTAAAGAAGAATTTTAGCGCGGTATCTTCTCGGCGTTGGGGTGGTGTAGTGATCTCAAAAGTCGAGGCAATGTGTTCGGGAATGCAGTGAACAAGCAGTTGCAGGTTTTGCAATTGCAAAACAACCATTTCTGGGGTTGTATGCAGGCGTGACATGCCCAGGACGGTTTGATAAAAGTGGGTAATACGCTCCACATCTTTGGCGTAAATAAACAGACCGGCTTGCGAGGGACCTGACATGGGAGTTCCTTTTTTTTTGGAGGATAAAACAAAAAAGCCCCATTAGAAATGGGGCTTGATGTGATTTTCTTTTGGAAACGATCTCTTAACTCTTACCCCAAAACTTCACACGTTTCGCGAGGCGTTGCAGGAAAGATTCTTTCGATACACCTGCATTGTGAGCAGTGCCGACAACGAGAGGAATTTCAGCGGTGATAAGGGTTGTCGGGCGGGTATTTTCACGCGGTGGTCGTGGCGTGCGTGGTGGCCTTGGCTTTCCATCGTTGGATGTTGATGAGCGCGGCTTATCGCCGGGACGCGGCGAAGACGACGAACGCGATGCGGAGGGTTTATTCGGGCCGCCTGGTTTACGAGCGCCGGGCTTGTTGCCGGTTTTACTATTGGCAGCGGCTTCGCGAACTTCTTTATAGATAGAAGAAATGCTGTCGTTTTCTTCGCCGGCCACCGAGGGCACATGTGCGCGTGGCGTGCGTGGAAGTGCGATCAGCAATTCGGCTGTAACAGGTTCAGTCGGAATTTTCTGTTCGATATACGCTTCAATATCCGGCAAGCCCTGTGCATACATTTCGCAGGCGAAACTGATTGCATCGCCTTCGGCACCGAGACGCGCGGTACGACCGATACGATGCACGTAATCTTCGGCATCAAACGGTAAATCATAATTGTAAACATGGCTGACGCCATCAATATGCAAACCGCGGGCAGCGACATCGGTAACGACGATTATTTCAAGATCGCCACGCTGGAATTTCGTCAGCAGGCTTTGGCGTTTTTTCTGTGGCACGTCGCCGGATAAAACACCGACGCGGTAATGGGCTTTTTCCAAAGCGCGTGCAACGCGTTCAACCCAGGCTTTGGTGTTGACGAACACCATCGTGCGGGCGCCTTCGCTGCGCGACAACAAACCAAGCAGCAACGGAAGTTTCTCTTCGTTGGCCGGGAAATACATTTTCTGGCGAACTTTGGCCGCGGTAATGAATTCGGTTTCAACGATCAGTTTTTCCGGCTCGTGCATATGCTCGTACGCAAGCTCGAGTACACGATGCGATAGCGTTGCGGAGAACAATAAAGTTTGACGTTCCTCGCGACGCGGCAATTTGCGTAATAAGAAACGCAGATCCTTGATGAAACCCAGATCAAACATGCGATCGGCTTCATCCAGAATGCAAACTTCGCAGGCATGCAAATGCACAACGCCTTGACGGACGTAATCGATCAAACGACCGGGCGTGGCGATAATTACGTCGCAACCGGCCTGCAATTGGGCGCGTTGTTTATCGTAATCGACGCCACCGTAAATCAGGGCGAACTTTAGGCCGAGCAGGGCACCAAATTTCTCGGCATCTTTGTGAATCTGGATTGCCAGCTCGCGCGTCGGTGCCAAAATCATGGCGCGCGGGTCAGCCGGGCCACGATTGGCCAGCGCCGGCTTGGACAGCAGTCTATTGAAGGCGGCAACCAGAAAAGCCAGGGTCTTGCCGGTGCCGGTTTGCGCCTGACCCGCCACATCACGGCCTTGCAGCGCGATTGGCAGCGTCATGGCTTGAATAGGCGTGCATCGGTTGAAGCCCGCGGCTTCCAAGCCTGCTAATAAATCGGGGTGTAGGTTAAAACTTGAAAAAGGTATGTCGGTCAGTGGTTTATCAGTCATTTGAGCTCATTAAAGCGGGTTTATCCGGCTTGCAAGGGCCGCTCGCTGGACGCACACTGCGTACTGGTTCTACGGCCCGATATTGAAATTGGTTAAATCGGCCCCCAGTTTAACGCATCTACAAGCATCTAATGGCTTTCACCTTGTCTCTTGTGAAAGTCCCCACATTTCTGGAGTTTTTCATGAGCGATAAAGTGTTACATGTCGGCGATGCCGATTTCGATGCCCTGGTCCTGCAGTCCGATGTGCCAGTGCTGGTGGATTTCTGGGCCGAATGGTGCGGCCCCTGCAAGATGATCGGCCCGATTGTCGATGAATTGGCGACCACCTTTGAGGGCAAGGTCAAAGTGGTCAAGATCAATATTGACCAGAATCCCGGCGTGCCACGCAAATATGCGGTCCGCGGCATTCCTACCTTGATGATGTTCAAAAACGGCGTTGTTGCCTCGACCCAGGTCGGTGCAGTCGGTAAAGCCCAATTGAACCAGTTTGTCGAAAAAGCGCTGTAAGTTTTTTTTGAATTTATTGATATATCGAACACCGGCTTAGGCCGGTGTTTTGGTATTTACGTTTAGATAAATGCGCGCTAATGAACCGTGATTCAGCAGCTTACTTGCACGCGGCGCTCTATCGGTGTATTTTTAGGCCTCAAAAGGCGCAAGCGCCGATCTGTTAAACCCCTTCTTTTATCCCTAACTCGCCATTGCGAGGAACCTCATCCGTGTCTGAAAACGAAAT
>JAYUUM010000159.1:0-10500 GCA_043754555.1 Arenimonas sp. | reverse complement strand
TTTTGCACGCATTCGGTCCAGCGCACGGGTGAATACAATTGACGTACGAGTGCATCTTGAATGGCTTCAATATTACTGTGCGCAAGTGCATCGGCATTTTGAATCACGCTGCGATCGGGCATTGACCATGCCAGTGTTTTCATGAACTCGCCAAGCTCAGTAGCGGCATCGCGCATCAACGGCGTATGCGATGGAACACTCATCGCAATACGAATTACTTTACGCACGCCACGTTCATTCAATAGCTCAGTAGCGCGTTCAAGTGCCGTAGCATGGCCACCGATAACTATTTGGCCTGGCGAATTGTAGTTGCAAGGAACAATGCAGGAATCGGGCGTTGAAACTTCTTGGCAAATAGCTTCTACCAAACTATCTTCAGCGCCCAACACTGCCGCCATCGCACCAATGCCTGCCGGTACTGCTTGCTGCATCAAACGACCACGCTCGCGCACCAATTTGGCGCCATCATGCAAAGACAATGCGCCGGACGCCACCAAGGCGGCGTACTCGCCCAAACTATGACCCGACAACTGCACGGGCTGTGCGCCGCTATTGGCTTGCCACACGCGCCATACAGCGACGCTGGCGGTGAGTAATGCGGGCTGAGTATTTTCGGTTTGGTTTAATTTTTCTTCGGGACCGTTTTGCGATAAATCCCATAAATCCAGACCGGCACCTTCGGAGCCTTCGGCAAAAGTTTTTTGTACTTCGGAATGTGCGGCAGCTAACTCGGCGAGCATGCCCACACTTTGCGAACCTTGTCCGGGAAATACAAATGCTAGATTGGCTTTCATGATGTTGAGCTTAAACGAAAGTCGCCATGATATAGCGCAATGCAATCATTCGTCTGTACGAAGGCGTAGGGTTTGGGTTTGTTTTACAGCGATTCGTAGGAAGCCGCTTGCGGGCGACGTTTTTGGCCGACGTTTGTGGCCGACGTTTGTGGCGGACGTTTGCGACAGGAATTCGTCGCGCCCAAGGGCCCTCCTACGATTGAGGGTATCCAATCAATAACGCAGCAGTGCCGAGCCCCAAGTAAAGCCGCCGCCGAAGGCTTCTAGCAACACTAATTGCCCGCGTTGTATACGACCGGACCTGACTGCGGCATCGAGTGCTAAAGGCACCGAACCCGAGGAAGTATTGCCATGTTTATCAACGGTAACGATCACACGGTCCATCGGCATTTGCAGACGTTTTGCCGTCGCTTCGATGATGCGCAAATTAGCTTGATGCGGAATCAACCAATCGAGTTCGGATTTATCAATACCATTGGCAAGCAAGGTTTCTTCCACCACCGAATCCAGTGCTTTAACGGCATATTTAAAGACATCATTACCGGCCATCATCACTCGCACACCGGCATTGGGTTCGTCGAGTTTAAAACCGGCAGAAACGCCAACAGGATTATAAAGAAGATGTTTTTTGCTGCCATCGGCATGCAGGTGAGTCGATAAAATACCGGTTTCGGAATCTGCCTTGAGAACCACAGCTCCGGCGCCATCACCAAACAACACGCAAGTTTTGCGATCGGTCCAATCGACCATGCGGGTAAGCGTTTCCGAACCCACCACCAAGGCGGTTTTTACCGACCCGCTTTTAATGAATTTATCGGCAATACCCAGTGCAAACACAAAACCGGAACAGGCGGCATTCACATCGAACGCGGGAATACCCAAAGCGCCAAGTTTTTCCTGGATCAAACAGGCGCTGGATGGAAAAATAAAATCCGGTGTGGTGGTGCCCAAAATAATAAGATCAAGATCCGCTGCCGTAACACCGGCCGCTTCCATAGCGCGTTGCGCAGCTATGAAACCCATTTGGCTGGTGGTTTCGCCTTCAGCGGCAATATGGCGTTCTTGAATACCGGTACGTTCGCGAATCCACTGGTCATCGGTATCGACTATTTTTTCAAGATCGGCATTCGTCAGAATTTTTTCTGGCAGATAACTACCGGTACCTGCAAGTCGCGAATAAATAGTCATGCCGCATCCTCAAAAGTTCAAGCCTCCCATACTACTACCATACTATTGGGTATGCTTTGTTTTATCCTGTTACGGAATAAATTTGAATAGAAAAAACGAGTTTTTTGATTTTTATCTGCCAATTGAAAGCCATGGCATTGAATTGCGCATGGCTGCCGCAGAAATCTCGATGGAAGTCAGCTTCCACAAATAGACACGGCGGGGCAAGCCCGCCGTGTCTAAACGTCATTAGGGGTGAAACTTCATTAAATGCCCGAAGGCATTAATTAATCTTCAACCACTGCTGATTTGGTTTGCAGAACTTTACGTCCGCGATAGAAACCGTCTTTGGTCACATGGTGACGGATGTGGGTTTCACCCGAGGTTTTGTCGATCGACAAAAGCTTGGAGGTGAGCGCGTCGTGCGAGCGGCGCATGCCACGGGTCGATGGGGTTCTACGGGATTTTTGTACGGCCATTTCAGTTCTCCAACACTTGCAGCTATCGTTTTAGATCTTTCAACGCGGATAGTGCGGCGAAAGGATTAGGGGTTTCTTCCAATTCTTCGGGTTCTTCAGGCCACTCGGCCTCAAGCTCTTGGGAATCAGGGTTAATCGGTACTACGGGTAAAGCAAGAATCAACTCATCTTCGATCAAATCCGCCGGATTGAGATTACCGTTGTCGTCCACTAATACTGCTTCAACATCGGGCAGCAAGGCAGCTTCTTCGGCTTCATCGCGGATCAGTCCCAATCGCTGCTGTACGTTCACTGGATAAATAAAACGCTCCAGTGTTCTTTGGCATTGCAGGGGCATTTGTGCTTGAAGTGTCAGGTCAACATAACGCTGACCGTGTTCATCGCGCCCAAATTCGACGACATAATGACAATCGCCTTCGACATCCATTAAGCTGCTTTTTAGTCGATGAAAACTCGCTAAAGGAAGCAGTCCTTCAAAACGTCGTCCGGTCGCAACCATGCGCCAAACATCAAGCATCGCGGGCAAAGTTGCGGACATAAGAGCGCAATTGTAGTGAATCAGGCGTACCACTGTCAAACAAAAAAGTCCTTCCCTTACAGGTGTTTGCACAGATTCAAGGGCTGTTGCAGACTGCAGGCTGACTGAAGGGAACAAAACCTGTGTTGATATCTTCGATTTTACTGGGCCTTATTATCCTTGTTTCGCTGATCTTGTGGTACCAGCGCGGCAAAGCAAAACACCGCAGCGACGGGCTTTTTCGTCTATTAGACCTTGCCGACGACATGGAACGCCTGCTTAATTTAAGTCAAAAGCGGATGCAGGCCATGCAGACCGTGGTGGGTCGGGTTCCCTCGGATATTGGTGCAGTCGCGACTGCGGCACTCGATAGTTCGGAAAAAACCAAGGCGGCCAAACGCGATTTATTGCAACATCGGCTTTGGATTCAACAACATAGCGAAACAGCCAGCCAGCACGAAATTGATAATGCCTGCACCGCCCTCGCTCGCTCGCGCGACCGCATCGCAGAGCAATTACAAGCCCTCGAGAACGCGGGCGCGGAACTTGTGCAAGCCACTGCCAGCACCGAGCAGGCTGCTGAGCGAGAACCGGCCAGTCTTCGCCGGAGCGAAGAATGAACCTGATTCTGGCTTCGAGCTCACGCTATCGCCGTGAATTATTACTCCGTTTAGGTTTGCCTTTCCAGACCGCCAGACCCGATGTTGACGAAACACCATTGCCTAATGAAAACCCGCGGCATTTAGCACAGCGACTTGCCGAAGCTAAAGCACGTGCAATCGCAAAAAGTTTCCCCCACGCCTGGGTGATCGGCTCCGATCAAGTCGCCGAACTTAATGGACAAGCCATCGGAAAACCCGAGAACTTTGAACGAGCCGCCGACCAACTCAGCGCCGCCAGTGGCAAGACCATGCATTTTTATAGTGCTTTCTGCCTTTTGCGCCTGGAACCGCACAAAATTATTGCCCACACCGATGTAACTACCGTGCATTTTCGCCCATTACAGGCGAGTGAAGTCGAACGTTATTTGCATAAAGAACAGCCTTACGACTGCGCCGGCAGTTTCAAAGCCGAAGGCCTCGGCATTAGTTTATTCGACAAGATTGAATCCAATGATCCGACCGGCTTAATCGGACTGCCTTTGATTAGTTTGAGCAAAGCACTAAGGCAAGCAGGTTTGAATTTGTTTTAAGCGTTGGGACTAGAGGCTGGAGGCTGGGGGCTTTGCACGACATCACAGTCATGCACTACGTTAATGCAAAGCCACACAGCCAAAAAAAAGTTGAAAGTTTAGCCCCGACCCTCATGTCCCTAGTCCCTATTCATTAATCCGCGAATCGCAAGACACTGCCGGATTCGCCCCAAGACGCGCGCGAAAAATCGAAAAGCTTTTTCCTTTTCCTGGCCCATAAACCAATTTTTCAAACTTTAAGCTATTAAATTTCATGCAGAGCTTTGCGCGCCACTGATCCCGCAACCATTGTTTTGTGTTGGTTTCTTCAATCACAATGAGCATCGGGGTATCTTTTTCCAAAGCCTTCAATGCATCGCTATCAACATGCCAATCTTGTAGTTGGCGCGCGCGCCCGTGTTTTTTGTTTAGTGGATGATCCAGTACGTAAATTTTTTTGGTTCCAGCAAAAGAAAATTGCAATTGTGCAGCCAGCATAAAATTATCCGCTACTAAAATTTCATCTTCTTTCAATAATGATTTTGTAGCCGCTGAAACTTCATTCCAACCGACAAAATTATCGGGATAGGATTTTTTGCCCACCAAAGCTTCCGTCAAACTTGGCACAATAGCGGTTAAAAAATAGCCGAGCGCAATGACAACTCCAAACAATCCGCTAAACGTAATAAACCCAAGTATTTTCATATGCCATTGCGGAAATTTTTCCGAGAGAAAAAAAGGCAATACAGCTATTAATGGAAGATAGGCCAGCAAAGGCCAATGAAAACTTGTGCGAACCTGATCGGCAAAAAAAGCGAGGCCTGCGAACAAAATGAGCGGCAGGCCTGCGGCGGCAAAAATCAAGCCCATCTTTTTTTCACCCTGCCGCCAGGACCGAAAGACAAACCACAAACACCATAATAAGGCTGCGTAGAAAATGGGCGTAGTCACTATTGCCTGAAGCGGCACATGCAATAAACCGCGGCTGGAAAACTGCCAGGGATTGCGCTCATAAAACTGAAACTGCCAGCCGGAGAAATCGTTCTGTTGGTTATATATAAACAATGGCAACCATGCACAGGCGCCTATAAAAATAGCGAGCAACACTTTAGGGGCACGATAATGGCGCCAACCACCCGCTAATATAAAACCCAATGCACCGGCCAGCAAAATAATCACGAAACGATAATGCGTATTCGCACCAATTACCAACCCTAACGCTAATTGCACGCATGCAATACCGCTGATTTTTTTAAGCAGACTGAGCGCCGCATCAAGACATAGCAATGCTGCCAAACACAAGGGAGCTTCAGGCAAAGCCAACACACCCACCGGTATTAAAAGAGGCAGACAACAACTCAACACACCCGCCTGCCAAGCCTGGATTTCAGTCGAAAAATGCCTGGCAATTCGGACAATCAAAAACGGCAACAATGCGCCGATCAATACAAATGCTAATCGAGCGGAGAATGGATGATAAGCACCCACTTCAATGCCCAATCGAATTAGCCATGCGGTCATTCCAGGCAAATCTGAGTATGCCCAGGCCGGCTTGGCGGCTTCCCAGGCATAAAATGCTTCGTCGCCAAATAACTGCAGCTGCCAAGCCAATAATAATTTGACCAACAGCATAAGCGACCAAAGCAGGTAAAATTTCACGCGCCATGCGCTCGCATTTATGTCAGCATTCTGTAAATATTGATTTGATATTGCCAAATGGAACTCTCACCATGTCTGCTACCGCTAGCACGCCTATCCTAACCGACTTGCATCACCAAGCTTTATTGGACGCAAAAGCGCAGATCAACAGTATTGTGCTTGGAAAAAGCCATGAGGTCAGTTTAGCTATGACCTGCTTGCTTGCAGGAGGGCATTTGTTGATTGAAGACTTACCTGGCCTGGGCAAAACCACACTGGCGCGAACCATGGCTGCAAGCTTGGGTCTGGATTTTCAAAGAAGCCAATTTACTGCCGACTTGTTGCCGTCGGACATTTTAGGCGTTTCCATTTTTGAGCAGGCCACGCATGAGTTTCGTTTTCATCCGGGTCCGGTCTTCACTCAATTGCTGTTAGCTGACGAAATTAATCGCGCGCCACCTCGCACGCAGAGCGCCTTGCTTGAAGCCATGGCAGAACAACAAGTGAGTATTGATGGCCATACCCATAAATTACCGCAACCATTTTTTGTCATCGCAACGCAAAATCCGGTCGATTTGGCAGGCACGTTTGCTTTGCCCGATTCGCAGCTTGATCGCTTTCTACTGCGCCTGAAACTTGGCTATCCCGATACCAATGCCGAGCGCGAAATGTTATCAGGCGATGACCGCCGCCATTTGATCGCACAACTTTCGCCAAAGTTATCGCATGCTCAATTGCTCTCGCTACAGCACGCCGTAACGCAAGTGCATGCGAGCGTTGCATTGATTAATTACGTCCAGGCATTGATGGCCGAAAGTCGGCGTCACAAGGGTGTGCGTGTTGGTTTGTCACCACGTGCCGGGCTTTCGCTTTTGCATGGTGCAAAGGCTTATGCCTTGCTGCAGGGCCGTCAGCATGCATTGCCCGTCGATGTGCAAACTTTATTTGTCGCCGTCACTGCACACCGCTTAGTGCCCGAGGCCGAAGCGGACTCTCGGGAAATGCTCTGCCAAAGTATTTTGACCGCAGTGCCCGTTGATTAATGGCCTCGGATAATAGCAAGGATGTCGTTGAACGCTTTGGCGATCGTGCTGCGCGCTGGGCGTTTATTCGACCCAAAAAACCTGAATCATTGCCGGTAGAAATCAATCGTCGCCGAATCTATGTTTTGCCGACCAGCTTTGGCTTATTTATAAGTGGTGTTATCGCCGTCCTATTACTCGGGGCACTAAACTACAATAATAATCCGGCTATATTTCTTGCTTTTATTATTGCCGCTGCTGCCCACAATAGCCTGGTACATGCGCATTTATTACTCTCTGGTTTATGCATAAAAGCACTGCATGCGGAGCCTGTACATGTTGGGCAAATCATGCAATTACGCATCCGATTTGAAGCCAAAGGTGCACGCGACCGGCAGGGTTTGGAATTGGTTTGTGGCGATTCTGAAGAGAAATTTGATTTACTCGCGCGCGAACAAATCGAAATAAGCCTGGCCATACCCGCTATACAACGTGGCTGGATGCAACCGGGCAGAATGCGTTTAAGTACGATTCGCCCGTTAGGCCTTGCACGCGCATGGAGCTGGCTGCGACCTGATGCTCATTTACTGGTTTATCCGGCACTTGAAGCACAGGCACCCGCGCTACCTGAAGCCCAAGGCGAAGGTGGCCAAGCGCGTATGCATTCGCAAGGCGAACACTTGCATCAACTGCGTGAGTATCGACACGGCGACGCCAAGAAACAAATTGCCTGGAAGGCTTCCGCTCGTGGTGAGAATTTACTTGTCCGCGAATACGAAACTCAAACGGCAAAAGAAGTTCAACTTGATTGGTTTTCACTCAATGCTTTGCCTTACGAAGCACGCATCTCGAGATTGGCGCGCTGGGTAGTTAGTGCGGAACAAAGTAACTGCCGATATTCGCTACGTCTGCCACAGGAGTTTTTTGCCAGCGGCAGTGGCCTGGAACAGCGTCACGCCTGTCTTCGTGCCTTGGCCTTGATGCCCTCTATCCAACATGTCTAAATCCATTAATTTGAGTCAAAGAAAGATTTGTTTGTTCGCGAGCATAATTTGCTGTGCGCCCATGCTGCTGCAACTACCGAATATTTTGATGGCGGTGCTTGCCATTACGCTGGCGCTTGCATTTTTTTATCCGAAACAATTGCCTGGAATCCTGCGCATTGCCTTAGTCGCCTTGCTCGGCGCTACAGTAATGACCAGTTATAACTTTGGTATTGGTCGCGACGCTGCCAGTGCCGGCTTGTTAGCCATGCTCGCACTAAAACCTTTCGAGACCCATAGCCAACGCGATGCAAAAAGCCTGCTCGGTTTTTCTCTATTCGCACCATTTGCTGCATTTTTGCAAGATCAGGGGCCGCTCACGTTAGGCTTAAGCGTAGCCGCATTTTTATTGAGCATGATGGCATTTTCTGCACTAGCCCAAGGCGCCAGTTTGCCGTGGCGAAGTTCATTAAAGTCTGCCGCCAGTGCAACGCTTGTGGCACTTCCTCTGGCGCTAGTTGGCTTTTGGCTTTTCCCCAGATTATCCACGCCACTCTGGGGATTACCGAAAAATGCGACGGTTGGCAAAGGACTTGGTGACCGCATGGAGCCGAGCGAGTGGCTCGATAAATTGGCTGACGATAGCATCGTCATCCGTGCCAAATTTCTTGGCGCCACACCGGGTCGAAATCAAATGTATTGGCGCGGCCCGTTACTCACCCATTTTGATGGCAGTGCATGGATTCGCGACCAGGGAGCCAAAGTCCGCGAGCGCCCGGCTTTGCAAAAAGATGCCAATGCCATTGCTTATGAGGTGATGCTTGAGCCGACTTCAACTACGGATTTGTTAGTGCTTGATTTGCCAACAACAGCGCCTGAAAACGCCAGACTCACCTACGAATTTACCGCATTAGTCCAAGAGCCGGTTAATTCCGTTCAGCGCTATCAAGCAACATCATCGTTACAACCAAAATTTGTGGAGCCGCTGGACGAGTTAACCCGCATTATTACGCTACGCTTGCCAAATGAGTTAAACCCGCGAACACGTGAACTGGCGCAGCAATGGTTTAGTGAAAACCCGGATCCCATTGCACTGGCCAATCGCTTTAATACCTGGATTCAAAAAGATTTTATATACACTCTTGACGCACCCCTGCTCGGTCGCGACAGTGCTGATGATTTTTTATTCAATACCAAACGCGGTTTTTGCCAGCACTTTAGTTCATCGTTCGCTGTTTTTATGCGGTCGGCGGGAGTTCCAGCCCGTGTTGTCACCGGCTTTGTTGGCGGTGATTTCAATCAAGTCGGTGACTACTGGATGCTCTATGGCAAAGACGCCCACGCCTGGAATGAAATATGGGTTAACGGCCGCGGCTGGGTACGCGTTGACCCAACCGCCGCGGTGGCGCCAGGGAATATTCTTGACACGGTAGATGATCTTGCAGGCTCGGAAAATTTTGCCGAATCATTTTTTAGCTCTACCTTTGAAACCAGCGATTGGCTACGTCGCAGCTGGAATGAATTGGTGTTGGGCTACAACGGCAAACGTCAAAAAAATCTACTGCGTCCACTGGGCTTTAATACCGACGACGCCAAACAAATGACCTTTATTTTTCTGATTGGCGCAAGCATAGCATTAGCCTTCACGATGTTGCTTTTATTGCGCCAACGTCGAGAAAATTTGCACGCGGTTGAACGCGCATGGCGCGTATTTATCAAGCAAATGCGCAGGAAAACTCATAATAAACTTAGCCATGAACCGGCCAGTCACTTTGCTGAACGTATCGCCGAGCTTTACAGAAGCAAAACGCCAGAGTCGGCCGATCGTATCAAACAGCTGTGTGCGCGCTACACTCAATGGCGCTACGAAAACTGGAAATTTGATGCCGGTGAAATTAAACAGCTTGTCACCGATTTGCGCAAATTTAGACTGGGCTAGACTTACCAAGGATCTTTTATGCGAACTACTATCATTGTTTTAACATCTGTTTTAACAGCCTGTTTGCTAAGTGCCTGCGTCACCGGTCCAAAACCGTTACGTGGCGAGTTCTCCAATTTATCGCCAGCGCAAGCATCAAAAGAAAATACCGTAAATGCAAAAGTTCGCTGGGGTGGTCGTATCGTAGCGGTCAATAATAAAACCGACCGTACCTGTTTTGAAATTGTTGGCCTGTATTTAAGCAACGGCGCCAGACCACAAAAATTGGATAAAAGCGAAGGCCGTTTTATTGCGTGTCGTAATGGTTTTTATGACCCCGATGTTTTTAAAGCCGGGCGTGAAATTACCATCACTGGAGCCATTGATAAATTCGAAAATGGCAAGATTGGCGATTATGATTATCGCTACCCCATTTTAAGTGCTGATGTCGTTTATTTATGGCCTGAACGCCGCGATGTCGATGTGATCATCGAGAGACCATTTTTTATATGGTGATTAAACATTCGTAGGTCGGGCCTTGGCCCGACAATTTAATCTCGCAATGGGCAAAAGCGTCGGTCCTGGCCCGACAATACAATTTCGCAACCTATGAGCGTCGGGCCGGGGCCCGACCTTGTATCTCTCTCGTGGCGATGGTTAGCTACCCTTGCCACACCCAAGCTAGGTGAGCACGTGCCCGACCTGAGACTTAGAGTCTGTGACGTAGAGTGTGCCCCTAGCTTACCTTTTCGAATATTGGATGGTATCCGAGCACCTGATTTCAATCAGTGATGCTGCATAGACAAGGGGA
>JAYUUM010000158.1:0-10542 GCA_043754555.1 Arenimonas sp. | reverse complement strand
CCGCTCTTGATTTTACTAGCAGAAGCGGGCGCGGCAAGCAGGCGCCCCTACGGATAAACCAGCTCCACAAAATAATCATAATTTGAATCAGATCGGTTCAAACCGATTTGCCGCCACATTCTTTTTCACTTTCGCCGGATTCCATATCCGGCCGTTCATCGCTATATAAACACCGGGCGGTAGCGATTGCACGGCACCTACAGCAGTGCCGATATTGAACTCGGCATCGGAGCCACGAAATCTTGCCGGATTTAATGCTCCCGTCAGGACAATAGTTTTATTTTCAATCGAAGCCAAAACTTTTGCAGTTTCAACCATTGAATCGGTACCGTGGGTCACCAGTACATGCTGGGCAGTTTGTGCGGCAATAGTGGCACGCAACAATTCGCGATCTTCCTGGTTGATATGCAAGGAGTCTTTGCGAATGATCGGAATCACAGTGAAACGAAACGCCACGCCCAGCTCACGCAGAATGCCGCCGATTTGCGGGTCACCCACTTGGTAGTCGGACTTGTCATCGAAATAAATTTTATCGATGGTGCCGCCGGTGGTGACAATTAATAATTCTTCCATTGCAGATTCCTGTGCCAATTCCTGAAAAATATGTAACCGCCCAAATTAATTATAGCCAATCTTGCCTATAATCCTGCGACATGCCAGCTTCATGCCCGGCGTAGGAGCGCTCACGAGCGCGAAAAATCTAAACTCTGCAATATCAATAAAATAAAACGTCATTCTGATGTGAGTGTGGATCACGAACTATTGACTTGCGTTGCAGGCCTATCGCGCTCGTGAAGGCTCCTACGAGTTGATCAAAGATTGCCTAGCCAGTCTTTTCTGTTGTTTTTTTAGCGAAACGCGCCTTCATTCCGTCCCAACTGGCGGCAATGATAACCCAGACACTGATGATCACTTCACCAACACCTAGCGGCCAAATTTCTCGCACGGTCCAGGCTTCCATCACGCCATGACTAAAATAAAATAGGCCGAGTGTGCCGCCCCAAAAAGCGAATGTACGATGTTTCAACAATACCAAAATGCAAACCGGAATTAAGGGTAGTGCAAACAGCAACGTGACTAACCATGGGGCCGCAGTTTCCGGTGGTGCTATCCAATAATGCCAAAATCCCTGATAAACAAATAATGCAAAAATGCCGAGTGCCGTCCAGCGTTTTGACAAACTCATACGTTCAATTTCCTTGCGATTTCTGCCACGCGTTTGCCTAGCGCACGCGACAGTTGCATCTCGTCGGTACTTAATTTTGCATTGTCCTCAGCACCAGCAACATGTCTCGCACCATAAGGCGTGCCGCCGGTTTGCGTAGTCGAAAGTGCCGATTCGGTGAACGGAATGCCGACCAGTAACATGCCGTGATGCAACAGCGGCGTCATCATCGATAATAGTGTTGATTCCTGGCCGCCATGCATGCTGGCAGTGGAGGTGAAGACTGCCGCAGGCTTGCCCACCAAGGTGCCACTGGCCCATTCGGCACCCAGCGTATCGATAAAATATTTCACCGGCGCCGCCATATTGCCGAATCTTGTCGGGCTGCCCAGGATCAAACCTGAACATTCATCTAGATCCTTTTTCTCGACATAGGGTGCGCCGTCCTCAGGCACGGCGGCGGTCGTCGTTTGGGTTGTCGGTGCAACGGCGGGAACGGTCCGTAAACGTGCCTGCAAGCCCGCTTCTTCAACACCGCGGGCTATTTGCCTCGCTAATGCAGCGACCGAGCCGCCACGTGAATAATATAAAATCAGAATCTCTTGCATACGTGCTCCAAAGCAATCTGCGTAGCCTAACCTATGGGCCAGCCTCACGGCAGTCTGTTAATCTTGCCGTATGACACTTATAGACACAGTAAAGCGATGGCTAAGCCGAACCGATTGGTATCGCTTGCAAAGTTTTTCGCGTTTTATCACTAAACGCTTTATTGATGATGAGCTTTTTGCATCGGCCGGAGCACTGGCGTACACCACTATGTTCGCCATCGTACCGCTCAGTGCCGTCTTTTTGGCCGTAATGTCAGCATTTCCGGTATTTGATGAATGGACTGCCACACTGATCAATTTTGTCTTTAGTAATTTCGTCCCTAGTTCCGCACGACAGGTCGAAGAGTATCTGATGGGTTTTTCGGCATCGACCAAAACGCTGACAGTGGCTGGCATTACCGCATTGCTGATATCAGTGCTAGTCACAATGTGGAGCATTGAGCAGTCATTCAATCGCATTTGGCGAGTGCCAACCATTCGGCCAAAGTTCACCCGTTTTCTGCTGTATTGGACGTTATTGACCTTGGGCTCGATTCTGACTGTGGCAGCTATTTCGGCGTCGGCGAGTTTGTTGGCGTATGCAGAATTGTCTGGCATGAGAACAGAGGGGCTTAGCACGACTTTATTGCGCTGGTCGCCGTTTTTAATCGAGTTCTTTGCGATGACTTGCGCCTATTGGTTGATTCCTCACAGGCGGGTGCCACTTCGGTTTGCGTTGGCTGCGGGTCTGCTGGCAGCATTGCTATTTGAGTTGCTTAAATTCGGCTTCACCAGTTATGTGCGTAACACATCGTTTGAACAAGTGTATGGGGCCGTGGCTTTAATTCCGATATTTATGCTCTGGCTGTATTTCAGTTGGGTGGTAATTTTATTTGGTGCATCGGTCGCGGCAAGCATGTCGGCGTTTCGTTATCAGGCGAAAATACATCGACTGCCTGTGGGTCAGGAGTTTTACGCCTATTTACGTTTATTGGGACGCTTAAACGCTTGTCGTGGTACTGGCCATGGATTGCATTTGCAAGAGATGCAAAAAATCGAACCCATGATGACCGACGATTTGTTGCAACAATTGTTATCGGGCCTGTCCAGTTTGCATATTGTCATGCGTGGCGAAAATGGTGGCTGGATATTAACGCGCGATCTGGATGCAGTATCACTCAATGAACTGTATGAGCGTCTAAATTTGCGTATCCCAAGCAAGAACGTCAGCTTGCCAGGTAGTGAGGATGTGTATGGCAAAGCCGCAATTGACGCTTTGGCACATTTAAAAGAACCACTCAGTGAGCCACTTGCTCGAAGTATCGGTAGTTTTATGACAGCAAAAAAGGACAGCCCGCGTGATAAATAAAATCGGATTGATGATTGCACTAATACTTTGCATTAGTGCCTGTAATAAACAAGACACGGCAATCGTAGCGCCACCCGCGCCGGAGATTAAGGCGACGGCGGCTAAAGCGCCGGCAACATCGGCGACAAAACCGGAAGTACCGACGCTGCAAGTGACGACTTACGATGGTAAAGCCTACACACTTGCTGATCATCGCGGTAAATGGGTTGTGGTAAATTTTTGGGCAACGTGGTGCGAACCCTGCAAAAAAGAAATTCCCGATTTCAATAAACTCGACAAGCAACGTGACGACATCGATTTTATCGGCTTGGCATATGAAGAAATTGAACGCGCCGATATGGACGCATTCCTGAAAGTTATTCCGATTAACTACCCGATGGCCATTCTGGATGTTTACAGCCCGCCAGCCGATTTCGATACGCCCGTCGGCCTGCCGCTGACCTACGTCATCGCCCCCGATGGCAAAGTCGCGAGTAAATTTTTAGGCCCGGTAACTTTGGAAGATCTAGAAAAAGTAATCGGCCCAAAAAAATAAAGCATGTTTCGTAGGAGGGCCCTTGGGCCCGAGCGTATTGCGATGATTTTTTGAGAGCAACTGTCTGCATCAAATGTTTTGTTCTTCGCAATCATTCGGATGCTTCGGGCCCAAGGGCCCTCCTACAGCTGAAATTATTTAATCGGTTTTACCGAAGTCGTGAATTTTTCCTTGCCAAGTTTGTCTTTCAACGGCGGAAAATCAATTTCAGCATCGGGTAATTTGTGGTCCGGGATACGCTTTAATAGATCCTGGATCATGGTAATGCGACCTTGCTTTTGACTGTTAAAGTCCACTACGGTCCACGGTGCAAGCTTGCTGTGGGTTGCAGTAAACATTTCATCGCGTGCCTTGCCGTACTCGGCATATTTTTCTCTCGCTTTCACATCGATCGGCGAAAGTTTCCAGCGTTTGGTCGGGTCTTTCACGCGCTCGGCAAAACGCTCTTCCTGTTCTTCCTGATCAACTGCCAGCCAGTACTTGAATAATAAAATGCCCTCATCAACCAGCATTTTTTCGAAAGTCGGCACCTGCTTCAGAAATTGCGTGACTTGCTCAGGCGTACAAAAGCCCATGACTTTCTCGACACCAGCGCGGTTGTACCAGGAGCGATCGAATAAAACCATTTCGCCTGCGGATGGCAAGTGCGCAATATAACGCTGAAAATACCACTGGGTTTTTTCAGTCTCGCTGGGTTTCGACAAGGCCACGCTGCGGCAATGGCGTGGCGGCAGGCAGGAAGTTATTGCATTGATCACACCGCCTTTGCCTGCGGTGTCACGACCTTCCACAATGACCAATACCCGTTTGCCAGTGTGTTGTAACCAACGCGCCACCTGATTCAACTCAATTTGCAAAGGTTCCAGTGCTTTTTCGTAGTCTTTGGTTTTCATCATGAGCTCCGTTGAGATGTGTTGAATTTATTGTGGGAGCTGCTTTAGCAGCGATTAAATGGTTCCGTCTTCGAAAGGAATCAAATGGCAGCTCATATATCTTATCGCCGCTAAAGCAGCTCCCACAAAAAGCGTAACAATCATTCCCGCAACCGTGGCCTCAAATTAGCCAAATTGCAAGGTTTCGTACGTGAATCCAATTGTGCGCGAATCAGTTTTTCCCAAGCAGTTTTACAAGCCGATGTAGAGCCTGGCAAACAGAATACAAAGGTATTGTTAGCCAGGCCGGCAAAAGCTCGTGATTGCAAAGTCGAGGTACCAATTTCATCGAAACTCAAGACCCGAAACATTTCGCCAAAGCCCGGCATTTCTTTATCAAGCAATGGCTTTATGGCTTCCGGCGTCGAGTCGCGGCCAGTAAAACCGGTGCCGCCATTAACCAGCACGCCATCAATAGCTTCTTCGGCAATCCAGTTAGACAGCTTGGCACGCAGCAAATATTTATTGTCTGGTAGCAACGCGCGATCAAATAAATAATGGCCGTGCTCTTTTAATGCGCCACATAAAAAATCGCCCGAGCTATCGTTTTCAAGCGTGCGCGAATCAGATACCGTCAAAACACAAAGATTCAAGGCAATGAATTCTGTTGCGGCACTCATGCGGCCTCCGTCAAAATCTTTAACTCGTCAACCTGGCTTTCGCGTGTGAGGGTGTTGATTAACTCATCCATATCGCCGGCAATAATTTGTGGCAAGGCGTACAAGGTCAAGCCATCGACACGATGATCGGTAATGCGACCTTGCGGAAAATTATAAGTGCGAATGCGTTGGCTCCGATCGCCGCTGCCGACTTGCAAACGCCGCGCTTGTGCCTGCGTGGCTTGCTGTTTGCTGACTTCGGCTTCATATAATTTGGATTTCAATAATGACAATGCCTGTGCACGATTTTTATGCTGGCTGCGCTGGTCCTGGCACTCGACAATTAAACCGCTCGGCAAATGCGTAATGCGAATCGCAGAATCGGTTTTGTTAACGTGTTGTCCGCCTGCTCCCGATGCACGAAAGGTATCGACTTTCAAATCGTTGGGACGAATTTCAATTTCGTCAATTTCTTCTAGCTCGGGCAATATTGCGACCGTAGCGGCGGAGGTATGAATGCGGCCCTGGGTTTCGGTGTCGGGAACTCGCTGCACGCGATGAGTGCCGGACTCAAATTTGAATTTTGAATAAGCGCCTTTGCCTTCGATACGCGCAATTATTTCCTTGTAGCCACCATGCTCGCCTTCACTGGCGGACACTATTTCAACTAACCAGCGTTTCTTTTCAGCATAGCGGGCATACATGCGAAATAAATCACCGGCGAAAATAGCGGCTTCATCGCCGCCGGTACCGGCACGAACTTCAAGAAATAAATTGGCGTCATCGCGTGGGTCTTTAGGTATTAGCAATAAGGATAATTGCTCATCGAGTTCGCTAATACGCGCCTGCGTCGCGGGAATTTCTTCGTCGGCCAATTCCCGCATTTCCGGGTCGTTGCGCATGTGCTCGGCCGACAACAAGTCTTGCTGAGCATTCCGGTATAACGCTAAATTATTGGCGACCGGTTCCAGCTGTGAATATTCTTTCGATAGCGCCCGGAATTTTTGGTTGTCGTTGATAACCGAAACATCGGACAGCAAATGCCCGACTTCTTCGTAACGCTCGGCTAGAATTTCCAGTTTTCGCAACAGGCTAGGGGTCATTGATCTTGATTCACTTTTGGCTTTCTTGAGTATCGTTGGAATACAGTTTTTCGGCGGCACGTAATAAATCAGCATCGCCACGCAAGGCCGCTTGCCTCAGCGCGGCGCTTGGTGCATGCAATAGCTTGTTGGTAAGTTGGTGCGCCAGTAACTCCAGCACTATTTTAGGGTCTTGGCCATTAGCCAGTTGCTCGCGTGCTTGCTCGAGCAAAGCATCCCGTGTTTGTTCACCGCTGGAACGCAGTTTTTTTAATGCGTTTTGATTTCCCTGGGCTTGTGACCACGCGACAAAATGTTGTACCTGCAAATCTATGATGACTTCTGCTTCGCAGGCCGCTTCGCGTCGCGAAGCCCGGTTGTCTTCGATCACCCGTTCCAAATCATCGACGGTGTAAAGGTAAACGTCGGGTAATTCGGCCACGTCGGCGGCAATGTCGCGAGGTACCGCCAGGTCGAGCAGAAACATTGGCTTATGTTTACGTGCCTTTAATGCGGTCTGGATCATTTGTCTGTTTAAGATAGGTGCGCGACTTGCAGTGGCACTGATGATGATATCGGCTTCGGATAAATGCCGATCAATATCATGCAGGGGCAGCGCAACTCCGCCATGTTGTGATGCCAGTACTTGCGCATGTTCCAGAGTGCGGTTGGCAATCAATAATCGTTTTACTTTTGCATCACTCAAATGCCGCGCTGCCAACTCGATAGTGTCGCCGGCGCCTATCAACATAACTGCGGCGCGGTCCATTTCGGTGAACAAACGCTGCGCCATCCGCACCGCCGCAAAAGCGACTGACACCGGATGCGCACCGATACGGGTATCGGTACGAACGCGTTTGGCGACTGAAAAAGTTTGCTGGAACAAGCGATCGAGCATGCCGTTGACGCTCTGGGCATCGCGGGCCGCCTGCCAGGCCATTTTGACCTGCCCTAAAATTTGCGGTTCACCCAAAATCAGGGAGTCCAGGCCTGCCGCGACCCGAAATAAGTGCTTAACCGCTTGTGCATCGTGATGTTGATAACAATACGTTTGTAGGGAATCTGCCGAAAGCCCGTGTTGCTGCGAAAGCCACTGCAGTAATTGCGCTTCTGCGCCAATGTCGATGTGCGCGTAAATTTCGGTGCGATTGCAGGTCGAAAGCACGGCGGACTCGTGAACGCCGTTCAGCGCCTGTATGGTTTTCAATGCGTCGGGTAGCTGCCCAGCTTCTACCGCCACCGTTTCGCGCAGGGCAATCGGTGCTGTTTGATGATTTAGACCGAGCGCGATGAAGGGCATGAATGGACGATGCTGGGTTATGCTATTGGGTAGGTGCCGTCTATTCTAACGTATTGGTGTTCCAATGATTTTTCGAGTGTTCGTACTCGGGCTTTTGCTGCTATCAGCGCCCTTGCAGGCCGACCCCTTATTCGATGAAAAAAGCCAGACAGTCGCGGCAGTGATGGCGGCGGAATATGCCCTGCAAAACAAGGATATCAAGACCGCAGCACTCGAATACAGCAAAGCGGCGCAGCTAAGTGACGATGCAAACCTAGCCGAACGCGCTGCCAACTTGGCGATGAGCGTAAGAATGACCGAGCTTACGCGCAAAACATTGTTACGCTGGCGTGTTCTGTCACCAGATTCGGCTGCCATGTGGGCCATGAATCTGCGTTTATCCATGCAGCTTGGAGAAGCCGAGGCCGCGTTCATTTTTTCGCGCAAATTGCTCAACTACGGTACGCCGGAATATACCAACCCGTTGTTCGAGGTTTTACGCACAGAAAAGGTAGATGGCGGCGTGATGTCGCGGGCGGTTTTGCGTGATATCGCCAAGAACGCAGCAATGCCAGACAACGTGCAGATTTGGATTCAATTATTGTTTTTGGCAGAAGCATTGGATGAACCGATTGCGACGCAAATACTAAGCGAAAAAATTGCGTTTAAGTTTCCCGATGATGCACGTGCGCAAGTGATTGGGGCGTCGGCACTACGAATAAAAGGCGATGAAGTTACTGCATTGGCAATGGTACAGCGAGCCAGTATTTTGCAGCCACAAAATAACTGGGTAAAACAAACTGTTTTGGCCGAATTAACGCAACTGCAAGCCTGGTCGGATGCAGAGAAATATCTTGCCAACGGACCGCAAGATGAAAACACCTGGGTAATGCGTGGACGTTTGCTTTTAGAGGCGAGGCAGCGCGACTCCATAGAAAATTTCTATACCAGTTTGTCGCAACAACAAAAACAGCCAAGTCAAAAACTGCAACTCTTGTTTGGGCAATTAGCAGATGCGAACGGACGTTGGGCCGATGCAGAACGCTGGTATCGCGGGGTAAGCGCAAGCCCGGAACGTGAGCGGGCACAGTTACGGCTTCCGATTATGTTGCTGAAACAGAACCGATGGAACGAAGCCTTAAACCAATTGCATGCATTACAAAAAGATACTAATGCCGATGGTGAATACATCCGCGATAGCTATTTGATTGAAGCCGATCTGTGGGCAAAGCAAAATAAAGACTCGCAGGCAATGAAAGTTTTGCAGCGAGGGTTGGCGATTTTTGAAGCGGACCCTTTATTGCTGTATGGCCGTGCTATGCAACACGCCAGTCAAAACCGGATAGATGCTGCTCTGAAAGACCTGAAAAAAATAATTGACGACAATAATCAAAATGCCGAAGCACTCAATGCTTACGGCTACACATTGGCGCAACATAAAAAGCAATATGCACAAGCGCTACCTTTCATAGAAAAAGCCTTGAAACTTCGGCCAGGTTCGGCTTCCACCATGGACAGCTTAGGCTGGGTTAAATTAATGCAGCGCAAGTATGTTGATGCCCAGCACTGGCTCGAGAAGGCCTGGAGCAAATCCAAAGACGCTGAAATTGCCGCGCACCTAGGGGAGTTGTATTGGGCTATTGGGCGCAAAGATGAAGCACGAAAAATATGGTCGGTAGGTCAAACCATTGACCCGCAATATGCGCTTTGGCCTGTCCTAAAGAAAAAATATAAGCCATGAAAAATTATTCACCATGAAAAAAATTATTTTTATAATATTCTGTCTTTTAATTACTGCTTGCCAGCCCGAAGTAAAACCTTCGACTGACGTGAATTATTCACTGCGCCAGGCCGAACGCGAGTTGGCTTTGCAGACACAAAATCAGTGGAGCTTTCGCGGGCGAATTGCGATCAGTGATGGTAAGCAGGCGGGCACCGTGAAAATACATTGGCGGCAAAGCGGCGAACAATTCGATATCGTAATTTCTCTGCCGATCACCAATCAAAAATATCGATTGCGCAGCGTCAACAAAAAAGTGCAGCTGGAAGGCTTTGGTATCGTGATGCTCGAAGGTGATAGCGCAGAAGTGGTGCTACAGCAGGTCACTGGCTGGCGGGTTCCATTTAAAGACATGCAGCTTTGGCTTCGCGGCATGCGCACCAACAGTGCGACCCGTATCAACTTCGGCCCCGCCGGCTTGCCTGCACAATTTCGCGAAAATGGCTGGCTGGTGGATTATCGCGATTGGAATGCCGCGGTAACACCCATGCCGATGAAAGTATTCGCCAATTCCAGCAGCGATGGCAAAAATGCCAGTGTCCGTCTGCAAATTGAGTCTTGGGAATAACGTGGCTGAGTTTTCGCAAGCTGATGGCTGGAGCAGTTGGTCGGCACCGGCAAAAATAAATTTATTCTTACAAATTACTGGCCAGCGTAGTGACGGCTACCATGATTTACAAACCGTCTTTCAATTACTGGATTGGGGTGACTGTGTTCATGTCCGACTTCGTGAAAATGATCAGATAATCCGTGCAGGCATTGACGATTACGGTGTTGATGAAGCCAATGATTTAATTGTTCGCGCAGCAAAAATTCTGCAGAGCAAAGCCAATATTAAACAGGGTGCGGAGTTAGCAGTGAGCAAGCGCATTCCACTTGGCGGAGGGTTCGGCGGCGGGTCGTCCGATGCGGCAACGGTGTTGCTTGTCTTGAACTCTCTATGGCAAGTGGGTTTGAACAATGACGAACTGGCCATGCTGGGTTTGCAACTTGGCGCAGATGTGCCGGTTTTTATCCGGGGTTATAGCGCTTGGGCCGAAGGAGTGGGCGAAAAATTATCGCCGTTAAATCTGCCACGAGCCGCGTATTTATTGGTCGATTCGGGGGTTAGCGTGCCGACCCGCGAACTTTTTCAATCTTTGGAATTGACTCGAAATGCGGCTGCGGCGACAATAGCGGACTTCGTTTCAGGAACAGTGCTCGGGAATGCCTTC
>JAYUUM010000157.1:0-3502 GCA_043754555.1 Arenimonas sp. | reverse complement strand
TCGGTTGCAAGTATTGTCCAATCGTAATCATGTCGACGTCGTGCGCACGTAAATCGCGCATGGCGCCGAGCACCTGATCTTTCTCTTCACCTAGTCCTAACATAATGCCGGATTTGGTCGGTACGTAGGGATGCTGTGCTTTGAATTTTTTTAATAAATCCAGTGACCATTGATAATCAGCACCCGGACGAACATTCGGATATAACTCGACCACCGTTTCAAGATTGTGATTGAACACGTCCGGCGGGTTGGTGGCTAAAATTTCGAGCGCGCGTTTCATGCGGCCTTTGCCGCGAAAATCCGGTGTCAGAATTTCAATTTTTATCGTTGGGCTCAATGCTCGTGTTTCACGAATGCAATCGACAAAATGTTGTGCGCCGCCATCACGCAGATCATCTCTATCGACCGAAGTGATAACAACGTAACGCATGCCCATATCGGCCACCGTGCGGGCGAGATTCATCGGCTCGCTGGCATCCGGCGGTTTAGGGCGGCCATGCGCAACATCACAGAACGAGCAACGACGCGTGCAAATGGCACCTAAAATCATGAAAGTGGCCGTGCCATGACTAAAACATTCGTGAATATTCGGGCAACTGGCGTCTTCACAAACGGTGACAAGACGGTTGTCGCGCAATTTCGATTTCAGTTTTTCAACCGCATTGCCCGAAGGAATGCGAACGCGAATCCAACTTGGCTTGCGCAATACCGGCGCGACTTCAAATTTCACCGGACTGCGGGCGATTTTATTTTCGCCCAATTGCTTGACGCCTTCTTGCAAGGAATTAATGACCGTCAGCGGAATAGTTTTAGCGTCAGACATTTTCAGGTTCTTTGAATATCGGTTGAGAAAGATCGGGCAATCCTTGAGTAAAATCCGGCGATAAATTCAATTGCTTCGCCATCTGTTTCACCAGTTCGGCTTTTACCAAAGCCAAGTCACCCGTGCCACCGCAGTTTATCATCGAGGTGACTTGCAGACCTTCATAGCCACAGGGATTGATGCGAGAAAACGGCTCCAGATCCATATTGATATTGAATGCCAAGCCGTGGAAGGTGCAGCCGCGACGCACCCGAAGCCCCAGAGCGCCGATCTTCTCGCCGTTCACGTAAACACCTGGCGCGCCGTCTTTACGTACAGCTTCAATGCTCCAGACTGCCATCGTATCAATCATGGCCTGTTCAATCCGGCAGACAAACTCGCGCACCCCAATGCCAATCCGGCGTAAATCTACCAATGGATACGCCACGATTTGGCCGGGCCCGTGATACGTGACCTGCCCACCACGATTGGTTTGAATAACCGGAATATCGCCAGGCACTAATACATGCTCCGGCTTGCCGGCTTGACCCAAAGTAAACACCGAATCGTGTTCGACCAACCAAAGTTCATCGACTGTGTGATCGGCACGGGTGTCGGTGAAGCGCTCCATCGCTGGCCATACCGGCACAAAGGCCTGACGGCCGAGGTCGCGGATAATCCAGGGCAAACTATCATTCATTTATCAAAAATACCGTTCGTGGTGAGGAGGTATTGAGATCAAAGATCGAGGGCCGTCTCGAACCAGGAATCTCGCATGTTTTTTGACCCCACCGAATTTTTTTGCCCCCACCCTAGCCCTCCCCCGCAAAAGCACGGGTGAGGGGACTGTTCAGCGCAAACTGCTACAGCGTCCACTTAACTTCCGGTAGCTCTCTCAACGCATCATGCGCGGCATCGTATTCTTCGCGATTCCTGGCATCGAAAGACACGGTGACTGAAACATAATTGCCTTTAGTCGACGGCTTGATTCGCAAGGTCTCTGGATGCGCAGTAATACTCATCGCTTCCAGGGTTTTCAATATCAGCACTTCCAGTGCCACATCGGCCGGGCCCATCACACTAATTTCAAGCGTGCCGGGAAATACAAAACCGCGCTGTTCAGGTGTGTCATTCATTCTCTTATTATCGGGGCAAAAGCGTTATTTCCCAAGGCCTTTGAACGCCAATGATCGGAAAAGCGCACAGCCATGGCAAACTATGCGGATGGCCCGAATTCCCGATGCTTTTATTGACGACCTGTTAGCCCGTACCGATGTGGTCGAGCTGATTGGATCACGCATTCCAATAAAACGTCAGGGCCGTGAATATTCTGCACGCTGCCCGTTTCACGACGAGCGCTCACCGAGTTTTACCGTGAGTCCGACTAAGCAGTTCTATCATTGCTTTGGTTGTGGCGCACACGGAACTGCCATCGCCTTCCTGATGAATTACGATCGTCTGGAATTCATGGATGCGGTCGAGGAACTTGCCAAGCGCGTTGGCATGGAAATCCCGAAAGACACACGTTCACGAAATGAATCGGGCGAGTCGAAGGATTTGTATGCAGCGCTAGATGCTGCAGCGCAGTTTTTTCAAAAACAACTCGCGCTAAATTCCACTGCGCAGTCGTATCTAGATAAACGCGGTGTCGATGCTGAAAACCGCGCGCGTTTTTCGATTGGGTATGCGCCTGATGGTTTCAATGCATTGAAAGATGCGCTCGGCACCGATGATCGCCGCATGAAGCTACTGGAAAAAGTCGGTTTATTTTCCAAGAACGATACCGGCCGCATCTACGATAAATTTCGTGATCGCGTGATGTTCCCGATTCATGATCGGCGTGGTCGCGTGATTGCGTTCGGTGGACGAGTTCTTGTGAATACCAATAAAAGCGGGGACGCCGGTCCGAAATATCTAAACTCGCCGGAAACCCCGCTATTTCATAAAGGTCGCGAACTCTACGGATTGTGGCAAGTGCGGCAGGCGAACTCAAAAATTCCTCGCCTGATTGTGGTGGAAGGTTATATGGATGTGGTGGCGCTGTTTCAGTATGGCGTTACCCAAGCAGTGGCGACGCTTGGTACCGCGACCACACCAGACCATGCCGAACTATTATTTCGCAATGCCGCCGATGTGTATTTTTGTTTTGATGGTGATCGTGCCGGTCGTGGTGCCGCCTGGAAAGCCGTTGAGTCAATCTTGCCGCGCATGAAAGACGGTCGTCAGGCCTACTTTTTATTTTTGCCTGATGGCGAAGACCCCGACAGCGTTGTCCGAAAGGAAGGTGCCGATGGTTTTGACCTACGCCTGCAACAAGCAACGCCACTTTCACAATTTTTCTTCGATGAATTAAGCAAGGATATTTCCTTGAATAATATGGAAGGCAAGGCGCGTCTGGCAGAGCGTGCAAAGCCCATGCTGGCAAAAATTCCGGATGGTGCCTTTGCCGACTTAATGTTGCAGCGCTTGGGTGAAATGACCGGGCTACAACAACGAGCAAATCTTTCTCAGCAGCCAATCCTGACCAATGCACCCCGACGTAATTCTGCACCACCGCCGAAATTGAGTTTAGTACGTGCCGCGATCACACTGTTATTACAGCAGCCTTCACTGGTATTGAATATCGAGCCACCGCATTTATTTGCCATTTTGCGGCAACCGGGCATTCCGCTTTTATGCGAGTTGATTGCGCTTATTCGC
>JAYUUM010000156.1:0-3519 GCA_043754555.1 Arenimonas sp. | reverse complement strand
TTGCGTGTTCTAACTACGCAATCAAGGGGACTGCCGTGCAAACATTAGATTCAAGTTTTACATCCTGCGCGGCAGTCCCTTATTTTGGTTGTTAGATGACAAAAGCAATGAACATGTCTGGAAAGGGAACGCTTACTAAGTACGGGAAAAGAATGCTTGCGGCGTCAATGTACGGCAAAGGCAAAGCCTTCGTCGGTGCTTACATATTAGTTTCGAGACAGGAACAGTCAGAGCCAGCGCAATACGTTAAACTTCATTTGCTGTGCCAAGGTATCGAAATCATTTTAAAAGGGCTTTTGCTTTTTAGTGATTATGACCATCACAAAAACAAGTTAATAAAACCACTCGGGCACGATCTCCTAAAGATAGTAAGTGCTGCACATACGGCATACAGCATCGGGAGTCTGCGGCCGAAACTACATACAGAGCTAAGTATCCTTAACAATTTCTACAAATCACATTTGCTTCGCTACGGTGGAATTAATGACATTTTGATTGCACCTTCCAGTATTGAGCATAAAATGGTATTCGCTCGGATTGCTGCTGTGATTAGGTTGACAGAGCGGCATCTGCGAGCTCACAGTAATGTCATCTAACTACGCAATCAAGGGGACTGCCGTGGAAATACTAGATTCAAATTTTGCTGCCGGCGCGGCAGTCCCTTATTTTGGTTGTTAGGCTTATATGGCGAAATTAATCGATTGCCCAGTTCAAAAAGACGACATTTCCGAATATCTTGCGGGATATTCGGATTTCAGCTTTGAACTTCGAGTTCTTAAGCTCTTGAGAACAAAAAATATATGTTGCGACCATGGAGGCCACTACACAGATCCCGTAACAAAAAAATCCCGGGAGTTCGACATTAGGGCTCGTATTAACATAGAGAATATATCGGTACGGCTGGCTATAGAATGCAAGAACATTCGCGATAATTTTCCGATCATAATTTCTTGTCTACCTAGATCTAAAGAAGAAAGTTTTAACCAGGTCTGTCACCTTGAAGATGAAAAACCTAGCAGTGATCCTTTTGGAATCTCATTAACGCCAATCGCACTCCGTAGTCGCGCTCAATGCCTAACAAACCGCGATCAGTCCATATATCCGACCGGTAGTTCAGTAGGTAAAAGCCTCACTCAGGTCGGTCGCAATTCTGATAAATCAATTACTTCTGGAGATTCGGAAATCTATGAAAAATGGGGACAGGCCTTGTCGTCTCTTTCCGATCTCGTACAAGAGATGGGCTCGGATGGCGCAGAAAGTAACAAACCATATTTCTCTCTCTGCATTCCAATACTTGTAGTTCCAGACAATCGCCTGTGGGCCGTTGACTACGACTATGACGGCAACCTGATTACCTCTCCCAGCAATATTGATCACTGCTCGTTCTTTATAGGCAAAGACTACTCTATCAGATTCAATGAGCCGTCTTATATAATCAGCCACCTAGAAATCTTTACGGTTACAGGATTCGAGAAATTCATCGAAACCAAGCTTCTGTCATCAGATGGAGTCAAGAGCTTGATAGGTAAAAAGTAATTCAACAAATACACGTAGCGATATAAGCCTAACTACGCAATCAAGGGGACCGTCGTGGGAACATTGCATTCAAGTTTTGCATCCGGCAGCACGCCGGTCCCTTATTTTGGTTGTTAGGCGTCTGCCTTGCTTTCTCGGAATATTTCATGACCATTATTTTCGCAATTGGAAATTCCGACCAAGTCATACAAATTTCTGATCGTCGTTTAACCGGTGGCGGCAGAATTTTAGCGGAAGAAGCTAATAAAGCAGCACTCATCATTTCAGATCACGCCAGGCTTACGCTCGGATTTACCGGAATTGCCAGTTACCAAGGCTTTGACGTCTTTAAATGGCTACTAATTCAACTTCACGAGGCAGCTCCCCCAGACTTCAATATCAGTGACACAATCAATCGCTTCGTAGTCCGCATAACTGAGAGGTTTAGTAAGCTTCATGAATTGCGAACTGTAAATCCCAAAGACAAAGCATTAAGTCTAATTTTTTCTGGGTATATCTACCCAAATGGACTGCCCAAGCTTGCCTTCTGCGTGGTATCCAATTATTTCAACGCGGCAACCGGTAACACTTTTGAAAGTACAAGCGAAGAATTTAATGTGTGTTTCTACGAGAATAGTATGAGTGAAGCTAATCCAATCTTATTGCAACGCATAGGAAATTGGCGTGGAGTATGCTCTGAAGACGAGGATCGCTTACGCAAAGCTGCTTTAGAGAGATTGCCTGCAAGAGCAATAACAGACATCGGATTTAGTGTTGTTTCTTCCATTGCAGATAGGATGCGGTCATCCGGTAGTATCGGCCGCCAAATTACAAGTATCTCAATCCCTTCAGACATGAGCGTTGGGGCAAAATCCGGCTATCACTCTGCAATTATAAAACCAGAAACGTATATGCCCGCGATAGTTTATCTCATGCCCAAACAACACCTTACAGTCGACAATATCAACGTTGCACCAGTTGATAAGAATTCGCCTCCATTGTCTGTTCCAAAAGTTAAACGTGGTCATCCTTGCCCGTGCGGCAGTAATCTTCAATATCGTAATTGTCATGGCCAGCATCGTTGACGCCTAACTACGCAATCAAGGTGACCTCCGTGAAAATACTGTATTCAAGTTTCACATCCGGCGCGTCGGCACCTTATTTTGGTTGTTAGAACCCAAAAGAAAAAAACGCGTCAGGGTTATATTCTTTTCTGGTTCCATTTTCTCTGACAGGTTTCGCTTCGTTTCCGCTTTCAAAGCTGTTTTCGCCTTGTAATTAAGCTCTTGGTTCATTTCGCCATCCGACTCAATCTATTAGCCTGCTGGCGGTAAAGTTCTATTTGCGCCAAGTTCCGTAGCCTCGGGCTGCTACTGCAAGGGTTTCATTGGCTTCTAGGTGAGTTGCAATTCACGCTTCCAATCGTCAAGCTACATTCTACGGTGTTTATGGCTAACTAGCAGCGCAGCAGCTCAAGCTTCTGGTTCCCCAAACATCGTTCGTTGTGTGTTCTAACTACGCAATCAAGGGGACCGCCGCATGTGTATAACATTCAAGTCATCAACATCCGGCGGTCATGCGTCGGTCCCTTATTTTGGTTGTTAGCGGGCGAGAGCATTTTTAGTCGGGCTTCCCGTCCTTTACGCCCGCGTTTCGTCTCCCACTTTGCCCAGCATCAAAGCTTGAGTGCTCGCTGCCTATTGCCGTGCTCAGTTCAAGGCTTTGGGGTCTTTCTTTTTAACTTTCCTGTGTTCTCTGCCACGGCCCTTATCCGGCAAGCGTTGCTACTCGTTATCTGGCGGCGGGCCTAGCGCAATAAGTCAGTAGTCGTGCGGCAAAGGCATCAAGTACGTTATGCTTTAGGCTTGTGTAGTAGCTTACCGGTCGGTTAGCAGGCTTCGACAATGCTTCAAGGCAAGCCCTCTAACTACGCAATCAAGCGGGACTGCTTTCGGTATCCGGCGTTTACGTCAACATCCGGCGGCAGCCCCTTATTTTGGTTGT
>JAYUUM010000155.1:0-10668 GCA_043754555.1 Arenimonas sp. | reverse complement strand
CCCTCGCGACGATAGGTTGAAAATCCCGCCAGGGCCGGAAGGCAGCAACGGTATTGACTGATTCGTGCGCCGAGGCAAGTTGGCGGGGCTGCCACCTTATATTGCGTTAAGTAGGAGGGCCCTTGGGCCCGACCGATGGAAATCGCCCGCAAGCGGCCTCCTACGAAACCGGGTGCAACCAATCCGAGCTGCCGTCTGCGTAGCGTTCTTTTTTCCAGATTGGAACGCGCTGTTTAACCTCGTCAATCACATAACGACACGCGGCGAACGCGGCATCACGGTGGGCTGCGCTTACGCCGACCCAGACCGCGCAATCTCCGATAGCCAAATCACCGACACGGTGAACACAACGAATATCCAGAATTTCGAAACACTCGTAGGCATCCGATACTATTTTTTCGCCTTCGGTTTCAGCCAGTGCCGCATACGCTTGATAAGCCAGTCCCTGCACCGCACGCCCGGCGTGATGATTGCGCACCCAACCCTCGAAACAGATGAATGCACCGGCCTGGTCATGCTTTAGTTCTGCTTTCAAAACCTGAACATCAATTGTCGATTTTGAAATGGTAAATTTTTTCATCCGCCCGACACCGGCGGTATAAATGCGATTTCATCATCATCGGAAATACTGTCCTGCCAAGTGACGAATACACCATTCACAGCCACACGAATATGTGCGGCCTGAAATTTAAAATGATATTTCTGCTTCAAACTTTCGTACAAACTAGTTAATGAGCCGGGCTTCTCGACAAGCTCTGAATCAAGACCTGCGGCGTCCTGAAAACTGGCGAAATATAAAACGGTCACCGTCACGATTTCTTGCCTGTATCTTTTTTATCCAAAACTTTTTTGCCGCCGCGTTTTTCTATTAAACGTGTTGAACCAATTTCAAGATCATGACTAAGCGCCTTGCACATATCGTAAATCGTCAGTGCTGCAATACTGGCGCCGATCAAGGCTTCCATTTCAACACCGGTACGATGAATGGTTTTTACCGTACAGATAATTTTCAAACGTTCGGAATCATGCCAATCAATCATGATCTTAATGCCGTCTATAGGAAGCGCGTGGCAGAAAGGAATCAACTCATCGGTACGCTTGACTGCCATGGTTCCAGCAATAATTGCCGTGTCGATAATGGCGCCTTTCTTGGTGGCCATATCAGATTTAATAAGCATTTTGGCTATGGCTTTTGGAAAAACAACAAAAGTTTCCGCGCTCGCTTGCCGTGCGGTGACAGCTTTATCCGATACATCGACCATGCCGGGGCGGCCTGCGCCATCGACATGAGTTAGCAATTTACGTTTACTCATTTCAACCGCCGATAAAATACATTTCGATTTTTTTATTCTGTCTTGTTTGTGCATTACGCAGCTCGCTGTAGCGATCGGAACGGCCGGTCCATATTCCGCACAGCTTTTGATTCAAGGCCTGCTCGCCTTGCGCCAACGCTGCACGAATATCATGGCCCTTGCCGGCAAACAAACACGTGTAAACGTGGCCGTCTGCCGATAACCGGGCGCGATGGCAATCACCGCAAAACGGCTCGCTGACCGAGCTGACAAAACCAATTTCACCCGCACCATCGACAAAACGATAGCGCGATGCCACCTCGCCACGATAATTCGCCGACACTGCCTGCAATGGCCAATGCTGATGAATTTGCGACTGCAATTTTTTTGATGGCACAACATCTTGCATCGACCAGTTATTGCAATTACCAACATCCATAAATTCGATAAAACGAAGCACATGTTTCGTGCCGCGAAATTTATCTACCAAAGGCAGGACCTGGTCTTCATTGATGCCACGCTGAATCACCGCATTAATTTTAATGGATGAAAAACCGGCTGCTTCAGCCGCAGCAATGCCTCTCAACACATCGCCCACCTGCCCTCTGCCACCGGACAATTGCGAAAATACCCCGGCATCTAAAGCATCAAGACTAACGGTTAGCCGATGCAGTCCTGCTTGCTTTAAAGCGAACGCCTGTTTTTCAAGCAGTGACCCATTGGTCGTCAGAGCAATATCTTCCAATTCGCTGATTCGTGATAAGCGCTCGATAAGCTGCGGCAGATTTTTCCTCAACAATGGCTCGCCACCGGTCAATCTAAGTTTACGAACACCCATTTTTACAAATGCTTTGACGGCTTGTTCAATGTGATCAAACGAGAGTCGTGCGGCATTTTGTAGAGTCGCATCATCCGGTGTTTTATCGGCAGGCATGCAATACGGGCAACGGAAATTGCAGGCCTCAATAACCGACACCCGTAAATCGTGTACCGGTCTCGATAATTTATCGACCGGAATTGTCAGCAAATTTTGTAGCTGCGCGTTCAACTTTTGGCGTTCATGTTCATAGTGTCACCATGCGCGGTTGCGTAGGCGTAGGTAGAGTAAGCACTTCACCGGGCTTGGCGATACGATAACCACGCGCCACTAATTGCTCGCCGTGTATGTGTGACTCATAGTGATACAAGGTGCATCGCTGTAGTAACTCGCTTGCATATTCACGCTCCAAATCTTCGATGCCGCTATGCGATGGATTGCCCTGCCAAGCGCAATCATGGGCTATTAATTCATTGGCATCGGCGTATTTTGCGAGCATTTCCGGAATCGGGCGAGTGTCGCCGCTCCACACAACGCAACCATGCAGACGCAATGCATATGCGGTTTCAGGCAAATGATGTCGCACTGGAAAAACTTCATACCAGAAGCCGCGATGCCAAAAACCTTTTGATACCGGTATCAACTGAAAACCATCCCACCAATTGGCGCCACCTTCTGCAATAACTCCAGGATATTCTGCCAGGCGTTGTTGTAGAAACGGCAATACGCTTACGGGCACGTACAAACGAACTGTGCCACGTTTGGCGTCATCAAAATAGGTTTTGTAAAATAGTCGTTCCAGACCCGCGACATGATCCATATGCACATGGGTGATAAATAATGCATCCGGCATTGCCTGGTAATGTTCAACATAAGCGGTCAAAGCCTCCTGCCCGCAATCAATCATCAGCTCAGGTTTCCCGTCGCATTCAATGACCGATGATGCCGAACCTAGCTCGATGGCTTGTGCATTACCGACACCCAGAAAACGTAAGACCCAGCTCATCGTTCCATCTCCGTGTCATGCGCGACACGCAAAATCTGCATGCCCGCCAGTATTGTTTGTTCGCCTACTTCGCCACGATACTTCATTAGCGAGCGTTGCAATCTTTGTAGCACATCGACACACCAGGGCCCTGCCTTGGTCTGGAATTGTGCTTTATCCCAGTCAATTAGCCATATTCTCTGATCAGTATCGAGCAAAATATTTTGTGCGTTTAAATCGGCATGTTGCGCGCCAACTTTATGAAAAGCAGCAATTGTTTTACCGAGCTTGGCCCAAGGTGCGGATTCGGTTTGCTGATGAACGCAGTCCAGAAAACTTTGCACATTAGGAACACGCTCTAATAAGATCGCGGCACGATAAAACAGCCCTTTTTTCAAAACCATCGCCGCAATCGGTTTTGGCACCGGTAGATTTTTTTCGCGTAGCGTTTGCATAAAATGAAATTCATGAATACTTCGGGCGGTATTTTCGTTGCGCCAAAGATAACGCGAATCGCTGATTTTTGCCGCCCAGCCACCGCGTCGATAATGCCGTAACACGGCATAACCAAATTCGGCTTTCACAAACCAGGCAGCGCCTCGACCGCCCTTGCCGCTGACTACACTGGCCGCAATGCCGTATGTTGCTGCATCAAAGAAGTTGATATCAGGATTGGCCATGCTTTGTCGATCAAAAACGACAATGCCAGACTCTAGCCCATGCTTTAATTCTATCCTGCCATTGGCGCTAGTATTTTCTGGATTCATGGGCGAGCTGATTTTAAGAATGCTTGTTGCTTATCCGAGGACATGCGTCAGTTTACATCGTCAACCATGTTTTGGTTGCGCTGTATAAGCCTACTTTCATTCGCTTTTGTATTCACGCGGTAGGAATTTACCCCGTTTTACTGCAAAATGAGACTCACACTATGTGTTTTCACCACTCACGAACCGAGTTCAAACATGCAAACCGTCAACGTGTTATGCATCAAATGGGGCAAGAAATACGGCCCTGAATACGTCAATCATTTGCATTCGATGGTGAGCCGTCATCTTACTTTGCCATTCCGCTTTATTTGTTTGACCGATGACAAAACCGGCATCGATCCGAAAATAGAAGTCAAAGATATTCCACAAGTTGGCTTCAAGGATTTTGATGAACGCCACCCGTGGTCATTTGGGCATGGTTGGCTGAAGCTCACTAGTTTTGCCAATCCGCTTTACGATATTGTCGGTACTACTTTATTTATTGATCTCGACGTGGTGATTGTCGATAACATCAATGCGTTTTTTGAATTGCCCGGCGAATTTTTGGTTATCAAAGAATGGGATAAAAAGGACGAGACCGGAAATACTTCGGTCTATCGTTATGAAATTGGCGCTCACACCGATGCCTTGGATTATCTGAAAAACAACAAAGATGAAGCGCTCGCAGCGGTACGTAACGAGCAAGAATTCATTACCGGCTATTTAGCAAAACAAGGAAAGTTGAAATACTGGCCCAATGAGTGGTGCCGTAGCTTTAAACGTCACTGTATGCGTAAAGGGCTGCTAGGGTTTTTCCTGCCACCACAAATTCCGGCTGGCGCGAAAATTATTGCCTTTCATGGCAAGCCCAATCCTCCCGATGCGATTAAAGGCATCAGTGGAAAATGGTATCGACGTGTAATCCCAGCTACGTGGATTGCGGATAATTGGCGATAAGGCTTATCAAAAAATCCATTACAAGTGAAAAATATGAGCTCAATAGTGCGTCAAGTTATTTACGGTCTTACAGCCATTGTCGGAGTGGTCGCTACTTGGTACTACAATATTTTATTTATCACAGAGAACGGCGGCTTTTCACTAACTCAATTTTTGCAAGCGACCAATGCAAACCCGGCTGCTTCATCTATTAGCAAAGACATACTGGTAGCTGTTTTTGCATTCCTGTTTTGGTCGTATTTTGAGGCTCGGCAACTTAAAATGCGCCACTGGTGGCTTTATGCGGTCTCGACTTTTGTTATTGCCTTGGCTTTTTCGTTCCCTTTATTTTTGTTAATGCGTGAGCGTAAATTGGCATCAAACAAACTTAAACTTCCCGCAGATGCGCTCTAATCGCTTGAGCAATCATTTATACAAGCCTCGTCTTTTAGCTGCTTCATCCGGGCATTGCGCTGCGCTTCGGCTTCGCTCATTTTGGCGCTGGTTTCATCGTAAACCTTGTCGATTTCTGCTTTTGCAGCCAACGCGTCGGCTTCTGATACTCCGGCTTGTTTAGCAACAGCCAATAGCGAGGCTTCATCTGCGGCCCTGGTGTCTGTTTCAGCAGACATCGCTTCTACCTGCTGCTCACTCTCCACGGTTTTCTGCTTACATCCTGAAAATATTAGAAAACCCATTAGTAAAAAAATAGTGTTGAGAAATTTCATGGTCCTGCCTCATTTGCGATGTCTAAAAAAACACATCGTGAAAGTAGAGACAAAGCGGACATTTCAATCAAGCCATCACATTTTGGATTTAGTACTGACGTTTTCCACCCGCCATGCTCCGGCTTCGCGTACCAGCTTGACGACGCCAGTCATGGTAGCGCCGTCGGCTTGATTGCCCTCTATTTGCAGCTCTGCACGATCGTCTTTTGTTCTGCCAGAAACAATCCTCACTTGGGAAGGTTCAAAGATTTTTATCATTTCTAGCATTTTAGGAAATTCAGGCTGACTACGCGCTTCTCGCATTTTTTCGGCCTTGTCTTTTGTGACTAAAGCCAACATGGCGTCGATATCTCCGCCGAGTGTGGCTTTATGTAAACTCAAATAGACTTTTCCGGGCTCGCCGCCGCCTACCGGCAATGCAATGCCCCAGGGCTTGGGTGGTGGCGGAGGTGGGCCTTTGCCAGCCATGGCTATATCAAACTGTAAATCGCATTTTAAGTCGTCATAATTAGTCAAAATAAACCGGCCATTCGCCTGCGTTTTCATCGGTAATTTTAATTCCAGTTTGCCAATATTATTACCCGACACCGAACGGTTATTCCCGGGTGGCACATATAACTGCAAACCTTCGACCATTGTACCCTCGGCATCAAAACGCAGTTCGAGCTTTGCACCACCTTTCTCAAATACCTGATCAGTGACGGCATCATCAATTTCGTTGTACTTGGCCTGCAACAAAGCTGCATGATCCAGAGGTTTCGTGGTGAGCCACAACTTCGGAACCTTGAGTTGCTCTTCAAACGGGTCTTGCCCATCGCTGCATGGGCATCAACAAATGTCAGTGTCTCATCTTCATAAGTACACTGACCGTTGCCTGAGGCTTCTGCGCCGGTGGTAGATAACATGAGTGCAATAGCGATAAGCGGTTTCATGTGATCCCTTTTAGGTTCTGCATTACTGGTAACACGTCACGTAATGATGGCTTCGGACAACTAGTCCAAAATAACTCGCCAAGCGTGAAGCTTATCTACAAACCCAATACTTGCATTGGCCGGGCTAGTTGAAGGTAACCGCAGGGCAGGAATAGCGGCTTCACGTGGCGCCAAGAGCGGCCTTACGAATTTTCGGTACGTTGTTTCGGCAAACGCGCCATTAAAAAAAATGCGTTGAATTTTAAGATTATTTGCCAGAAAAATTTGAAAATCATTAGTGTCGATGCTGGATATCTGGATAGCGGAATCAAGGCTTCCCTTTCGCTGGCATGAATGCAAAACATCCCACAATGCAATGCGACGATTGCTGAGCAGTTTCAAACGCAGTTCGTAAGGCAGATCGTTTTCGCTACCGCATAGCTTGGTTAAAATCCGCCAGAAAGCGTTGCGGGGATTGGCATAGTACTGACCCAACCTCAAAGATTCTTCACCCGGCATGCTGCCAAGGATTAACGTGTGCGACTCTGTTGTAACCACAGGTGGAAAACTGCGAATTCGATTTTGCTTTTGTTCGATGATTGGCATCTCGTTAAAATATACTGCAACAACAAGCAATTCAAATCAATCTACATGTGGCGTAGGGGTTGAGTCCATGGTGTTCTCGGGGGTCTGCGGACGCCCGAATAGGTAGCCCTGTGCGTGTACGAAGCCGAGCTCGCGTAGCCAATTGAGTTGGTCTTCGGTCTCGATGCCTTCGGGCACGATACTGATACACAGCTTTTCTCCCAGCAAACGCATCAAGTCCATTATGTGCTCGGCATTGCGACTGTTGCCGAGTTCTCGCACGAAACTCTGGTCAACCTTTATGCCATCGAATGGGAAACGATATAAATGGCTCAGAGATGAGTAACCCGTGCCAAAATCGTCTAACACTACACCCACGCCCAAGGACTTTAATCGCGTGATAATGTCATGTGCTGTATCAAGATTCTCGATAATAGCGGTCTCAGTAACTTCGAGTTTGAGTGCACTGGCTGGCATGCCGGTCTCGGCTAAAATTTCGCGTATGCGATCGGGCAGCTCTATCACGCCTAGTTGCTTGGCAGACAAGTTCACCGACATTGTCAGCTGATCATGAACTTGTTCGTCGCGGCGCCAATTCATCAACTGATTGCACGCCATACGTACAACCGACATGTCCAGTTCGATAATCAGGCCGGTTTCTTCGGCCAGCGGAATAAATTCCATCGGCGCGATTAAACCTTTAGACGGATGCATCCAGCGCAACAGAGCTTCGTAACCGGTAACTTCACGATCATCGAGACGGGTGATTGGCTGATAGTGCAAGCGTAGTTGTTCAGTACCAATCGCGGCACGCAAATCCTTTTCAAGTTCGAAAGTGCGCAAACTGGTTTCGTGCATACTTTCTTCAAACAACACGGCGCAATTACGGCCGGTCATCTTCGCCCGATACATTGCCATATCGGCATTGCGTAGTAGATCTTCGGAGCTGTATTCACCTTCGTCGGCAAAAACGAAGCCGATACTCGAACCGACAACAACATCCTGCCCCGCCAAACGAACAGGTAAGCGCAATACTTCAAGCAACTGCTCGGCCTTACAGCGGACTTCGGATACGTTATGCAGATTTTCAAACAACATTACGAACTCGTCCCCGCCCACGCGCGCCAGCGTGTCATGTTCACGTACTTGTCCACGCCAACGACGGCAAATTTCGATCAGTAATTCGTCGCCAGCTGCATGACCAAGACTGTCATTGACCAATTTGAACCGATCAAGATCGAGGTATAAGACGGCGAACTTTTTGCTTGGATCGCGTCGATTTAAACGTACCGCTTGTTGAATGCGATCATGCAACAATGCTCGATTCGGTAACCCAGTCAGGTTGTCATGAAAAGCGTCGTGTTGAAGACGCTCCTCGGCGCGTTTGCGCACGGTAATCTCGGTCTGCGAACCGGCGATGCGTTCGATGCCATCCACTTCACTGCAACTACGCACACCACGCACCAACATCCAGCGATACAAGCCATCCTTGTGGCGCAGACGATGTTCAACTTCGATATGGGTCGTGTGGCCCGTGCGATGAGCCTCGATAGCGCCCTCCAGCATATTCCGATCATCTGGATGCACCCGGTTTAACCAACTGTCGATATTGGCTTCGAGCTCACTTGCAACAAAACCCAGCTGAGACTTCCAGCGCGGGGAAAAATACATCTCGCCCGATTCAGGATTCCAGTCCCAAAGACCGTCATTGGAACCATTGGTTGCTCGTGCGTAACGCTCTTCACTCGACCGCGTAGCTAGGCCAGCCCGGACCTCGGCACTGACGTCTTCGATGCTACCTTCCAAGCCAACGAGTTCGCCTGTATCGTCGGTAACGGCGCGGACATTTTCGTTAACCCAGATTATCTCGCCATCACGGCGGCGCAACTGCAAATGCTGGTTACGTATCACGCCATCGCTACTCAAGGTATCTAGCAACAGCGACCGATCCCCCGACGTAATATAGAAGTCAGAAACATTTGGCGCCCCCGAACCCATTAGTTGTTCGGGCGAATCATAGCCAAGGATTCGTGCACAGGCCGGATTAGCTATTACAAAACGACCATCTATGGTGGTTCGGAAAAAACCCTCAACTGCATATTCAAATAAATCCTGGTAACGTTTTTCGCTCTGTTTGAACGCACTAATATCGCGCAAAAGCGTAACCGCACCTTCAAGTTTTCCACCTTTGTTGATAATCGGCTCGGCATTAACTAATAAATGCCGCAAAGGCACATCATCTTTGCCGCCCATCTGCATCTCGACGTTGCGGACTTCGATGCCGTTCATGGCGCGCCACAAAGGCTGGTCTTCAGGGCTAAGGACGATGCCCGACAGAGGGTCACAAAGGCTGTTCACTTGGCGCAATCCAGCACTCGCGATGTCGTAATCGGGCAAGCCCAGCATTTCGCACACACCCAAATTAAATAATGTGAGCTGGCCATCTAAATCACAGGCGACCAAACCGTCCGGGATGGTATCAAGCACACTCTCAATGAATGATTGATCGTGTTGCAGGCGAGCTTCAAGTTGCAAACGGTTGGTGATATCACGAATCAGTACCAACCGCGCTGCCAGGCCAGTGAATTCGATGTCATGTGCACTTAGTTCAACATGGATTATTTCACCATTTTTTTTCAAATGGCGATAACGTCGCATCGGTCCTAGCCCGGGTCTGTGCTCGCTAGATTCTTGCAATAGAAGCGATACATCCTCGGCAGGGCGAATGTCTTTCAGCGTCATTGCCAGAAATTGGTCACGGCCGTACCCGTAATGTTTCAGAGCCGCATCGTTGACCGCAAGAAATGCCAACGAGTCAGCTGCATATATCCACATCGGCTGGGGATTATGGTCGAACAACATCGCAAACGCCCCTGGCGAATGGCTGTCCTGCTGAATATCGAGAATTGTCATGTGGTTTAGCTTACCCGCAAGGTTTAATTATTGATAGGGAAAAGCGGAGACAATGTCACGCTCATTTCGCAGACAGTACTCAATGGATGAAGCAGACAGATGTTAGACATTTACGATGGAACAAAATGGTGCATCTTGCTACGGCCAAATCAAATAAAGCTGACATGAAAAAGAATACTTTTTTTCGAACTTCTCTCCGTCTTTGATACAACTAAAAAGAACGCTGATATGCCAAAGAGTACTAGCAACACCGTTATCTTTTCCAAAGAATATAGATCATTACAACGAACAATAATTGGAAAGAAAGTTGTTGGCGGCCTGTTCAAATTAATATCAAAAGCACCCGAAAATCCGCGCTTGGTAGAGCGCCAATCTGGGCACTGGTTTCATTTGGCTTTAATAGTGATACGAATAAAAAAACCACTTTCGGTGGTCTCTAGATTTATAGATAGATGGATGGATTAACTCGGCACATCCATGTGCCTCGCCCTTCGGGCGGCTTCGCCGTGCAAAAGGCGTCCGAGCGCCATGGACGGCGCGAGTGCCGATAATGCAGGAGCATTTTTCGGCCTGCCGTTTTGTCGAACCCGAGTTTTCTCCGTGACATCCTCCTCCTCCCCACAAACAAAAAAACCACCTTTCGGTGGTCTTTTCATTTATGGCGGAGAAGGAGGGATTCGAACCCTCGGTAGGCTTTCACCTACGCCTGATTTCGAGTCAGGTACATTCAACCGCTCTGCCACCTCTCCATAAAT
>JAYUUM010000154.1:0-10725 GCA_043754555.1 Arenimonas sp. | reverse complement strand
CCCGCATTGCGGAGCTTTTTTCTTAAGAATGTCGCAGGTTTTCGCGGCTTACGTCGCTCCCACGTTCTTTCCTATAATTACTTCGCAGCGGCTTTTTTAGCAGGTGCTTTTTTAGGTGCAGCAGCAGCGGCTTTTGGCGCGGCAACCGCTTTACCAACGACCGTTTTGCTTTCGGTCGGGCGGCTTACGCCGTAGCTGGAGATATTACGTTTGCCTTTTGCGGTGCGACGATCGCCCTTACCCATGATGCTTTCCTTAGTGATTGGTTCTACAAATAGGTGCGTATCCTAGCATTTTACCGGCACGCGACCAAGCTATTAATGATGATGGCAGCGCGCATCGTGCACATGACCATGGGTCAGACGCAGATTGATGATGTGAGCAACCGCTATTAAGGTGCCCCCAACGCTCATCACCACTGCATGCGGCACCACCGAATGGTGCAGACTTGGGATTAATACCCCAGCCCAGACAGCCATCAAACCGGGCACCAGAAAAGCTAATGCGCGATAAACACGATGCTTGCGATAACCCTGCCACAGGCTGGTCAAAGCCAGAACCGAAGCAAAAACAACGAATACCCATTCAAGTGTGGTCGATGCCAGAGCTCCCATACCCAAAGCCGGCAGTGCCGCGATCACTAGCGGTAATAAGGCGCAATGCGCCGCACATAACATGGCACCCACGCTGCCAACCGAATCGGCGACACGAGAAAAAGTCCAGTTTTTTGATGGAGGTATTACAGCCATGACTTATGGGCTACTCATTTGAATATGTAATAATATAACATAAGTGTTACATTATAACAGTGCCTAATGGAAAACCCAAATGAAAAGACCTGCCCTTGCCCCTCTAACTTTTGCGATTATGTTGAGTCTTAGCAGCCTAGCTCAAGCCCAGAAAACCCCTGATAGCGCTGATAAAGAAGTTAAAACACTCGATGCCCTTGTAGTGAAAGGGGCACCGCTGGGCCAAGGTGCCGACAAAATCGTGCAGCCGGTTGAGGTTTTGGCCGGTGATAAGCTCGACGCCGCTAAATCCAATACGCTCGGCGAAACCGTTGCTTCTTTGCCCGGTGTTAGCACTACCTATTTTGGGCCAGGTGTTGGGCGCCCGATCATTCGTGGCCTGGATGGATCTCGCGTATCGGTACTAAATAGCGGTTTAGCTAGCGATGATGTCTCGAATGTCAGTCAAGATCATGCGGTCACTATCGAGCCTTTTCTGGCCGATCAAATCGAAGTGTTTAAAGGTCCATCAACACTTTTATATGGTACCGGCGCCATTGGTGGCGTAGTGAACGTAGTCGATGGTCGAATACAGGAAAGCCCATTAGAAAGACCACTCAGTGGACGGGCTGAAATGCGTTATGACAACGTCAGCCAAGGATTCACAGGGGTGACTCGTGTTGACAGTGGAAGCGATACTTACGCACTGCACTTCGACGGCGTCTATCGGAATAACGGAAATTACGAAGGCAGCAATGGAGAAATTGCCAATAGCGCGGTGGATACTAAAACTGGCGCTATTGCCGCTTCAACCTTCGGCGATTGGGGTTTTGCAGGATTTGCGATTTCCCGCTATTTAAATCAATACGGCAATCCTGCCGAACCTGGTGATGCCATCGACCCCGGCGTTACGCTGAACATGGCACAAACTCGATATGATTTTAAGGCCGGTTTGAAAACTCCGGTCTCGGGTTTGGAATCTTTAAAATTTAGTTTTGGTCGCACTGATTACACGCATACCGAATTTGAAGGTACTGAAGTCGGCACTGTATTTGTCAGCAAAGGCGATCAGTATCGTGTTGAAGCAGTCCATAGCCAATTTGGCGTTTGGAAAGGCGCATTTGGCCTGCAAGCCAATCGTCGCGAATTTAATGCCATTGGTGAAGAAGCCTTTGTACCCATGACCAAAACGCGAGGCATTGGCCTTTTTGCTTTGGAACAGGCCGAGTGGAATGTATTTACGCTAGAAATAGGTGCACGTTTTGACAAGCAATCTAGCACTCCCGAAGGTGGCAACAAACGGGATTTTTCCCTTACCAGTCTATCGGCGGGCGGACGCTGGGAATTTGCCGACGCCTGGCATTTATCCTTAAATCTGGATCGTGCACAACGCGCACCTGCTGAAGAAGAATTATTTGCTAACGGTCCGCATATTGCGACGCAGACGTTTGAAATTGGTGATGCGAATCTGGATAAAGAGACATCAAAACAGATTGAACTCGGCTTGCATTACCACAGTAACTTTTTGAGCGCGAAATTTGCTGTTTATCAAAATAAATTCAACAATTTTATTTATTTAAATGATACTGGCTTATTCGATCCGATTGATGGTCTGCCAATTCGTACATGGATACAAACCGATGCCACTTTCCGAGGCGTGGAAGCAGAAGCTACCTTTCATCTTGCCGATAATGACTCCGGTAAATATGATTTGCGTTTCTTCGGCGACCGCGTTCGCGCAACTCGCGATGGCGGCAACTTGCCACGTATTCCTGCCGCGCGACTCGGTGCACAATTTAACTGGAAAGGCGATGCACTAAGCGCAGGCGTTGGTGTTATACGCACTTATGCTCAAGACAATGTCGACACCTTTGAAACACCGACCGATAGCTATACCTTCGTCAATGCAAACCTGAGTTACAACTTCTACAACAAAGACAATACAAGCTGGGATGCCTTTATCCAGGGCACCAATTTAACTAATCAAGAAGCACGTTTAAGTACGTCGTTTATTAAAGATGATGTCCCGCTACCTGGCCGCAATATTGCCATTGGCTTGAGAGTTTTCTACTAAATATTATTAGATACAGTGAGATGATCGTTGATATGGCGATCTTGAGCCACTGCCCGTCCCCGGTTAGTGGCTTTTTTTTCAATTCGACAACACTATGCAGTCAAGGCGTACATTTTATAAGGTCAAATACTTACTGCGAACTTGGAAACAACGTCAGTTAATCCGCAAGCCTAGTGAATTCAAAAGCAAAGGTAATATCCATTGGACATTCGATCTATTGCCGACAAAACTGGAATCATCAGCTCTATTGTGTGTGCCATTCATTGCTTCGCAGGCCCACTAGTTCTCTTATTAGCGCCTGTTTTTACTATAACGTGGGCTTCGGACGAGTTATTTCATCAAGCCATGTTATGGGTATTGGTGCCGACAGGAATTGTCGCTTTTTCTTTAGGCTGCCGAAAACACAAAGATATTTGGACTATCTTTTTTGGCATTACAGGCATGCTTGGCTTTTTGTTAGCCGCCACCGTTTTGCACGACGTACTTGGAGAAGTTGGCGAAAGAGTTGTTACAATGATTGCAGCAGCTGTACTTTTGACCGCTCATATTCGAAACTTTAAGCTATGCCGTGTTACAGATTGCAAGCATGATCTTGGGTAAACTCGACGTCTAATGATCCGTTACGTATAGGATAATTAATCTTATTAAAGTCTCACAATAACGAGGGTTAGTTTTCCGAAGCCTCGGTTTTCATTTTGAGCCAAAAAAAGAGCCCGGATTTCCGGGCTCTTTTTATAACCTGCAGGTGGTTTATGGAGTTACGGTCAACAACACCGGAACCGCGACGCTTGGCCGGACCGGGTCGTTGCTATTTATGCAAACCCTTCCCACATAGTTGCCTGCACTTAGTCCAGTTCCATTTATCGCCACTGAGTTAAGGCCTGTTTGAGTTGGAGCCAAGCGGCCTGTAGCCGGAAATGCTGCACCCAACCAAGGAGCGCCACACGGTACCAGCCCTCTGACGACCATATTCAAGCCAGCGAACGCGGTATTGCTGGTCCAAGTACCCGACAAGTTGGTTGCCACATTAATGCTCATAAATGAACCATTGCCGGTTGCGGACCCAAACTGCACCCAACGATTAGCAAACGTACCTGCCGTATTTACTACCAACCAATATTTGCCTGGTGCCAAGGAAACCGTCTGCCCCGCTGCCAGCAAATTCAGACTAATGCCGCCTGTCGCTGTTGTTGTTACTCCTGCCGCAGTCGGTGCTGCGGTGTAAGTCCACAGGGCAGCGCCCGGTGAGGTACGCGGATTTCCAGCCGGCACGCCCGCCGCATTGGGATAGATGCTCCAAGTCAAGTTAGTTGCCGCAGTACTCAATAACGCTCCGCTAACAACAAAGCCATCGGTAGAAACCGAAGTGATTTGTGTTGTCGCAGTCACATCAAAATCGTCAGCCGCGAATTGAGCTGCATTTGCTGCTGTTGCTGGATCGCTGTAAATCGTGCTCCGGGAACCGGAATTCACAGCCCCTCGTTCAGCCGTTGCGACCGACGTGGTGCCCGAGCCATTGTTGGTGACCGTGTAATCCAGAATCGAGCCACCAATATTGCCGACAGTGATATCAACAGTAGTATTAGCATTGCTTGCTATCGAACTACTCACGCTTGCCGGAACCGTAATCATTGGGGGTGGCACCGCTACGGCTACCGGCAAGCGCAGAACGGAGGAGCCGGCCGCACGGCCGACGCTTGCACGTGGTGTTAACTCGACATGGCCGAAATTCCAATTCCCGTCGGCTTGCAATCTGCGTGCGTTAATCGTAAACGTCACCGAACTTGTTTGACCCGCGGCTATCGAAATGAGCGGAGTCATCACGGTACCAGGTACACCTTGTAATCTGACTGACCACAGGCCACTCGTGGCTAATGGATTACGGAAAGTCCGGGTGAACTGGCACGTGGGGAAACAACGTCCGTTGGCATAGCTAGGTAAATTTAACGAGGCTGGGTTACCTCCGGTGGCAGGATTTGCCGCTTGGTAATTAGCCATTGTTTCGTGCAGAACAAGTCCTGTATTAATAGCCCGATCAACCTGGATACGACCACTACCTTTTGCAAATGCGTTAGCCGGTGTTATTTGATCTTCGGTATAAACGACCGGAATGGCCGTCATCATTAAAGCCGATTTTATTTCCGAAACTGTCCATGTCGGTCGTGCTTGACGAATCAAAGCCGCCGCACCGGCATGATGCGGTGATGACATTGATGTGCCGCTCATTAATCCAATCGCCTGTTCTGAACCGGTAATGGTGGTACCGGCAATCACTGCAAGAATATCAACGCCCGGTGCCGTCATATCAGGCTTCAACAAATCAAACCTGCCGGCAGGACCGCGCGAACTAAAGGCGGCGAGTGCATCAGCTGTATTAGGCAAGCCAACCGCTGGAAAAGATATCTGCGCTGTTGCAGTCGGGTTAGCCGCAGTGAAATCACGCAAGGCGTTACCTTGTAATTGGGTAACCGTAAACACAGGAATGGTTGTACCTGGCACGCTTGGCAACAATGTCCCTGCCGCGCTATTGGCTATTACAATCGCGATAGCTCCGGCTGCAGAAGCGTTATTAGTCTTGGTGGCAAAACTACAGGTACCGCGGCGAACGAGTGCAATCGCACCATTAAAAGAACCGACAGGCAAGGCGTTGCAAGCATCGCCCACGCTATCGATTCCTGCACTAACGATCAATGGAGTGGTGCCAGGAATAGTGGCGGCAAAGTCCACCCCACCGCTGCCTTGGTTGACCGCCAGTGGAGCCAAATCCGCTGGCACCGGCGCAGGTCCGGTAACCTGCATCAAAACAGCAAAACCGCCGCGTCCATGCTGCGCTGCCGCCGTGCTGGCGACCCAAGGTTCAACGTGACCCAAGGTATTTGCGCCCGGGCCGGAATTACCCGCCGAAGCGGCAACGTAGATGCCTGCATCAGTAGCATTTAAAAAAGCGAGCGAGACCGCATCGCTCCAAGGCTCAACGCCGCCACCAATGGAGAAGTTCACTGTGTCAACGATGCCATCGGCAAGCGCTTGGTTGACAGCAGCAACCGACGAGACGTTAGGGCACAGTCCCCGACCTGTAGCAGTATTGGTATAGCAAACATCATATGCAATGACATTGGCACGCGGCGCAACACCGGATATCCGTCGTGGACTACCACTAAAAACAACATCGCGACGATTACCGGCCACAGTAGATGCGGTATGACTACCATGAGAGCTGGTATCACCAAAGCCAGGCTCCTCACGAATGTTTACGACACCGCATTGATTAGCTGGAGCGGCACAAACGAAATCGTAACCACCGATGAGTTTGCTGTTACAACGGCCAGCATCAATCCCGCCGGGAACACAGGTGCCTAAGTAGATACTATCGCCCAATGGATTCACGTGACTGTAAGCATCGACCGGATCAATAGCGGCAAAAGATGGGCTACCAAAGTTAATACCTGAATCGATAATGCCAACCACAATACCCTCGCCTTGGTAAGCCGCTGAAGCACCAGGATTAGTACCATTCCAGACTGCAGGTGCTCCGATAAGCGCAGGGCCGGTATCGGTATCCATCTCGTATTCACGATATTCTTCAACCAGCATTACTTCGGGCATTTCGCTGATTTTTGCTGCTTCGAGTGGACTCAAATCGACGACGATGCCATTGATTGCATGCTGCATTCGCTGACGAACCAGCATAGGCTGTCCACCCAGAAATCCGGACATTTTCTTTTCAATTTTGCCCTGTTGATCTTGCAGGTACGACACATAATTACGTGCTTCATAACTCTTGGTGTCGAGACGCAATTTGCCATTTGCAGATGCCCGCTTGGTCGGCATAGGCAAGTTAGTTTTCCCACCTTTATAACTCGCCAATGCTGCTTCTTTAAAAATAACAATATAAGTACCGCGACTATTGCCGACGTCCGACTTCGGAGCCGCTGCAGGAGTATCACTACTATCACCTAAATTGTAAGCAGCCATCTCAGAGCTATTACTAATCGTTGAACGCTCATTCGCGCTAGAAAGATAGACATAAGATGCTGCACTTGCGGCTGCGATTAGCGAAAACACTAAGATAGTTCCGCCCAATTTTTTCCAATGCAACATAACTGACTCCTAATAAACCAGTGAGAAATTTCAAAGTGATAGACTGATCGTTGCTGGACTTCCGCAACCCGGCACGGACAGAATGATTAAAGGCTGCAATCGGGCATCATGAGGTCTCGGCTTTTTTGTGACCGAGTTCATATATTGCGAGTGTACGATGTTTTTGGCGCATGACAAAATGCTCGGCAATTGCATTGCAATGCAGCAAAAAAAAACTTTGTTATTAATCTGTTATTGGGCGAAGAAAAGCCAAGCTACGATTCCCAATTTAAGCCCGTGTGTCCAAGACAAGCACGGGCGCTTACGCTCTAGAATTATTAAGGAACAGATATCAAGAGATTGAACACTTCGCACACACGCCATGCACTTCAAGAATTTGAGCGCGAGTAGTAAAGCCAATCGATTTGGCTTGTTTTTCCAATAGCTCGGAAACACCGTCGTCTTCCATTTCAACCGAATTCTGGCATTTATCGCAAATCAGAAATGGCACCGAGTGTTGCACTTGCGGGTGATGACAACTGACGAAAGCATTGATTGAAGCAAGACGATGGATAAAGCCCTGCTCCAATAAAAAATCCAGCGCGCGATACACTGTTGGTGGCGCGGCACTACCCTTTTCTGTTTTCATTTTATCGAGCAGATCATATGCCTTGATCGGTTTGGTTTCGGCAGCGATTAATCCCAGAGCCTGCGCACGCAAAGGTGTCAACCGCAGACCGCGCTGTTCACAGGCTTGTTCGACTGCTTTTACAAAACCCTGAGCATCGTGTACGTGATGCACAGGGTCGGTACAAGCGTGCTCATGTAAATGTGCGTGTTTGCTCATGGGTTTACGTTACGCTTGTTTGGACAGCATGTCCAAAGCCACATCGATGCGCTTGAGTGCTTCATCGCGGCCTGCCAAATATACCGTGTGATCAATGGAGGGCGATTGCTGCGAGCCGGTAATGGCTACCCGCAAAGCCGGGCCGATTTTACCCAAACCGACACCGAGTTTTTCGCCAGTGCTTTGCATGGCGGCATGGATGGCGGCTGGGCTCCATTCGGACAAATTCGCCAGTGCTTCGCGAATCGTTTGCAACGGCAACACCGCGGCAGGCACAAATTGTTTTGCTACTGCTGCCTCATCGTAATGAGTAAGCGGCTGATACCAAACCACTGCACGTTCTGCCATTTCTTTCAGGGTATTCACGCGATCACGCAACGCAATGACTACGTCGGCAAGTGCCGGACCATTCGATAAGTCATATCCGGCTTGATTCATATGCCATTGCAAATGTTTTGCAACATCTTCGGCTATATCGGTTTTTAAATAATGCGAATTAATCCAGTTGAGTTTGGTTGGGTCAAGACGCGATGCCTTGGAATTCACATCTTCAATTTTGAACAGTTCAATCATTTCGGCAATGCTGAAAATTTCCTGATCACCATGCGACCAGCCAAGACGCACCAGATAATTGAGCAAGGCATGCGGCAGATAACCATCGTCGCGGTATTGCATCACATTTGCTGCGCCATGGCGCTTGGAAAGTTTGGCGCCTTCCGGGTCAAGAATCATCGGCATATGCGAAAAATAAGGTGCTGCCACGCCTAACGCTTTATAGATATTGATCTGCCGCGGCGTATTGTTGACATGGTCGTCGCCGCGAATCACATCGGTGATTTTCATATCGAGGTCATCGACCACAACGGCAAAGTTATAAGTCGGGTAAGCATCGGACCTGAAAATAACCAGGTCGTCCAATTCATCATTACTGAACTCGATTCGACCCTTGATTTTGTCTTCCCACACCACGCTGCCGCCCATCGGATTTTTGAAACGAATCACGCGATTAGCGTCGTCACGAAACGGCGCATTCAATTCACGATAATGGCCGTTGTAACGTGGCTTTTCGTTCTTAGCCATGGCTTCATTGCGCATGATTTCAAGCTCATCCTTGGTTTCATAAGCGTAGTACGCATGACCAGAAGCTAATAGTTGTTCAGCCACTTCCTTGTATCGTGCCAGTCGGTCGGTTTGATAAATCGGGCCTTCTTCATAATTCAGCCCGAGCCAATCCATCGCATCAAGAATTGCCTGCACCGCTTCATTGGTAGATCGTTCACGATCGGTGTCTTCTACCCGCAATAGAAACGCGCCGCCCTGATGCCGGGCGTCCAACCAGCAATACAGCGCGGTACGAGCGCCGCCGATGTGCAAAAATCCGGTAGGGCTGGGAGCGAAACGGGTGCGACAGCTCATAAAGTAATCTCGATTTTCAATGCCGCTATTTTAGCAGTCTAGAATGATATTTAAGCTATTTTTTCTAGTCGAAACCGTATTTGAGCTCTATCATGCACATACCCCCAAGAAGTTCAAAGGCACCTTTAAAGATGTTCGCCCGAATCTGCTTTTTTTGTCTTGCTTTGCTAGCCAGCCCCGGTTTTACGCAAGATCTCGCACTGCCCAATATCAATAATGCAAAAAATCCCAAAGTCGAGATTAATACCAACCATGGAAAAATTGTGCTGGAATTATTTTCCGATAAAGCGCCAGCTACCGTAAATAATTTTCTTGCCTACGTGCAGTCCGGCTATTACAACAACACCATTATTCATCGGGTTGCGAAAGATTTCATTATTCAAGGCGGCGCCTACAACGCAAACTTGGGTAAGAAACAACAACGCAATGCCATTGCACGTGAAATATCGCCTACTTTAAAGAATCGTCGCGGCACCATTGCCGCCGCACGAAAATTATCCGAGACCAATTCTGCGACTTCGGAGTTTTTTATTAATCTGGTTGATAATCCGCAATTGGATTTTCAATCCAACAACAGTCCAATTAATCAGGGCTTTGCCGTATACGGTCAAATTATTGATGGCATTGAAGTGATCGATAAAATTCGCAAAGTCGCCACAACCAATAAACCTGGCTTTCCGGCATTGCCGACAACGCCCGTGGTTATTCATTCGATAACACGGGTAAGCGAATAGAGATGACCACGCTTTTTATTTCCGATTTGCATTTGGACGATAGCCGACCAGAAATTACCAGGCTATTTCTCGATTTCCTGAAACACGACGCATTGCAAGCCGAAGCTCTCTATATCCTGGGCGATTTTTTTGAGGCATGGGTAGGCGATGACGACGACTCGGCACTTGGAAAAATCGTCATCCAAGCCTTGCGCGAATTAAGTGACAAAAATATACCGATATTTTTCATGCGCGGTAATCGCGATTTTTTGATTGGCCAGGATTTTGCAAAACGCGCCGGCTTGCAAATACTGCCTGACCCTTGCGTGCTCGAACTTTATGGTAAACCCACCTTACTCATGCATGGTGACTTGTTGTGTTCAGACGACACCGCCTATCAGGCATTTCGCACGCAGGTTCGCAGTGATGACTGGCAAGCACAATTTTTATCACAAGCACTGACTGCGCGTCAGGCATTTGCCGCGCAGGCGCGAGCCGCCAGCAAACAGCATCAAAGTGGCTTGATGAACGAACAGCAGGAAAACATCATGGATGTCACGCAAATTACCGTGCAGACATTGATGAAGCGTTATGGCGTAAGCCGTTTAATTCATGGCCACACCCACCGCCCTGCTATCCATCAATTTCATAACGAAGAGATGGCTTCACAACGCATCGTATTGGGTGATTGGTACACCCAGGGCTCTGTGTTGCGAGTGAACTCTGACGGTTATTTTTTAAATACATTAAATCTGCGTTGAAGCTTGGCGTAGGAGCGAGCTTGCGACTGCCATGGACGGCAGGAGTGCTGGCTTTTAACAGACGAATGTCTGGTCAAATGCAGGAGCATTTTTCAGCCTCGCGAAA
>JAYUUM010000153.1:0-3560 GCA_043754555.1 Arenimonas sp. | reverse complement strand
AATTGCAGGATGTGCGACAGGAAATAACGCGTGTAAGGCGTATTGCCGGGCACATGATATTTTGCACCGGGGTCAAAATTATCTTCGCCGCGTGCGGTAACGGGAGCAACGCCCTGATATTTAGCTTTCAGTTCCCACCAGGCTTTATTGTAGTTTTCCGGTTTGATCGAACCATCGAAAACACCCCAACGCCAACGGTCGATCATCAAGCCAAACGGCATGAATGCCACTTTTGCCAAGGCCATCCGCATTTGGCCATTAATGACAGCTTCCTGGCTGACAACAGGTTTATCTACCAAGCCAATACTGTTTAGGTATTCAGGCGTCATCGACAATACAATGGTGTCGCCAATCGCTTCATGGAAACCGTCATTAGCGCCGGTTTGAAAAATCGGCGGCAACTTGTTGTAGGCCAGGTAATAATAAACATGGCCGTATTCGTGATACAGCGTAGTCAAGTCATCTTCGGTCGGCGTAATGCACATTTTGATGCGTACGTCGCCGGACAAATTCATGTCCCAAGCACTCGCATGACAAACAACTTCGCGGTCGCGGGGCTTGATGAATTGCGCATTGTTCCAAAATGAATCGGGGAGCTTAGGCATGCCTAAGCCTGTGTAAAAACCCTCCGAGAGTTTCGCCATTTGTTTGGCATGAGCTAAATCTGCATCTCGGGTAATTTCGGAAATTTCGGCAGCGGACAATTTTGCAGTTCCGCCTTGTTTCTTGAGCATGTCGTTCAAAATAACATCATGCTGTTTTTGCAATACGTTATTGATGTCCAGACTGCCAACGCCTTTGTAAGGTTCTACCAAAGGCCACAAATTGCCCCAATCTTGTTGCCATAAATTACCGGTTAAATGGGCAGGAATTTTGCCATCAATTTGGCCTTTATCGGCACCGTACTTTTCGACTAATTTATTTTTGGTGTAGCACTGCAATTGCTTGTACAAAGGTTCAACTTGTCCCCAAAGGCGGTCAGTCTCTGCCTGAAAATCAGCTGCTGGCATATCGTAACCACCACGCCATAGATCGCCGGTATTGGCGAAACCTAAATCTTTAGCGCCGATATTGGATAATTCAATAAAACGTTGATAAGGCGTACGCATTGGTTTAGAAATGGTGTGCCACCCATTCCAGGCATCAAGTTGTTGCTCATAAGTGCTTTTGTCTGTGTCGGCCAGAATTTTAGAAAGCTGACCAATGTCTTTACAGGTTTTATCGTTTTTCGGGTCAGTACAATATTTTCCTGAGCCGTACATGCCATCAAGTTTGGTCGCTAATTGCGTCAGTTCGGCCAATTGCTTAGGATCGTTCGGCGGCGGCAGTGTGACGCCCAATTTTAATAATTGCAGCGCCCGTTTGGTTTGAGGCGTCATTGGGTCGGTATCTTTGTAGGTTTTGGCCTTCGCGATATAGACGCTCAGTTTTGCCAATGAACGCTCGTTAGCTTTGGAGGAAACAATTTCCGAATCACTGCCGATGTATGTTGAAGCCAACCATTGTGCAGCGGACACTTCAGGATAGTCGGCGCGAATTTCATTATTGACACGTTCAATAAATTGATCGGCAGTTTCATTGTTAGAAGCAGCAGGCGTTGCAGTAGTAGCGTCTGCAGTTGCATTGGCGGTAACGTCGGCTTGTTGTTTGCAGGCCGACAAGGACAGCAAGCTTGCAGAAATACTGAGCGCGAGTAGGGCGCGATTAAAATTCACGGGAATCTCCAAAACTAGGGGGAGGCAAAGCGCAAGGCTAGTCCGGTTCGGAGTTAGGCGCAAGCCTGTCTAGATTAATTGATGTGAAGTGTTAATCAAACGACCCGCAAGCAAAAACGCAAAGGCTTCATTTGCATCATTTTCAAAATAGGCTTTGGCGGAACCGAGTCGAAAGGTATAGCCCCAGGTATCCATATCGGCCCAGATGCGTTCACGACCAACGCCAGCTAATTCATCGCCAAGCAAGGCTTGCAAAATGCAAACGGCATCTTCTTCTGCAACAGAATCTGTTGCATTGGTATGCACATCGGCGCGTTTTTCTTCGGGCATCACGATCAAATGGCAGGCTTCGTGCAGCAATGAATGCACAGGGGTGTCGTGGCGGGCATAAACGCGATGGCCGATCACCCCGGCTTCGCATTCGCCCCAAAAACTACCGGGGATGACTTGATTGTCTTCAACTTGAACCAGCTCAAGGCGATAGCGCGCTATTAGCGCACGCGGTGCTTTAAAGCCGATGTCTGCAAGTGTGAGCATGAGAGGTTGGGTGGGGTCTGACCAGACATTCGTCTGTTAAAAACCGATACTTCCGCCATTCATGGCGGTCATATGCCCACCCATCAAATTAATTTGATGCGTTACTTTTTTCTGGCAAGGTCACGGAAATATCCAATAGTTCATTCTCGCCGTCTTTATGTAACTCGACCTTGACGGCCTCAATATCGACATTGATATATTTCTTGATGACTTCCAGTAATTCGCGTTGAAGCAATGGCAAATAATCAGGTGCGCCACGCATGCCACGTTCTTGTTCGATCAAAATACGCAAGCGGTCTTTGGCGACAACCGCGGTATTTTTACTGCGCTGGGTGAGAAAATCGAAAATTCCCATGACTTAGCCCCCGAACATTTTCGAGAAAAAGCCTTTCTTCTCGACAGTGGTAAAACGAAGTGGTTTGTCCTCGCCCAAAATGCGTGCAACAGCATCCATATACGCCATGCCTGCGTTAGAAGTTTCATCGAGAATTACCGGTACGCCAGCGTTTGAGCTTGACAGCACCTCAGGTGATTCCGGAATGACACCAATGACATTGAGCCCCAGAATTTCCTGCACGTCGTCAATTGACAACATGTCGCCTTTTTCAACGCGCTCGGGTGAGTAGCGAGTCAGCAATAAATGTTCCTGCACGCGCTCGCCATTTTCGGCTTTGCGTGTTTTAGAAGCCAGCAAACCAAGAATACGATCGGAGTCGCGAACCGAGGATACTTCCGGGTTCACTACAACCACCGCACGGTCGGCGAAGTACATGGCCAAAAAGGCACCTTTTTCAATACCGGCCGGCGAATCGCAAACGATGAAATCAAAGCCTTCAGCAGCGATGTCGTTTAATACTTTTTCAACGCCTTCTTTGGTTAGCGCGTCTTTGTCGCGAGTCTGCGAGGCGGCTAGCACATACAAGTTATCGAAGCGTTTGTCTTTGATGAGAGCTTGTTTCAAATTGGCTTCACCGTGCACCACATTGACAAAGTCGTACACAACGCGACGTTCGCAGCCCATGATTAAGTCGAGGTTGCGTAAGCCCACATCGAAATCGATGACTGCGGTTTTTTTACCGGCTTTTGCCAAACCACAAGCAAGGCTTGCGCTGGTAGTGGTTTTTCCAACGCCACCTTTGCCCGATGTCACTACGATAATTTCAGCCAATGTTGTTCTCCGAGTTCTGTCTATAATATTTCATGGGTTTCATGTCAGCTCCTCGATGCGAAGCTGATCTTTTTCTAAATAAATTTGTACGGCTTTACCTAAAAGGTTTTTTGGAATTTCTTCCAGCACTTTGTAATGCC
>JAYUUM010000152.1:0-3574 GCA_043754555.1 Arenimonas sp. | reverse complement strand
TCTGTGGAGTTTCAAATGCCTAATGTAAAAGTCCGCGAAAACGAACCCTTTGAATTTGCCCTGCGCCGTTTCAAGCGCACTTGTGAAAAAGCCGGCGTATTGGCTGACACCCGCAAGAAAGAGTTCTACGAAAAGCCGACTCAAGAACGCAAGCGTAAAGCTGCAGCAGCTGTTAAGCGTCAACTGCGCCGCAGCTCGCGCGACGTCACCAAACGTCAACGCATGTATTAATTTCTAGAACGCCCTTGTGCGTTCTGACATCGAGGCCGGTCTTGCGCAAGCATCACCGGCCTTTTGTATTTCTGTAATTTGCCAGGAGAACCCCATGAGCATGAAAGCCCAACTCGTTGAAGACATGAAAACCGCGATGAAAAGCGGCGAAAAAGAAAAGCTCGCCGTGATTCGCCTGATCAATGCCGCGCTGAAGCAACGCGAAGTCGATGAACGTATCGAAATTACCGACGTGATTGTGTTGGCCGTGCTGGAAAAAATGGTCAAACAACGCAAGGATTCGATCAGCCAGTTCGACGCCGCCGGTCGTGATGATTTGTCATCGATTGAAAAATACGAACTTGGCATCATTCAGGCATATTTGCCCGAGCAAATGTCGGATGCCGAAATCAATGTGATCATCGATGAGGCGCTGGCCGAAGCCGGAGTCAGCGGCCCGCAGGCGATGGGCAAGGTCATGCCGATTATTAAAGCCAAAGTAGCGGGCAAGGCTGACATGGGCGTGGTGTCGCAATTGCTGAAGGCGAAATTGGCGGGTTGATCCGTCTCAATGTAGGGGCGCTTGCTTGCTGCGCCCTTGCTTTATGAGGTGTTAGGGCGCAGCAAGCATGCGCCCCTACGCTCAAGAATAATAAAAAGCCGACTTGCGTCGGCTTTCTTGTGTCCGCCATGGTGGGCAATGCCCACCCTACGCAATGCTTATTTCGCTTTCATCAACGCAATGGTCATGTCCAGCATGCGATTGCTAAAGCCCCATTCGTTGTCATACCACGAGCAAACTTTTACCAAGGTGCCTTCCATCACTTTGGTCAGCGTGCTGTCGTACACCGAACTGTGCGAGTCGTGATTGAAGTCGATCGAGACGAGCGGTTTCTTGTTAAAGCCTAGAATACCTTTCAATGCGCCGTTGGCTGCTTCTTGCACGATGGCGTCAATTTCAGCCACTGTGGTGGCGCGTTTCGCAACAAAACACAAATCCACCACCGACACATTGATGGTCGGCACGCGCATAGCAAAACCATCGAGCTTGCCGTTCAATTCCGGCAATACTAATCCCACCGCTGCCGCCGCGCCGGTTTTGGTCGGGATTTGCGACATGGTGGCCGAACGCGCGCGACGTAAATCACTGTGGTAAACGTCGGTCAGCACTTGGTCATTAGTGTAGGCATGAATGGTGGTCATCAAGCCATGCACGATGCCGATTTTTTCATGCAGCACTTTGGCCAATGGCGCGAGGCAATTGGTAGTGCAGGAGGCATTGGAAATTACGGTGAATTCGGATTTTAATTGATCGTCATTTACGCCGAATACAAACGTACCATCGACGTCTTTATCGCCCGGTGCCGAGATAATAACTTTCTTGGCGCCGCCGGTTAAATGGCCCGAAGCTTTTGCTTTCGAGGTAAACAAGCCCGTGCATTCGAGCACTACATCAACATCGTGTGCTCCCCATGGAATATCAGCCGGATTGCGCACCGCATACACTTTGATGCGATCGCCATTGACAATCAAATCGCCGCCTTCAGCCGACACAGTGCCGGGAAATTTTCCGTGTGCGGTATCGTATTGCGTCAGGTGCGCATTGGTTTCGGCATCACCTAAATCATTAATGGCGACCACTTGAATTTCGTGTTGACGGTTTGCTTCGTAAATAGCACGCAGTACATTGCGGCCAATGCGGCCATAACCGTTAATCGCGACTTTAATCGTCATAGAATGCTCCTAAGATGCATAAGTGCCAGAGAACCATTATTTTAACGGTTGCGGCCCTTCCATAACACCCCTCAGGCTTCCAAAAACTCTTATGAAAGCTATTCAATCCGTCTTTATTGCGCTTTGTTTTCTGCTGACACCCTTGCAGGTCATGGCCTGGGGCAAGGGCCACGAAATTATCGGCGACTTGGCGCAGCGCCAGCTCAATCCCAAAGCCCAAACCGAAGTGCTGCGTTTGCTGGCAGATGAACCGGTACCGACCCTGGCTGGGGTTTCCGTCTGGGCCGATACGCTTCGCTCCAGCGACCCGGTACTTGGCAAGAAAACCGGACGCTGGCACTACGTTAATTTTTCTCCCGTCGGCAACTGTGAATATGTGCCGGCACGCGACTGTGCGGATGGCAATTGTGTGGTCGGCGCGATCAATAAAAACTTCACCATCCTTACCGACAAAAATCGTAATGATAAAGAACGCAACCAGGCTTTAAAATTCCTCGTACATTTTGTTGGCGACGTACATCAGCCGTTTCATGCCAGCCCGGTCGATGACAAGGGTGGCAATAGTTTCCAGATTGATTATCAAGGCAAAGCCTGGAAGCCTTTCAAAAATTCAGACCCGTTTGATTACAAAGCTGCCGGTTGGAATATTCACGGCGTCTGGGATTCCATGATTGTAGAAAGCAAAGGGATGGACGCCAGTGCCTACGCTAATATTTTAGCGAAACAATCGCCGCTGGCATTTGATGAGACCAAGCGTTCCGACCGCCCTGCGGTCGAGTGGGGCCTGCAATCGTGTCGTATTGTCAAACTAGATAATCCGTATCCAAGCAGCCATATCATAAAAGACGACTATCTCAATAAATACCGTCCGCTACAGGAACGCCGTTTGCGCGAAGCTGCTGCGCGCTTGGCCGCAATGATTAATTTTGCATTGGGTCGGTAATTAAGCCTCTAAGATTCCACTCCCCTCTCGACTCACAAGAGCGGAGTCAGTTAAAAGTAATTTCAGACTGGCAGCGCCAACATGTTTGATTTGAGCTCATTAGAAATAACACTTGCACTGCTTTTTTTTGTTGTTGCTGTTTTATATTCCTCGGTCGGCCATGCCGGTGCCAGTGGTTATTTAGCGGCGATGGCTTTGCTGGGTTTTGCACCAGAACAAATGCGTCCGACCGCATTGGCCTTGAATATTCTGGTCGGCAGCATCGGCATATTCCGGTTTTACCGAGCTGGTTTGATTGATTATAAAAAAGTGCTGCCCTTTGTCATTGCGTCGGCACCGTGTGCTTTTTTTGCAGCCAAACATCCTATTGCCAAAGAACATTACAGTCTTTTATTGGGACTGTTCTTGATTGCAGCTGCCTTGGCTGTATTCAAAAGTGCATTGACCGTAAGTAAAAGCGAAAGCGATTCCCCACTACGCGCTATTTCGTGGCCGATCGCTGCCGTTGTTGGCGCCACTATCGGCGTGGTGTCGGGATTAACAGGTACTGGCGGCGCTATTTTTCTGACACCGCTTTTATTGTTTTTTCGCTGGACACATACCCGGGAAGCCTCCGGCGTGTCGGTAGCCTTCGTATTTATTAACTCACTGACCGCGTTAGCCGGTTTATGGAGAGGTGGCGCCAGC
>JAYUUM010000151.1:0-10885 GCA_043754555.1 Arenimonas sp. | reverse complement strand
GCGCGCCTAGTCGAAGTACCGACTGACACCGAACTCGGAAAACGTGATCGCGCCGTGCTGGAATTATTTTACTCCTCCGGTTTGCGTCTATCGGAATTGTGCAGCCTGCATTGGCGTGATCTGGATCTGGCGGATGGATTGGTCCGCGTGCTGGGGAAAGGTTCCAAAGTACGCATCGTGCCGGTCGGAAAGTTCGCCCGCGAAGCGCTCGAAAACTGGCGGACGGAGTCTTCCGGCAAATTGGATGCGCCGGTTTTCCCGGGCCGAAACGGCAGTATTACGCCGCGAGCTATACAGTTGCGCATCAAACAATTGGCGCAGAGCCAGGGTGTTTGGAAGCGCGTGTATCCACATTTAATGCGGCACAGTTTCGCTAGTCATGTGCTGGAATCTTCCGGCGATTTGCGTGGCGTGCAGGAATTACTCGGTCATTCCGATATTGCGACCACGCAAATTTATACGCATCTAAATTATCAGCATCTGGCAAAAGTGTATGACGCCGCGCATCCGCGCGCGCGAAGAAAATCGAGTGACAAATAGAATGAAACCGACCGATATTATTTTCCATCGCGCATCACATATGCTGGAAGTCGCATTTGAAAACGGCGAGCGCTACAAACTCCCTTGCGAGTATTTGCGCGTGGAATCACCCTCGGCCGAAGTGCAAGGTCATGGCCCCGGTCAACGTATTCTGGTGCCCGGCAAAAAGCACGTGAATATCAATGCCATCGAGCCGGTCGGTAATTACGCGGTGCAACTACATTTTGACGATGGCCACAACACTGGCATCTTCAGTTGGACCTTGCTGCGGGAATTGGGGCGGGGATTCGAATTGCGATGGGCTGCGTATCTGGATGAAATACTTAAGCGTGGCTTGAGCCGGGAGCCCTAGTTTTCGTAGGAGGCCGCTTGCGGGCGACGATTGGCCTCGAATCTGTCGCCCGGCCGGAAAATGCTCCTGCATTTCCGGCACTCTCGCCATCCGTGGCGGCCGCAAGCGGCCTCCTACGATTAATACTTAACCCCAAAAACACCCCCAATACGCCATAATGCCAACATGAACCAAGACCCTAAAAACCAAACAACGCAAGACGCCGATACCACTCATTTCGGTTTCCGTGATGTACCCGTTGGTGAGAAGCAAAAACTGGTCGGCGAGGTGTTTTCCTCCGTCGCGGGTAAATACGATTTGATGAATGATTTGATGAGCTTGGGTGTGCATCGAATCTGGAAGCGTTATTTCGTCGGCACGTCGGGTGTGAAGCGTGGCGATCGAATTCTGGATTTAGCGGGTGGTACCGGCGATATTGCGATGCTGTTGCATGAGCGCGTGGGTGATACCGGCGAGGTGATCATTGGCGATATCAATGCTGCCATGCTCAGCGTCGGTCGCGACCGTTTGAATGACAAAGGTCTTGTACGTGGCCTGCAATATGTGCAACTCAATGCCGAGAGCTTGCCATTTCCCGATAAGAGTTTCGATATTGTGACTATTGCTTTCGGTCTGCGAAATGTTACCGATAAAGCCAAAGCACTGCGCGATATGCACCGGGTGTTAAAAGTGGGTGGTCGTGTATTGGTATTGGAATTTTCGCAAGTGAAACCGGAATGGTTTCGCCCGATTTATGATTTCCATTCATTCAAGATTCTGCCGAAACTGGGAAAACTATTCGCCAACGATTCTGACAGCTACCAGTATCTTGCCGAATCGATTCGTAAACACCCCAATCAGGAAAGCTTACAAGTCATGATAAGTGAGGCCGGGTTTAGCCGTTGCAGTCATCGGAATTTAAGTGGCGGTATTGTTGCAATTCATAGTGGTTATCGTATTTAAAGTACATCAGCTTATTTGAAGGAATGTCATGCGTTTATTTGTTACGTTACTACTACTGCTACTATCGATTGCGCCAGTATTAGCCGCAAAAACTGTTGCAAAAACTGATGTTCGTCGCAATGACGAGCATAGTTATGCTGAACCCAAGCAAGTGCTAGTAAAAGATATAGCGTTAGATCTGACACTTGATTTCGATAAAAAAGTTATTAGCGGCAGTGCTAATTTAAGTTTGACCTGGCTTAAACCAAAACATAAGCAACTGGTTCTGGACACCCGTGACCTGACAATCGAAAAAATCGAAGGTACAACCGGCCGCATGGCCTGGCAGCCTTTGAAATATAGTCTGGCGCCGCGCGATGCCATTTTTGGCAGTAAGCTAACTATTGCAACGCCCAAACCCTACAGCAATGTTCGGATTACTTATTCAACTTCGCCGCAGGCTTCGGGCTTGCAATGGCTGGATGCGCCGTTAACATCGGGCAAGAAGCAGCCGTTTATGTTCAGTCAATCGCAGTCGATTCATGCGCGTTCGTGGGTGCCGTTACAAGATACGCCAAGTGTGCGTTTCACCTACTCGGCACATATCAAGACACCCAAAAACGCGATGGCTTTGATGTCGGCAAATAATGCTCCCGATGCCATTCGCGATGGTGATTATTCTTTCCGCATGCCGCAGCCAATTTCATCCTATTTGCTTGCGATATCGGCCGGCGATTTGGTGTTCGAACCTATTTCGAATCGCGTCGGTGTCTGGGCAGAACCTTTGGTGGTTAAAAAAGCGGCTTGGGAATTCGCCGATACCGAAAAGATGATTGTCGAGACCGAAAAAATGTTCGGGCCCTACCGTTGGGAACGCTACGATATTCTGGTATTGCCTGCATCCTTTCCTTTTGGCGGCATGGAAAACCCCCGCCTTACTTTCGCAACCCCGACTATCATTGTGGGTGATCGCTCACAGACCAGCTTGATTGCCCATGAATTGGCACACTCCTGGTCTGGCAATCTGGTGACCAATTCGAGTTGGAAGGATATGTGGTTGAACGAAGGTTTTACTACTTATGTTCAAGGCCGGATTGTAGAAGCAGTCTATGGCAAAGAATTGGCCGATATGGAAGATGTTATTGGCGAGTTCGACGCAAAAGCAGAAGTAGAAACGCTGGCGCCAAATATGCAATTGCTTGCACTGCCTGCAATGCCTGGTCTGGACCCTGACGAAGCATCGAGTGATATTGCGTATGAAAAAGGCCAATGGTTTTTGACTTTCCTCGAGCAGCGTTATGGCCGTGATCTTTTTGATCCATTCCTGCGATCATGGTTTGACGAGCACGCCTTCAAAACCGTTACGACCACAGACTTTGTCGCGTTTTATAAAAAACGTTTGCCCAATAAAAAACCTGGCGCCGTTAGCGATAAAGAATTAATGACCTGGATTTATGAGCCGGGAATTCCGAGCTTTGCCAAAGCCACGGTGTCGCCGCGCTTTGCTGCGGTTGATGCTGCGCGTAACAGCTGGCTTGCCGGAAAATTAAGTGCGAAGAAAATTCCGGCACAAAAATGGAGCACTCAGGAATGGGTACATTTTCTGGATAACCTGCCCAAGACTTTGCCGGTAAAGAAGTTGCAGGAGCTTGATAAAACATTCAAATTAACCGGTACACCCAATGGTGAAATCGCGATGCGCTGGTACCCCATCACCATTCGCAGTGGTTATATGAAGGCACGTCCGGCGATTGCTGCGTTCCTGAAAAAAGTCGGTCGTCGTAAATTAATCATACCGAGCTATACCGCGTTGACAGAAAGTAAAGACGGTTTGGTTTATGCCCGGGCCGTATTTGCCAGTGCAAGGCCGGGTTATCACCCAATCACCATTGGTACGGTAGAGAGTTTGCTCAGTAAAGCCAAGCCATAATCGGCGAATGAAAGCTAAACACGCTCGTCGTATCGCATGGGCTGCCGGCATTGGCCTGTCGGTGGCAACGGTGAGTACCGCTCTACTGATGCCAGAGCAATTCTTGCAAGCTGAATTTGCCCGTTTGCGCTGGTTGGCCGGTGCCGATGTTCAAAGTAAAATTGTTGCCAATGACCCCGAGTACAAATGGGTTTATTTGCAAGCGGGTTTTGCTGATGAAAACAGCGCACAAAAGCCGCTGATTTTTTTAGTGCATGGTTACACGGGTAGTAAAGAAAACTGGCTGCCAATCATGCGTGAACTCGGTAAAAAATACCGCGTGATTGCTCCGGATTTGCCCGGCTGGGGCGAAACCACGCGCTTGGAAAATGCCGACTATGGCGTTATCGCTCAGTGCGATCGTCTGGCAAGATTCATTGAATCGTTTAATGAAACGCCAAGCATTCTGGTGGGTCATTCCATGGGTGGCCATATTTCCGGATTGTTGGCTGCAAAAAAACCGACATTGATTTCAAAGTTGGTATTGATGTCAGCGGCGGGTGTGGAGTTTGAACAAAACGATTTCGCCCGTTCCGTTTTAAAGGGCGGCAACCCGTTTGAAGTAAAAACCCGCGAACAATTCCATGCGCAACTGAAATTAGTGTTCAGTGGTGCACCGCCGTTTGTGCCTTGGCCCTTCGATGAAGCGATGGTGCAACGTCGTCGCAAAGACGCCAGTTTCGAGGCAGCAGTGCTTGATAGCATTGGTCGTGGTACTGAAGTGATTGCCCTGCAAGCCGAACTCGGAAAAATTCAGGCGCCGACCTTATTGCTCTGGTGCAAAGACGACCGAGTGATCGATGTTAGTTCGGTACCGATTTTTCTGGCCGGTATTGTCGGCTCGCAAGCCCTTATTCTGGAAGGTTGCGGCCATATGCCGATGATGGCAAAACCCAAAGCAGTAGCGAACGGTATCGAGAAATTTTTGCAGCCGTAGGGGCGCAGCAAGCAGGCGCCCCTACGGCCGGGGTTTATTTATTTCGCTACGCCAGCTCTTGATGCATCACGCGCTTTTTTGAACGCATTGCCTTCTCGGTAATTAGGCCACTTATCACTGTTGGCAAGCGTTTTGCCTAGTAGTTGAAGTGCATTTAAATCTTGTACAACACCGCGTAAATCCCAGTTCGGGTCGAAGTTGTCGGCACCTTTGTGATAATGCTCGATGGTGTAATCATCCACTATCGATTGGCCATACTCGGCACCTTTTTCAAGATTTTCTATGCCGCCTTTTGCGTACAGGGCAGGCACACCGGCTTTGGCAAAACTAAAATGATCGGAGCGGAAGAACAAGCCTTTTTCTGGCGAGCTTTCCTGTTTCAATACACGTTTTTGTGCTGCGGCAATGGGTGTGAGCCAATCGTCTAGTTCTGAATTACCCAGGCCAATCACGGTGAAATCCTTGGCGGGACCCACCATGGTCATCGCATCAAGATTAATGACCGCAACCGTCTTCGCCAATGGAATGACCGGGTGGGCGGCATAGTATTTTGAGCCGAGCAAACCGGACTCCTCCAGCGTAACAAATAAAAACACGACCGAACGATCGGTGGTTTTATTGACGGTAAATTGTTCGGCTATTTCCAATACGCCAGCGACGCCGGAGGCGTTGTCGATAGCACCGTTATAGATATTGTCGCCAGGTTCGTCGGCATGGGTACCCAAATGATCCCAGTGTGCGGTGTAAACAATGGCTTCATCGGGTCGCGTTTTGCCGGGCAAAATAGCCAGCACATTGCGTGATTCGCCACGTTTAGTATTATTTTTTAAGTCGACAGTCAATTGCGAATTCAAGGCTATGGCTTTGAAACCGCGTTGATTGGCTGCGGCACGTAGCTTCATGAAATCCAGACCGTTTTTGCTGAATAACTGTGTTGCCGAATCGGCGGTTAACCAGCCTTGCACGGGAACGCGTGGTTCCGGATCTTCGCTAATCGGCAAATCAAATTGCGCGCCGGACCAGGAATTTTTTACTACGTCCCAGCCATAAGCCGCGCCTTCGGTGTCGTGAATAATTAGAGCAGCAGCAGCGCCTTGACGCGCAGCTTCTTCAAATTTATAGGTCCATCGACCGTAATAGGTCATGCGGCGGCCTTCAAATAATTTTGAATCGCCGACATGAAAGCCCGGATCGTTGATCAACATCACGACAGTTTTGCCTTTGACGTTTAATCCGGCGTAATCATTCCAATTTTGTTCGGGCGCATTGACGCCATAGCCAACGAATACCATGTCGCTTGCATTGAGTTTGACTTCAGCTTGTTCGCTGCGGGTGCCCATCACCATGTCTTTACCCATCAGCAAGCTTTGGCTTTTGCCTTTATGGGTAATGCTCATGCTCGAATCGGCGCTGACTAAACTTTCTATCATCGGAACTGTTTGCACATAGCTATCGCCATTGCCGGGTTTTAAACCCAGACGCTGAAATTGCTGCGTCAAATAGGCGACAGTTTTGTCTTCACCCACCGTACCCGGTGCACGGCCGCCGAATTCATCGGAAGCCAGTACTTTGATATGCATGGACAAGTCTTCGGTCGATACTTCCGGACCGAAGCCGTGTTTTGCTTTTGCGACCGATGGCTGTACTGCAACAGCCGGATCGGCGATACGGGCAGGTGCTTGGCAAGCGCTGAGCAGTAAACCAGCAGCTGAAATAAGGACAATACGCGACATAGCACCTCCGGAGTGAAGGCCGATAATAACGCGAATGTTCATTCCAGAGTGTTAGCTAAACTTAAGTGAGCGTCATATCTCAGTCTTTGGGTGCCGGTGGCTTGTCGGTATAGGTTTGCACCGTAGCGCCCGTGACTTTGCCGATTTTTGCCGTGTTATGTACCAATAATTCGACAGGGCGTTCGAATACCAAATCACCCATGACTACCGCATTGGGACCGATAAGAATGCGAGGTGTTTTTTGTTTGCCCCAACTAATGCCGCTGTTTTTATCCACCAAAATGCCGCCACGAATCTGCGAACTGGTGCCGACGGTAATATCACCATTTACCGTGCTGACCAGACCGGTAATATTGGATTGATAAATCAGGATTTTACCATTGACGGTGCTCAGGTCGGCGCCAAGGTTGGATAATTTACCAACCGTGATAGCGCCATTAACCGTGCTGACTTCGCCGCTAACTTTACTTTGTTGGCCAAGATTAATGGCACCATTGACCGTGCTTGCACTGGTTAGAGTGGCTTTGTCTTCGCTGGAAATACTACCGTTGACGGTTTCGACGTCGCCTACCGTTGCTCCGGCATCGATACGAATACTGCCATTGACGGTATCCAAATCCCCATAGCTTTGGCCGCTTTTGGCATGAATACTGCCGTTGACCTTGGAAATGTCATTGTCTTTGGCCAAGGTGATGCTGGCAGCCAAGGCCAGGGCTAGAAATAAAACTGTGCGACGCATAGTGAGCTCCTCAAATCGGTAGTGAGTATTGGATGCAGGAAGGTTTGCAAAGGTTTAAGGGCAATTCTATAAATCCCTCATGTTGCAATGTCTTGCTTAAAACTAGGAATTTATAGAAACGCCCTAAAGCAGCCCGCAAATTATTCCTGGCTGGAATTATTCAGAACATGATCAGCTCACTTCGCTACAATTGTGATGTGCCATAGGTCAGGAGCCTGCATTGAATCGTCCGAAACCCTTATTACTGCTGATTCTGGATGGCTGGGGCTATCGCGAAGAAACCGCCGACAATGCCATTGCCTTAGCGCATTTACCGCATTGGCGCGGTTTGTTGAAAGACTATCCGAACACTTTGGTGCATACCGAAGGTCGTTTTGTTGGGCTGCCCGATGGTCAGATGGGTAATTCTGAAGTGGGCCATATGAATATTGGTGCCGGTCGAATTGTTTATCAGGATTTAACTCGCGTAGACGCCGATATAGAAAGTGGTGGTTTCTACGAGAATGCCGAACTGGTTAAGGCCTGCGATCTGGTCAACCAGACCGATGCAACATTACACATTTTTGGATTGCTCTCGCCCGGCGGCGTGCATAGCCACGAGTCGCATATTTTTGCGATGCTGGATTTGGCACATCGTCGTGACGTAAAAAAAGTAGCAGTACATGCATTTCTGGATGGTCGCGATATGCCGCCAAAATCGGCGGAAGCGAGTATCCGAGCACTGCAAATAGTCTGTGACGAGTTAGGCAATGCAAAAATTGCGACTGTGACCGGGCGTTATTATGCGATGGATCGCGATCAGCGCTGGGACCGTCAGCAAACGGCCTACCTTGCGATGGCGGAAGCGCAAGCCGATTTTCATTATGACAATGCATTAAGCGCGTTGATAGCCGCTTATGATCGTGGTGAAACCGATGAGTTTGTCAAAGCCAGCGTTATTGATGGCGGGGCGCGCATTGAAAATAATGATGCGATTATATTTATGAATTTCCGTGCCGACCGTGCACGGCAGTTGACTTCATGTTTTGTGCAACCAGATTTTTCAGGTTTCGCCAAACCGCGCGCAATAAAATTATCGCGTTTTGTTTGCCTTAGCCAATACGATGAAAAACTCGATGCTGCGGTTGCTTATGGCTCAGATGATTTGCCCAATACCTTGTCGGATGTGTTGGCAGCGAACCATTGCACGCAATTGCGTATTGCCGAAACAGAAAAATACGCACATGTCACTTTCTTCTTTAGTGGTGGCCGGGAACAGGCGGCCCTGGGTGAAGATCGCGTTTTAATCCCTTCGCCCAAAGTGGCGACTTATGATCTGCAGCCAGAAATGAGTTGCCCGGAACTTACCGAAAGACTGGTCGATGCCATTCAGAGCCAGCACTACGATCTCATTGTTTGCAATATTGCCAATCCCGACATGGTGGGCCACACCGGTGATTTAGCGGCTGCGATTCTTGCGGCGCAAGCGGTCGATACCGCGCTCGGCACCTTGCGTGCCGCCATTGTGGGCGTTGGCGGCGAGATGTTAGTAACCGCCGATCATGGCAATCTGGAAATGATGCGCGACCCGATTACCGGGGAACCGCATACCGCGCATACGGTGGGTCCGGTGCCCTTTATTTATGTGGGGCGTAAAGCGGCATTGAGAAATGGCGGCGCACTCCGAGATATTGCACCGACGATACTGGCTTTGTTAAACATAGAAAAACCGATCGAGATGACCGGCACTTCATTGGTGGAGTTGAGCTGAGTGCCAAAACTTTTCGTCACGGCGGCCATGTTTTTTTTGTTGGTATTGCAAACGAGTATTGCTGTATCGGCAAAGCCGAGCGCGCAAGCCCAAGCGGCAACCCAAAAGAAAAAGTTGGAAGCAGTGCAGGCGCAGATAAAACAACTTGGTGAAGACCAGAAAAAGCTCGAACTACAACGTGCTGAGGCAAACCAGTCGGTTCGCGAAATGGATGCAAAAGTCGCACAGGTCAGCAAGCTTGCGCGCCAAAGTAGTCAGAAGTTATCAGCACAACAATCGCAACTTGAGCTGTTGGAAAAAGACAAGCAGGCGCTGGAAAATAAACTCGTTAAACAAAAACAGACCTTGGCTGCCCTGATTCGCTCGGCGTATAGCTTGGGAAAAACCCCGGCGCTGGAATTAGTTTTATCGCAGGATAAAATCGGCGATTCGTCGCGTGCGCTGACTTATCATCATTATTTTGAAATTGATCAGAAGGCACAGCTCGATTCGATCTCGCGGCAGTTACAAGAATTGTCGCTGATGACGGAAAAAGTAAAACGGCAACAACAACAGTTTCAACAGGCAAAAATTTCGCAAGAAAAAAATATTTCTGCCTTGAGTCAACAACGCAAGCAGCGTGATTTGGCATTGGCGCAAGTCGATGCGCAATATCGCGATAAAAAAACCCGTCTGAATGCCTTGGGTCGCGACGAAAAAAACCTGAATCAACTACTCAGCAAATTGCAGCGCTTAATGGCGCAAAAGCCGGTAACAAGACCCGCGCGGGACGGCAAAAAAACTGCAAAAAAACCGATGGTCGTGGTGCCGATGGGGCCCATGCGTTTACCGGTGCAAGGTAGCGTACTGGCAGGTTTTGGCGGGAGTATGCCTGACGGTCATCGGAGCGATGGCTTGCTAATAGCGGGCAACGTCGGCGCAGAAGTTCGCGCAGTTGCCGCCGGTCGCGTGGCCTACGCGGACTGGTTAAAAGGCTATGGCCTACTGCTGATTGTGGATCACGGTAACGGCTGGATGAGCCTGTATGCATTCAATGACAGCTTATTGAAGAATGTTGGCGACAGTGTAAAAGTGAACGATGCCGTCGCCACATTGGGTCGTTCTGGCGGGCAATCCAGCCCTGCCTTATATTTTGAATTACGTCAAAATGGCCAGCCAAAAGATCCACGAGTCTGGTTAAAACCCTAGGAACAACCATGCGTGCGTTAGTGTTAATTATTCTGTCCTTATTCTCATCGCCGAGTCTGGCTCAAGCGGTTCGCAATACTGCGGCTAGAACAAATCCAGCCACCAGCTCAATTCCAATTGATGAAATACGCCGCTACATGCAAGTGCTCAGTCTGGTTGAGCAATCCTATGTTGACCCGATCAAAAATGGCGACTTGTTTGATGCTTCTCTGCGTGGCTTGTTGCAAGAACTTGATCCGCATAGCGCCTATCTTGATAAAGATGAAATGCAGGAATTGCTCGAGTTTTCTTCAGGTACCTATCAAGGTATTGGCATTGAAGTGGAATTACGCAAAGACAAAAGCTTAGCAATTGTCGCACCGATTGATGGCTCGCCCGCGGCAAAAGCCGGTTTGCGCCCAGGCGATATTATTACTGCGATTGACGGCAAGCCAGTGAAGGGCAGCAATGCCAATAACGCCAGTCTTGGTTTGCGAGGGAAGCCGGGTTCCATGGTGCGTTTGAACATTACTCGCGCCGGTGAAACAGGTACGAAAGAAGTATTGGTGACCCGCGAGTTGATCAAGCTTGATAGTGTGAAAGCGCGAATGCTCGAACCCGGTTATGGCTATGTGCGAATCAGTACCTTCCAGGAAGACACCGGTCGCAGTTTAGTGCGGGAAGTCAATGACTTGAGTAAATCACAGAAAGGTAAATTGCGCGGCTTGGTGATTGATTTACGCAGCAATCCCGGCGGCTTGCTGGACGCAGCCTTGC
>JAYUUM010000150.1:0-3600 GCA_043754555.1 Arenimonas sp. | reverse complement strand
GCGCGTCTTGTTCTTGATTGTCGGAAATCACATTGACGTAGGCCGATTGTTCAAGACCAATACGCAGTGCGGTGTCGAGGGAATCATCAAACATTTTTTCGCGGGTAAGATTTTGTAAATCGCCCATCACGATCCAGTCGCGTTCATAGAATGCAATCGCTGGCGGGCTTTGAAAAGTGCTCCAGATAAAACCGCCGATTAAACCGGTGGTCAATAAAATTTCTAGCGCTAATATCGGTGGACGACGCCAAAGCGGTATTTCTCGCCAGGCTTTTTGGGTGGATGGCGGTGCGCGTAGCGGTGAAAATTGCGGGTCGCCGACTTCGTGCACCAGCATGGGTGCTGGCACGCCTTTAAACGTATAACGACCGTGCACCAGCCAGCGCAGCTTTTGTCCGCGTTCGCCTAGTTCCAGTTGTGCCCGTTGTGCCAAGCTTTGTGCCATGCCCGATAACAGAATTTGGCCGGGCATTGCCAAGCCCATCAGGCGAGCAGCCACCGGTTTGGCAAAGCCTTCAACTTCGAGTGGCTTGGCTCCGGCCGCAATTTGATCGGCGGCATTTTCCCAAGTCATTACATCACCCACATGGATACCAATGCGGGCCTGAATGGCTTGTTGATATTCCGCGCCCCACAAGCGCATTTGGTGCTGATAGCGCAGTGCAAAATCCAGCGCCTGGACTGGCCGTTCAAACAAAGCCAAAATACCATCCGATTTATCTATCAGGCGGCCTTGGGTACTTAACAAAGTGTCGCGGAGGAATTGATCGTGCTTTTGCATCAGTCCTACAGCACGAGCGTCGCCCAGGGTTTCAATAAGATGCGTGGAGTCGGCCCAATCACAAAGCAGCACCGTGCGAAGTACCGATGAGATAATCGGTTTTTCTGTGGACTTGGGGATGTGAGGAATGGTGGCCATCAACTTCTTATGAAATTCTCATGAACTCTTGGGCGCTTAATTGGGTAACGCAGAAACCGAGCTACGACGGCCAATCGCTTGTTGTTTAGTCGGCGACGCGCCAAGTACCGTCGCCGCGTTTCTTGGCGTCATACAGAGCGGTGTCAGCCAAGCTGTACCAGTGTGACCAACCACCGGGGTCGTGACAAAAGGCGCCGCCGACACAGATGCTTAGCGTGTGTTCGCGCAAACTTGGCAGACGCAATCCGCGAACGGCCGCTATTAATTCAAGCGCGCGATTACTTAATTCGCCGCTATCGGCCACTTGTAATATCAGTGCAAATTCATCGCCACCCAGACGGCAAGGCAAATCCATGGGCCCGGCCATTCGACGCACTTCTTCAGCAACGGCACGCAAAGCAGCATCGCCAGCGAGGTGGCCACTACGGTCATTAATTTGTTTGAAATGATCCAGATCGATCAGCAGCAATGCCAGGCGTTTACCGGTAACCGGATGTCGGCCGACTTCATCCATGTAGCGATAAAGGCCGCGGCGGTTAGCCAGGCCGGTTAGATCATCGGTTCGCACTAATTGTTGCGCAACCGATAATTCGCTACGGGTTTGCCGCAAGGTATCCAGCGTTTGCATCAGGTCTTCGTTACGACGGCGCAGGCTTTGCATCATTTGATGCTCGCCGGCGACCAGGTAGGTAAAGCTGCGCTGCATAAATTTCGCGACTACTGCCGGGTGGCTTGCCAGCAAACCTTGGAAGGATTCAGTAGAGATTTCATACAACATGCCGGAGGCTTCGGCGATGGCATGGGCAAAGCGTTGGTGTTGTCCGATAAAGACCGACAACTCGCCAAAGAAATGACCCGGGCCTAATAATTTATCGACAATGCCGTCATCAAAACTTAAACGCACTTCGCCGGTATCAATAACGTACATGCTGCGAGCGTCGTCACCACGACGGAATAATTCTTCGCCCGGCAGCATCGCGCGGCTAACGGCGACCGAACACAAGGCCTGCATTTCCTCATCGGAGAGCATCGATGGCAGGTGTGAAGTTTGTGGCGCGGATTTGCGGGATTTTGATCGCACTAGTTCTATCACTTTATTCGCAGCTTTAAACCAATCGAGTTAGTGCTTGAGTGTAACCAAATTTTGGCGAGCTGTGGGTAGCCTGGGTCACGCTTTACCGACCCGAGTGATCGTGATGCGTCAAAAGGGTTGATATGCTTCGAAACCCGCATCACCTCCAAACCCGGGTAAAAGAGCGCTACCCGGGCTACGAATGCCGATGAATTGCAAAGTGGCGGTACTCATCTTTAATGCTGGAACTGCTCTTCTTCGGTCGAACCTTTCAGGGCCGTGGTCGAGCTTTTGCCGCCTTGAATAGTTTGGGTCACCGAGTCGAAATAGCCGGTGCCGACTTCGCGCTGGTGTTTGACTGCGGTGAAGCCACGATCAGCCGCCGCAAATTCGGCTTCCTGCAATTCAACAAAGGCGCTCATCTGGTTACGGGCATAGCCATAGGCCAGATTGAACATCGAGTAATTCAATGCATGGAAACCGGCCAAGGTAATGAACTGGAATTTGTAACCCATTGCGGCCAGTTCGATCTGGAACTTGGCAATGGTGGCGTCATCCAGATTTTTCTTCCAGTTAAACGATGGCGAACAGTTGTAGGCCAGCATTTTGCCGGGGAATTTTGCATGAATTGCATCGGCAAACGCTTTAGCATATGCCAGGTCAGGCTTGCCGGTTTCGCACCAGACCAAATCGGCATAGGGTGCGTAAGCCAGGCCGCGCGAGATTGCCTGGTTAAGGCCCGGAATGGTTTTGTAGAAACCTTCGACCGTGCGCTCGCCAGTGCAAAACGCTTTATCGTTGTCATCCACATCGGAAGTAATTAAATCAGCCGCTTCAGCATCAGTGCGCGCGACGATTAAGGTTGGTACGCCCATCACGTCGGCAGCCAGTCGTGCGGCGATTAATTTTTCGACGGCTTCGCGGGTAGGTACCAACACTTTACCGCCCATATGGCCGCATTTTTTTACCGAAGCCAGTTGGTCTTCAAAATGCACACCCGAAGCACCGGCTTCAATCATCGATTTCATCAATTCAAAGGCATTCAACACGCCGCCAAAACCAGCTTCTGCATCGGCAATAATCGGCTGCATCCAATCAATGCTGTCGTTGCCTTCGGCATGATGCAGTTGGTCGGCTCGCAGCAGGCAGTTATTGATGCGCTTGACGACTTGCGGCACCGAGTTGGCAGGGTACAAGCTTTGATCGGGATACATTTCGCCGGCCAGATTGGCATCGGCAGCCACTTGCCAGCCGGATAAATAAATGGCGTTCAAACCGGCTTTGACTTGTTGCATAGCCTGATTGCCGGTCAAGGCACCGAGCGCATTGACGAAAGGTTTTTCGTTCAGATATTTCCATAACTTTTCGGCACCCAGACGCGCGAGCGAATGATCAATGGCAACAGTGCCACGCAAGCGGACCACTTCTTCGGCGGTGTAGCCGCGTTTAATGCCGGCCCAACGAGGCGCAGTGGCCCATTCTTGTTTTAGTTGTTCGGCGCTGGGAAGTGTCTTGCTCATGGTGATTCCTTAGTGGTGGTGATTTGTTAATGGTAGGAGGGCCTTCTAGGCCCGATAGGCTTGATCGAGGGCCTTTCGGGCCTAGAAGG
>JAYUUM010000149.1:0-3610 GCA_043754555.1 Arenimonas sp. | reverse complement strand
AGAAAGAGGGATTCGAACCCTCGGTACGGGTTTAAACCGTACACACACTTTCCAGGCGTGCTCCTTAAACCACTCGGACATCTCTCCGCAGGTGACGCATCAAACTTCGATCCATCCATGGAGCTAACTCCACTCGGCGTCCATGCCTCGCCGGTTTGCGGCAGATGCCTCCTGATGTCGGCACCTAAAAACCGCAAACCACCACTCGGACATCTCTCCGCAGTACTTAACTGTCTTTTTGGGCGAACCCATACCAGAGCAGGGCCCGAATTGTACCTTTTCAGCACTCCATGGACAAGCAGAACCCTATTGACGTGGTGTGGGCATACTCGAATTTCAGGCTGAACAAGTGATTTTCCCGGATTTTGATTCTTTTCCTTGGCTCAATCGTCTGCGCTTGGCACAATGGCGGACAAGAAGGAAACGCGAATGTCATATTTGGTGTTGGCCCGCAAATGGCGGCCGAAAAAATTTACCGAATTGGTCGGTCAAGAGCATGTTGTCAAAGCACTCACCAATGCTTTGGACACCGGACGCGTGCATCATGCTTTTTTGTTTACTGGCACACGCGGAGTCGGCAAAACTACAATTGCCAGAATTTTCGCGAAAAGTTTGAATTGCGAACGTGGTGAAAGCTCGGACCCCTGCGGTGAATGTAACGCCTGTCTGGACATTGATGCTGGCCGTTTTGTCGATTTGCTAGAAATTGATGCTGCCAGTAATACCGGCGTCGATAATGTGCGTGATTTAATCGACAACGCGCAATACATGCCGTCGCGTGGCCGCACTAAAGTTTATTTGATCGACGAAGTTCATATGCTCTCGAAACCGGCTTTCAACGCCTTATTGAAGACGCTTGAAGAGCCGCCAGGACATGTAAAATTTTTACTGGCGACGACCGATCCGCAAAAACTGCCGATCACTGTATTGTCGCGCTGCCTGCAATTCAATTTGCGTCGTCTGGATGAAAATCAAATCGGCGGGCAAATAACAAAAATACTGACCGCTGAAAATATTGAAGCAGAAGCCGCAGCAGTCAAATTATTGGCGCGTAGTGCCGACGGTAGTTTGCGCGATGGTTTGTCACTGCTTGATCAAGCCATTGCCTACACCGGAGCTCAGTTAACGGCAGTGAGTGTTAATGCGATGCTCGGGACCGTCGATAATGCACAAGTGGGCGGGTTGCTCGATGCATTATCACTTGGCGATGCACCCGCATTGATGAGCAGAGTGGAAGAGATGTCGGTGTATTCCCCCGACTTTGCCCATGTGTTGGAGGATCTGGCGATTGCCTTGCATCAATTGCAATGCACACAACTAGTACCGGGTTTTGAAACCGAATCAAATTCGGTGGACTTTGCGACACTGGCTTCTCGCTTGAGCGCTGAACAGGTGCAACTTTGGTATCAGATGGCCACAAACGGCCGACGGGATTTGGCCTTCGCACCGAGCCCGCGCGCTGGTTTTGAAATGAGTTTGTTACGGATGCTGGCTTTCCGTCCGATGAGTGAAGGCGAAAATATCGTCCCGACGAATACGCCACGCACTGTAACCAAGTCGATAGCGCCGATCGCTTCAGCAATTTCTGCTCCAATCGCATCGCCCGTCATTAAACCATTGCCGCCCGTTGAAAAAGTCGAGAAGCCAACGCCTGCAGTTATGGCCTCAACAAAGGCTGTGCAAGAGCCTGTTACGAACTATGCAAAACGTGAATTAAAAAATCACGAACAATGGCTCGATGTGATTGAAGCAGCGGAATTAAAAGGGCCTGCGCGCGAGCTCGCCGCACATTCTATTTTTATTGCTTTCGAGGGTGGGCTATTGAAATTAGCTTTGCCAGAGGGTTTTTTACATTTGCGCAGTGACGCCGTAGTAACGGGTTTGTCGCAAAAATTGGCCGCAGCGTTAGGCGAAGTCCCAAAAATTATTTTCGAGAAAGCCACTCTGCAATCTGAAAGCTTGCATGACCGTACCGCGAGATTTCGCAGCGAAAAACAAACTGATGCACAGAGCGCCTTTATGGCTGACCCCGTAGTATCGCAACTGCTTCAACAAGGTGCACAAATAGTGCCCGATTCCATCCGCCCCTTAGATTAGAGAGAGATTTTATGCGTGGCAATATCGCACAAATGATGCAACAGGCTCAGCGTATGCAGGAAAATATGAAGCGCGCACAAGATGAATTGGCAGCGCTTGAAGTCACCGGCACTAGTGGTGGCGGCATGGTCAGCATCACCTTGACCGGAAAAATGGAAACGCGCCGTGTTCGTATTGATCCTTCCCTGCTGGCCGACGGTGAAATGCTGGAAGACCTGATTGCAGTAGCCTTTAATGATGCCGTTGCCAAAGCCAATGGTGAAAGCGAAAGTCGTATGTCGGCAGCTACTGCTGGTATGCCGATTCCAAAAGGCATGAAAATTCCGGGCTTGTTTTGATGCGTAAGATCCACCAATGAGTGCATCACCCTTACTTGAGCAATTGATCGAAGCACTGCGTTGTTTACCGGGGGTCGGACAGAAGTCGGCTCAACGGATGGCTTATCAATTATTGGATCGCAATCGCGATGCAGCATTGCGCTTATCAAAAACGCTGGCGGAAGCCGCTGAAAAAATTGGCCATTGCGAACAATGCCGTGATTTTTCCGAAACTCCGGTTTGTCAGATATGCATGAGTGCATCGCGAGACAAACATTTATTGTGCGTGGTTGAAACGCCAGCCGATAGATTGGTAATTGAACAAGCGACCGGTTTTCGCGGGTTCTATTTTATTTTGCAGGGAAGATTGTCGCCGCTGGATGGTTTGGGTCCGAAAGAACTGGGTCTGGATAAACTCGCCACCCGCATGGCGCAGGGTGAAATCAAGGAATTGATTATCGCCACCAATCCAACGGTAGAAGGCGAAGCGACTTCGCACTATCTTGCACAACTCGCACGGCAATTTGATGTGCATCCAAGCCGTCTGGCACATGGTGTGCCTCTGGGTGGTGAATTGGAATACGTTGATCGCGGCACGCTTGCGCATGCTTTCGGATCACGCCTGGAAGTGCTTGAATAGCTGTGTGTAGGAGCGCCTTTAGGCGCAACCGGCTCTTGCGTAGATCTGTCGTGCCTCGGCGCTCCTGCCCGCAAGATTGTAATGATGCTCAAATAGCGAGATAGCCATGACCGACACTATTTTTACCAAAATCATTCGCCGTGAAATTGCTGCAGATATCGTTTTTGAAAACGAGTATGTCTTGGCATTTCGCGATATCAATCCGCAAGCGCCGGTCCATGTTTTATTTATTCCCAAAATAGCAAAGGCAACGCTAAACGATCTAGATAGCAGTGATGCCGAGTACATCGGTCGTTTGCTGATCGCTGCTGCTGCCTACGCCAAGCAAGAAGGCTTTGCTGAAAACGGTTATCGCACGGTGATTAATTGCAATGCAGACGGAGGTCAAACTGTTTTTCATATTCACCTGCATTTGCTGGCAGGTCGCTCATTGCATTGGCCGCCGGGTTGAATTTGCGTAGATACCATCTCTCCCGTACGCCAGCAAGTCGTTTCAAATGGCTTGCTGGCAGTACTCGGTTTGATGCTTCAGCACACCAAAGCACTGATGCACCAG
>JAYUUM010000148.1:0-3611 GCA_043754555.1 Arenimonas sp. | reverse complement strand
TTGATGGTGCAGAAGCCCGGCTGACACGGCTGCCTTGTAATCACCCTGTTCTGATAACGACGTCCAAATGGCGTAGGCGGTTTTGTAATCGCCTTGCTGCTCTGCATCCAGTGCTTGTTTCACTTTCACATTCAATACGGGAGCCGATGGCGCTGCTTGAGGGTTCAGCTTAGCCAGCATTGCCTCTGGATAACGCTCTTCTTCTGATCGATGAATAACATTCATGGCGAGTGCAGAGGGTATTGCACGCTTCTGTAAATAAGGTTTACTGCTTAACGCATTCAGATAATCAACCATTATGTTACCGGAACGAATGGATAGGCCATTTGCTTTATAGCCGCCTCCAATATCGGCATGCGCGCCTGCTACCGTTACCCCCAAGAAACGCTTATCTGCACTTGCTCCGTTCTTTATAAAACTAATCGATTTGTAGATATCTCGTTTTTCATATTGAGCGGTAATTTGAAACCCGGATATCACTGATGCAGGCAGACGAACTTCAGTTTTAATGGGTTCTACGGGATCAAACAAGCCTACTGCCTGAGGAGTAACTCCAGCCTTCACAAGAGCAGGCTTGCCAAATTCTACTTGTGTAGTTTTAGCCGGAGCTGGCTTCTGCTTCATGCCAGTAGGATCTTGAATGCCTCTTGCATGCACGAGCTGTGTAAACGCTACTGCCTGTCCGGCGCTCCAACTATAACCGACAGCTATCACTCGAATTTCCACAGCCGGATCTGCCTTCAACCAAGCAGCAGACTTCGTTATGAAGATCCGATACATTTCCTCAATTTTTTGTTCAAAAACCAGTGGCTCCACATCTTTGTTTAGAGCTCCGTATAGAATATTTTCGGCACACGCAGAACTCACATAACCATTACCAATCCGAGTCGCTAATGCGGGTTCCAGTGACTTAATTTGCTGGTGAATTTGACCGACATTCGTGTTCTGTGTCGGTCCTTTAATGATGCCATTCCAACTACAGTCAAATATGGCAACAAATAATTTTTGATGTGATTTTTCTTCCTGCAATAAAAGAGGGACCGAGAATTGCGACATACTTTTCACGGCCTGCTCGTATGTTGCTAAATCTTTAGCTTCCAAAGCATAGCTGCTTGCCTCATCGGGCTCACTTTGAACTGATGTAGCCGCCAGCAAAGATATCGGCAACGAAAGCATGAAACCAAATCCGGTTATCAAAAAATATTGCTTACAATTACGCATTAAATGCATTCCTAATTATGGGGGTACGAAAGCTAAGACTCGACGACGCTTTATTCTTAAACCTTCAACATCGGCGTCTCTACTTTCGGCAATAATTTCGAGGTAAAGAATTTATCCTGGTAATACTTAATCTTGTCGCACATAACTGGATGTGGAATACCCTCGTACAAAAACACTTCTTTCTCGAAGCCCATTGCTTTCAGCTCTTGCGGTAGCATCAGCGCGCGGCGTTCTTCCGATTCACTGCGTGAGAAATCACGGCCACGCGTCACGTTTTGTTTGCGCACGGTGGTGTAGCCCAACATTTCAGAATAGTCATTGGCGTCTTGTTGTTCACGTGGCGCATAAATAATTTGTAGCGCGTGATTGGTGATGATGGTGCGCGAGACGTCCTTTCCATAGGTTGCATCGAGTTGCGCCATACTTTGGATAATGGGCAACAAACGGATGTTGTAGCCCGCCATATAAGACACTGCCGATGAAATAATATCGACCTTGCCAATCGAGGTGAATTCGTCCATCAACAACAGGCATTGATACTTCAGTACCGGATTGTTTTTCGGCAACTCTTTCGTATTGAGATTAATCAGCTGGCTGAAGAAAAGATTTACGATCAATCGGCTCTCAGCCAACTTATTGGGTTGAATGCCAATATAGATCGTCATCTTTTTCTTGCGTACATCGGTTAGCAGAAAGTCGTCGGCACTGGTCACGGCATCCAGAATCGGATTGATCCAGGCATTTAAAGGTTCTTTGAAGGTGCCTAAAATAGAAGCGAAAGTTTCGTCCGCCTGCGAAAGCAAATTGGCAAATGCCGTACGCGCATTCCCACTAAGAAACTTCTTTTGCGAAAGCTTTTGCAAGTAAGGCCGCAGCTCACTACCATCACCTGACGATAATCGATAAATCGCGCCGACTGTCGGCGGACTTCCACCGGGGAACCCGATGCTTTGCTCATCTTCCCAATTTTCGAATAGATACAAGGCAAATGCCATAAAGGTGTTACGCGCCTGACTTACCCAAAACTTCTGATCATCGGAGCCATCTGGATAAAGCATGGCGGCAATACTCATCAAATCCGAGACTCGGAAAGCAGCATCCCTTGAAACATAGGTCAACGGATTCCAGCGATGCGAACGGCGATCTTCCGCAAACGGGTTGAATAAAAATACTTCGTGGCCCTGGCTTTTTCGCCAGCCACTGGTTAATTCAAAATTCTCCTGCTTGATGTCCAGCACCACCATCGATTCTTGATAATCAAGAAGATTGGGGATAACAACGCCCACGCCTTTTCCCGAGCGGGTCGGCGCGGCGAGAATGACAAACTGTTGGCCCGGCAGTCGAACAATATTGCCGTTATATTTTCCGACAATAACGCCTGTTGCAGAAGGTTTGAGCATGCCGTGCTTGGAAAGATCACCTGCATTTGCGAAACGCGCATCACCATGCAACGCCTTGTCGCGGGGTTTGAGCATCAACACCAGCAACGCAAGATACGCTGCGCCCGGCAATCCAAAACCGACATAGCCAGCTATTTTTATTTTTTTAACGTAGGGCTGCCACTGCGGCAAATCAATGGCTGCGATATACCCGGGGTAACTACTCCATTGCAACGGAGTATTCTGCTGCTTGAGCAACATTTGGGCCATGTAGCCGGAGAAATACAAGCCCGCTACCGCTGCCAGCAATCCCACTGCCAATACAAAAATTATTTTGTTTTTATTCACCGACTAAATCCCCGGGTTCTCACTAATTTTATTCGCTGACATTTCATCGCCTGACCCGTCTCGGTTTTGATTGCGGTTGCGCGACAGAAACGTCCACATTATCTTCCTCCACCAGTTTTTCCATCCATTCTTTTGCATCAATGAGGGACAGCTCATGTCGTATTTTAGCGCCGGAGGAATTGAGCACGGCATATGCAATAATATTGTCTTCGTTATATTCCGGATTTTCACTTAGTGCTACCACACGGTAGCGCCCTTTGATGAAAATTGGATGGCTATATTCCAGCATTTTAATCTCCATTACTTTTATTCGTGTCGCCTGCATTAAGCGACACAGCGGGTCAAGTGTATGACAAGCCGCCTATTTTAGGCTTGCATTTACATGACCATTGTTTTCTTATGCTGTTCCTGAGTTTGAGCCAACTGCGTAGGCAACAAATTATCCTGCTGAACTTGCTGTGTGCTCTTTTCAATCGGCTGGGCTGCAGCCTGCGCTTTATCGACATAAATGCGCTGGTGTGCAGGGTCATTCATAGCTCCTTGCACCGCAAACAAACCTGAGCTATTGGTGCTGAGTGCCACGTTATCAATCCTGGTCAAGCCGGTTACTTTTGCCTCAAAGGCAATACTACCTGCAGCATTTTGCCGTTCCTGTTCGTTCTT
>JAYUUM010000147.1:0-3615 GCA_043754555.1 Arenimonas sp. | reverse complement strand
CGTAGGCTCACCTAAATGTCCAGACCACGGATTTCCGCTCGAAGCACAAATAGTCAGCCAAATGGTCGATGCCGTGCTAGCGTTGCCGGAAGATACTCGCCTGATCTTATTGGCGCCGGTGATTCGCGAGCGTAAGGGCGAGCATGTGCAAGTGTTTGAACAATTGCGCGCGCAAGGTTTTGTGCGTGTCCGCGTAAACGGCGCGTTATACGAGATTGATCAGGTTCCCGCTTTAGGCTTAAGAAATAAACACACAATCGAAGCGGTGATAGATCGTTTTAAACCACGCGCAGATATCAAACAACGTTTGGCAGAAAGTTTTGAAACGGCTCTGAAGCTCGGCGATGGCTTGGCCTCGGTCATGGAAATAGATAACGATAAAGCTGCGCCCATTTTATTTTCATCGAAATTTTCCTGCCCGGTTTGTGATTTTTCGCTACCCGAACTTGAACCACGGCTGTTTTCATTCAATTCACCGATGGGCGCCTGCCCGTCTTGCGACGGCTTGGGTATCAAGGATTTCTTCGACCCATCGCGTGTTGTGGTGCATCCAGAATTGAGTTTAGCCGCCGGCGCAGTGCGTGGCTGGGATCGCCGCAATGCCTATTATTTTCAGTTGATTGCATCGCTTGCCAAACATTATGCGTTCGATGTTGATACGCCATGGCAGAAGCTACCCGAAGCTATTCGCAAAGCGGTGCTATACGGCAGTGGCGAAGAAATTATTTCTTTCACTTATTTGACCGAGTCTGGCGGGCGCACACAGCGTAAACATAAATTCGAAGGCATCGTTCCCAATTTGGATCGACGTTTTCGCGAAACCGAATCACAAGCGGTTAAAGAAGAACTTGCGAAATATATTAGTGTGCAACCCTGCCCGACCTGCAACGGCGCCCGCTTGAATAAAGCTGCCCGCAGTGTGACGGTAGCCAATAAAACCTTATCGGAAATTACTCGCTGGCCGATTGATGAAACCATCGCGTTCTTTTCTACACTGAAACTTAGTGGCTGGCGCGGTGAGATCGCGGTCAAAATCGTCAAGGAAATCCATGATCGCCTGCGTTTTTTGATGGATGTTGGCCTGGATTATCTGACACTAGAACGTAAAGCCGATTCCTTGTCGGGCGGCGAAGCACAGCGTATTCGTCTGGCGTCGCAAATCGGTGCCGGCCTGGTTGGCGTGATGTACGTGCTCGATGAACCTTCGATTGGCTTGCATCAGCGTGACAATGAACGCCTGCTCGGCACGCTGACGCGTCTGCGCGATATGGGCAACACCGTTATCGTGGTTGAACATGATGAAGACGCTATCCGTCTTGCCGACCATGTCGTGGATATTGGCCCCGGTGCTGGCGTGCATGGCGGTGAAATTATTGCCCAAGGAACCATTGACGACATATTGAAAGCACCACGCTCGCTGACCGGTGCTTATTTATCCGGCAGAATGAAAATCGAGATTCCGAAAGTGCGCCACAAAGCAAAACCAAAAATGTCGCTGAAATTATTGGGTGCAACCGGCAATAATCTAAAGAATGTTGATCTTGAAATTCCTGCCGGTTTATTTGTTGCGATTACCGGTGTATCGGGTTCCGGCAAATCCACTTTAATCAATGACACGCTTTACCATATTGCAGCGAATGAATTGAACGGTGCCTCGCATACTATTTCGCCGTATCGCGAAGTGCAGGGCATCGACCTGTTCGACAAAGTGGTGGACATTGATCAATCGCCGATTGGCCGCACGCCGCGTTCAAACCCAGCTACTTACACCGGTTTATTTACACCGCTACGTGAATTATTCGCGCAGGTCCCAGAAGCACGTGCGCGTGGTTATTCGCCGGGCCGCTTTAGTTTCAATGTTCGCGGTGGCCGCTGCGAAGCTTGCCAAGGCGATGGCCTGATCAAGGTAGAAATGCATTTCTTGCCGGACGTATACGTACCCTGCGATGTTTGTCATGGCAAGCGTTACAACCGTGAGACTCTGGAAATTTTATACAAGGGTTACAACGTCCACGAAATTTTACAAATGACGGTAGAGGACGCGCTCAAATTATTCGATGTCGTACCTACGCTTGCAAGAAAACTGGAAACACTGATGGATGTCGGCTTGAGTTATATCAAGCTGGGTCAAAGTGCGACCACGCTATCCGGCGGTGAAGCACAACGCGTAAAATTATCGAAAGAATTATCGCGCCGTGATACCGGGCAAACATTGTATATTTTGGATGAGCCAACCACCGGCCTGCACTTTCACGATATTGAGCACCTGTTAACCGTGCTGCACAAACTGCGCAACGACGGCAATACCATTGTAGTTATTGAACATAATCTGGACGTGATAAAAACCGCCGATTGGATTATTGATATGGGCCCTGAGGGTGGTCATCGCGGCGGCCAAATTATCGCGCAAGGCACACCGGAAGAGGTCGCACAAAATCCAGCGTCGCACACGGGTCGTTTTCTGGCGAAGATGCTGGATGCCCCCGAAAGCAAACCGGCAAAAACGGTCAAACGGAAAAAATCCGCATGAAGTCACTGTATAAAATAGCAATGGATATCCGCTGGGGCGACCTGGACGCTTTCAACCACGTAAACAACACTGGCTATTTACGCTTTATCGAAGAAGCGCGCGTTCAGTGGTTTAAATCTTTGATTGATAATTGGGCTGATGCGGATTGCGCACCGATTTTGGCCGCCATCCAGAATAATTACAAGAAACCCATTTCATGGCCGGAAAAAATTCATGTTGAATTGTTCTGTGAACACATCGGCACAAAAAGTCTGAAGCTGGCACATCGAATAACTTCTACTTCTGACGCGAATACTATTTATGCTGACGGTCATACCATCATGGTGTGGGTCAACGCGTCGAGTGGTAGTACCGTGCCACTGCCCGAGAATGTATTGAACGCCTGCAAGGATTGATTTTTTCGTAGGGGCGCGCCCGATTTTCATCGGGGCAAGCTTTAGGCGCGAATAAATCTACGAAATAATTTGACGTAGGAGCGAGCTCTGCTCGCGAAATTCCTTGGCGCGGGTTTTCGCGAGCAAAGCTCGCTCCTACGGTTTTGGGGCTTCTTTCAAAATCGGGAATTCGGAATACACTTTTCGGCCATCAGCCAACACCAATCGCACGCCTGCCTTGTCGTCCTCTTTCAAAGCACGCAATGGTTGCATCAACATAATGTGCAAACCGCCAGCTTCAAATCTTAATGATGCCCCCGGCTTTATTTCCAATAGGCCGGGATCACGCATTTTACTGACACCATTCTCGACAACGCTGCGATGAATCATAGGCATCGCGAAATCTTTGCTTTCGACATCGACAATCTTGAAAGTTGTTTTACAGGTGTTTTTTAGCACCAAATATCCCGCAAGCGTTTGCGCACCCGGTGGCGCACTGCGAATCCAGGCCTTGTGGATTACCGGCATGCATTGTTGAATGGTTTTTACCGGCTTTGCACCAACCTCGCTACCAGCAAGACTTTTAACCGAAGCTGAAGCCAGCCCAAGCAATGCCAACCCTAAATAAAGATGTTGTCCGTTCATACGCTTATGATACTTTTATCTGACAACGGAGTGTTTATGAAAATCAATCTTCTTGCTGCATCCACT
>JAYUUM010000146.1:0-3639 GCA_043754555.1 Arenimonas sp. | reverse complement strand
CCGCCGCGCGAGCCGCCCTTCAAGTTGGCCTTCTTCATCAAGCCCTCATATTGGTGTGACGTCATATGAGCTTGAATCTGAGCAGTAAAATCCATTACTACTACGACCACAATCAACAAGGATGTACCACCAAAATAAAACGGCACATTGAAACCTGCACGGAGAAACTCCGGCAGCAAGCAAACCAGTACCAAATACAGGCCACCGATCAGCGTTAAACGAGTCAATACGTTATCGATGTATTCGCCAGTCGCTCTACCCGGACGAATCCCTGGTATCAAAGCGCCCGACTTTTTAAGATTGTCGGCAGTTTCTTGCGAATTAAATACCAATGCCGTGTAAAAAAACGCAAAGCCTAGAATCATCGCGCCGTAAAGCAGCATGTGGAGCGGCTGGTTAGGACCCAATGCTTCCGCCACGGTTTGCAGACCGCGATAGCCCACACCACGCCAGGTTTCGTCAGTGGCAAGCGCAGAACCGCTGCTCATCCAGGTCGAAATAGTGGCGGGAAATAAAATCAAACTTGAAGCAAAAATAGGTGGGATAACACCGGCCATATTGAGCTTAAGTGGCAGGTGCGAACTCTGATTCATGTAAGCCTGACGACCGCCTTGCTTGCGTGCGTAATTTACGGTGATCTTGCGTAGACCTTTTTCCATAAACACGACGAAATAAATCACCGCCACTACCAGAACCGCAATTACCAACAAGACAAACGCATCCATACTGCCATCGCCGACCTGCGTCAGCACAGTGCCAACTGCAGAAGGCAAGCCTGCCACAATACCAGCGAAGATAATTAACGAAATGCCGTTGCCAATACCGCGTTCTGTGATTTGCTCACCTAGCCACATCAGGAACATGGTGCCGGCGGTTAAACAAACAACAGCAGTAAATACAAAGCCCGGACCCGGCGCATAAACAACATTTGCCGACGTTTGAAGCTGTGAAGCGAGGAAGTACGCTTGCACTACTGCCAGAAACAAAGCGCCATAACGCGAGTATTGGGTAAGTTTGCGGCGACCACTCTCACCTTCATTTTTCATTGCCTTCCATGGACCGTAAATCTGGCCCATCAGCTGCACAATAATAGAAGCTGAAATGTAGGGCACTACATTCAAGGCAAACAAGCTAAAACGACTTAAAGAACCACCGGAAAACATATTAAACATGTCAACGATGGTGCCTTTTTGTGCATTCATTAATTCTTCGAGCATTTTGGGATTGATGCCGGGCACCGGGATATGGCTACCGATACGATAGACAATCAAAGCAAAAAGCACGAACAACAAACGAGTGCGCAGCTCAGTAAATTTACCGAGCCCACTTAATGCACCTGCAGCAGAATTAGCTTGCGACAAAGTCTTACTCCGAGATACTGCCGCCAGCTGCTTCAATAGCTGCTTTGGCGCCTGGGGTGAACATCACACCTTTCAGTACAAATTTCTTGGTGATGTCGCCTTTCTTGACTATTTTGGCTTGCTTGGCTTTCGCCGGTACCAAACCCGCTTCGCGCAAGATTGCAAAATCAATTTCACCGGCTTCCAGCTTGTCTAATTGATACAACAACACTTCGGCAGTATCAAACTTCAATTTCGAGCGGAAACCGACTTTAGGCATACGCTTGCGCAAAGGCATTTGACCGCCTTCGAAGCCAGCCTTGATCTTGCCCTTACCGGAACGTGCGAACGACCCTTTATGACCGCGACCGCAAGTTTTACCTAAACCCGAACCAATACCGCGACCGACGCGACGGCGTTCTTGGCGGGCACCATCAGCAGGTTTCAATGTATTTAAACGCATAATAATACTCCTTGACTCGTTCAGGCTTCGACACGAACCAGGTAATGAACTGTGTTGATCAGGCCGCGCACTTGTGGTGAATCTTTCAATTCGCGGACATCATTAATTTTATTCAAGCCAAGTGCTTTGACCGACAGGCGGTGACGCGCTTGAGCGCCGCGCAGACCTTTGACCAAACGCACTTTGATGGTTTTATCAGACATGAGTAATTTCCTCTACTTTCTTGCCGCGCTTAGCAGCAATAAATTTAGGCGATTGCATCAAACTCAAGCCCTTGATGGTAGCGCGCACCAAATTAATTGGATTGCGTGAACCTACCGCTTTCGCTAAAACGTTCTTGACGCCAACGGCTTCCATCACGGCGCGCATCGCACCGCCGGCAATAACGCCGGTACCTTCAGACGCTGGCTGCATGAATACACGCGCCGCGCCATGGCCCGACTTAACGGCGTGCCACAAAGTACCATCGTTGAGATCAATATTCACCATGGCTTTACGGGCATATTCCATCGATTTTTGAATTGCGACTGGCACTTCACGCGCCTTGCCATAACCAAAACCGATTTTGCCTGCGCCATCACCAACCACCGTCAATGCGGTGAAGGTAAATTGACGACCACCTTTTACTGTCTTGGAAACGCGATTAACAGCGACCAATTTTTCGATAAAACCGTCGTCGCTTTCTCCGCGACCACGATCACGATCATTACTACTCATAATTTTCTTCCTAATTTAATTTTGCGGCTTTGCCGCTTATAGTTATGGTTTAACAACATGCCCCCGAATCCAGAAGATTCGGAGGCGAGATTAATTAGAACTGCAAGCCAGCTTCACGGGCAGCATCGGCAAGTGCCTTGATGCGACCATGGAAACGGTAGCCGGAACGATCAAATGCAACTTTGACGATGCCAGCAGCTTGTGCTCTTTCAGCCACTGCTTTACCAACCTTGGCAGCAGCATCTTTATTTTTCAAATTCTTCAAGCCGTCTTTAACGTCTGCTTGCAGAGTCGAAGCCGAAGCCAGCACGGTAGCGCCATCAGAAGTAAAAACCTGAGCGTAGATATGTTGGCCTGAGCGAAGTACTGACAAACGAGCAACACCCAAATCGCGAATATGGCAGCGAGTTGTTTTGGCGCGACGAATGCGGGCAATTTTCTTTAACATGATAATTTCCTTGAGTAAGCTGAAAACCTTAATTAGGCTTTCTTGGCTTCCTTCATGATGATCTTCTCGCCGGAATAACGAATGCCTTTGCCTTTGTAAGGTTCAGGTTTACGGTACGCACGGATTTTGGCGGCAACTTCACCGACGCGCTGTTTATCAGCACCGGAGACGAGGATTTCAGTTTGGGTTGGCGTAGTGATGGTGATGCCTTCTGGGCATGCAAAAACCACCGGATGCGAATAACCCAAGCTCAGGTTCAAATCGTTACCGGTCATGGAAGCGCGGTAACCGACGCCTACCAATTCAAGTTTACGAGTGAAGCCTTCGGAAACACCAAGAATCATGTTCGACAGAATGGCGCGAATGGTACCGGCCATTGCCATGTCGTCATCAGTCGCAGGCACCATCGTGATAATACCATTGTCGTTTTTGATTTCGACGTTTGCTGGCATGGCCAGCGACAAAGTGCCTTTGCTGCCCTTGACGCTAAGATTGCTAGCGGCAACGGAAACTTCAACGCCTTTTGGCAAATTAATTGGCTTTTTGGCAACGCGTGACATGGGCGTTCTCCTTTAAGCCACGAGGCAAATGACTTCGCCGCCCACACCCGCAGTGCGGGCCTGGCGATCGGTCATTAAACCTTTGGATGTGGAAATGATAGCAACGCCTAA
>JAYUUM010000145.1:0-3643 GCA_043754555.1 Arenimonas sp. | reverse complement strand
TTATGCATATTTAATTGTGCCGCACAAAAAATCAATGACCAGCGATGCCAATAAGCGACTCGAAGCATTGGCGTCCATGGAAGAACTTGGCGCCGGTTTTACCTTGGCCACCCATGATTTGGAAATTCGCGGTGCCGGTGAGTTACTGGGCGAAGACCAATCTGGCCAAATGGCCGAAATCGGTTTCTCGCTATATACCGAATTACTGGAACGCGCGGTCAAATCGATTCGCTCGGGGAAAATTCCCGACCTCGACCCGAGCACACGTTTTGGCAGTGACGTTGAATTGCACATACCTGCATTGATTCCCGATGATTATTTGCCTGACGTGCATACGCGCTTGACACTATACAAGCGCATTGCTTCGGCGCGCGACAGCGACCGACTGAAAGAACTACAAGTTGAAATGATCGATCGCTTCGGCATCCTGCCCGACCCGACCAAGCAATTATTTGCGACCGCAGAAATCAAGCTTGAAGCTACGCCACTGGGTATTCGCAAACTCGAACTTGGGCCCAATGGCGGTCGCATCCATTTCAATTCGCAACCCAGCATCGACCCGATGTCGGTGATCCGGATGATTCAATCACAACCAAAAATTTATGCGATGGAAGGCGGCGACAAGCTCCGTATTAAACTCGAATTACCGGACGCCGCGTCGCGCATTCGCACTGCCAAGGCTCTGCTGATGACCCTTGCGCGCGGCTAACTGTAGGGGCGCTGCTCGCTGCGCCCTGTCCACCTCTGCATAAATCCGTAGGAGGCCGCTTGCGGGCGACGTAACAAAGTTCTTTGTAAAGACACGAGCATTGCACGAATCTTTATCGCAGGTTTTTCGCTCCTCACGCACGCTCCCACTGTTTTGTTTTTGTGTAGACAGAATCGCAGACCAACCCGGGTCGATAGAGCGTGACCCGGGCTACGCAGCTCCCACATAAAAGTCTAGCAAACCATCAAAACCTTCCTGATTGGAAATCATTGATTGCCTGTTTTATTTCCGCTTGGGTATTCATCACAAAGGGCCCGTAGCGTGCGACTGGTTCATTCAAGGGTTTACCGGCGACAAAAATAAAGCGTGTTATTTCATTTGCTTCAACTCGCACAGAATTACCTTTCGTCAAAGAGGCGAGCTCGCTGGTTTTTACCGGCTGTTTGTCACCATTGACGATCAGATTTAATTCCCCTTCATACACATAGATAAATGCGTTGTGGCCTTCAGGCAAAATATGCTCAAAGTCCTCGCCCAGCGCCAATTGCACATCGAAATATAGTGGCTGGGTCGCAGCTTGTTTAACCGGTCCGACTACATCGCCAATTTGGCCCGCAATTACTTTGATTTGAGCACCATTGGCCAGACTTACTAGCGGAATTTGTTCTGCATTAAATTCCTGATATTTCGGTTCGCTCATTTTTTCGCTCGCCGGCAAGTTTACCCATAGTTGAAAGCCACGCATCAGGCCCTGCTCTTGCTCAGGCATTTCGGAATGCACAATGCCGCGACCTGCGCTCATCCATTGCACACTGCCGGGCGTCAGCAAGCCCTCATTGCCGTGATTATCCTTGTGCCGCATACGACCCTCGAGCATATAAGTCACAGTCTCGAAGCCGCGATGTGGGTGTGACGGGAAGCCGCCGATATAATCGCCGGGATTTTGCGACCCGAATTCATCGAGCATCAAAAAGGGATCGAGCATGGGCATGGCAGAACTGCCGATTACTCGGGTCAGCCGCACGCCATCACCGTCCGAGGAAGCTATCCCGCGTATTTTTTGCTCAATTCCACGATATTGTTTGTTCATCCGAACACTCCTATTCTATGATCTACCCTGTAAATGTGACCACATAAGCTGCTACACCAGTGCTTTGGCTGCAACCGAGTGTTGCCCGCATGACACCAAACAGGTTTGTCCTGTTTGTGCACACTAAAGCGTTTAGCTTTTTAAATAGTTCAGGTTGAAAATACTATGGCCCTACCAATGCCCCCATTTTTCAAGCGAAAAACCGATCGAATATTCCAAGTTGGGGAGCCAAGTAGCCTTCCCACACTTTCTAGCCAACGCCTTAATCTTTGTTGGATTGACCATGCCGATGTCGGCAGCATCTACAAGATTTACTCCGATCACAATGTGACCCGCTATTGGAATGATGCGCCTTTCGCGCATGAGGATGATGCTCATATTTATATCGAAAGCGTCCATCATGGTTTTAAGGACGGTAAATTATTCCAATGGGGCGTTTGTCTGAAAGGTAGTCAAAAATTGATTGGCACCTGCACACTAAGTGACATCTCTGCAGTGCAAGGGCGTGCTGAAGTAGGCTTTGCCATTGCCAGCGAGCATTGGGGTCATGCCTACGGCCGCGAGGCGATGGGCATCCTGATTAAATACGCCTTTACCGAGCTGGGTCTACGCCGACTGGAAGCCGATGTTGATCCACATAATACTGCGTGCCTCAAATCACTCGAAGCGCTTGGTTTCAAACGTGAGGGTTATTTGCGCCAACGCTGGCAAGTCGCAGGTGAATTGCAGGACAGTGTCATTCTGGGTTTGCTCAGATCTGACTGCATGTATGAAAGCACTATCTCGGAAATGTATCCAGCTAACGCATCGGTCTCGCCGGAATAGCGCGCGATACCCGGCGGTTATACACATACACCGTTGCTGGCGGCACGTTCCACCAGGTAAAACTGGCTCGCCTGGATGACAGGCCCAGAGTTTCCAGCACTTCGCGTGCAATTGGATTGGCCGGCCCGTAAGTAAACTGCACAAAACGTCCATCGAGTTTCAGACAATTAAAAGCCGCTGAAATAATATCGAGTTGCGATTGTCGCGGCATAGACAGAAAACCCAGTCCTGACACAATGGCATCGGCTTTGTTTTCTGCAAAACCAAAAGGTTCGGCTAAATTAAAAATTTCACGGGCGTCACCGCAAACAACATGTGCTTCAGGAAATCGTTTTTGCAAATGCTGATGTAGTTCTTCGTTTAATTCGAGCACCAGCAAGTCGGTGGGCTTAATTCCGAACTCGAGCAATGCCTGCGTAAAGACCCCGGTGCCGCCACCTAATTCGATAACCCGGCTCGTATCGTTAGATAACTCAGCCATCATCTGACGGGCCAACTGCGGGCTGGAGGGCGATATTGCAGCCATCCCCATGGGGTTCTTTAACCATTGGCGAAAAAAAGTCCAATTCTGATCAGTTTTTTCGCCAGGACTTTTGGGATCAATCATGCCCGTTACACATCGTTAGGTTGAGCTAAGGTTAAGGCCACCTTACTACACTATGATGAACCATGGGAGTACCCGATATGCGTCTTTCCGCTTGCGCTTTACTAATTTTTAGCACTGGCCTTGCGATGTCGGCAGCAGCTCAAAGTGGGAAGCCGGCCTGTGTTGACAGCAGCCGGGTACGCAACTGGATTGTCATCAACGATGAAACCCTGTTGCTGGACGTGGGTAGAAAAAAATACCGCGTCAACTTGCAACAATCCTGTTTTAACTTAAGCACCAGTCCAACTCTGCAATTCAAAGGTGACTCGATTAGTGGCCGTATTTGCGGCAGCTCACTTGATGCCATTCGTGTGCAGGGTGAACAGTGTCGAATTTCAAAAATTCAAGAAATCGACAAGCTAACTTTTGACAA
>JAYUUM010000144.1:0-11050 GCA_043754555.1 Arenimonas sp. | reverse complement strand
GAACCTTCACACGAAGGTTTGACAAGGACCGGCAAACCAAGTGATTTTGCTGCGACGTGAACATCCTCGCCTTTAGCTAAACGCAGATAACGCGGCGTTGGTAACCCCAGCGACAGCCACACCTGCTTAGTGCGTATTTTGTCCAAGGTCAATGCGCTGCCGAGCACATCAGAACCGGTATAGGGCACGCCCAATGCTTCGAGCAAACCTTGCAGCACACCATTCTCGCCATCACCGCCATGCAAAATATTGAAAACACGATCGAATTTTTTCTGGTGCAATGCTTCTACCAAAGCTGGAATGCCATCGACCGCTTTTACATCAACACCGCGCGCAAGCAAGGCTTCAAGCACATTAGCGCCGGAATTCAAACTCACTTCCCGCTCGGAACTGGTACCGCCCATCAGGACGGCAACACGACCAAATTCCGATGCATCACTTATACGTTTCATCCCTGTACGGCTCCTTCAAAACCTTTCACCGATATGTCGTTGGTGACCGCGCCAATATCACCGGCGCCCATCATCAAAAGTAAATCACCGTCATGCAAAATATCCGGCAACACGGTTGCCAATTCACGAGCACTGCTGACGACTACTGGATCAATACGACCGCGCGCGCGAATGGCGCGTGCGAGTGATTTGGAATCAGCACCATTAATCGGTGTTTCGCCAGCGGCATACACTTCGGTCAAGACGACGACGTCGCAGGTGGAAAGCACGCTGACAAAATCATCGAACAAATCGCGCGTACGGCTGTAGCGATGTGGCTGGAATGCGACGACTAATCGCTTATCCGGCCAGCCACCACGTGCTGCGGCAAATACGGCTTCGAGCTCACGCGGGTGGTGACCATAATCATCCACAATTAATGCTTGGCCTTTGCCGAAATCCAATTCGCCTTTGATATTGAAACGACGGCCGATACCCTGGAATTTTTTCAATGCATTGGCAATCAGTTCTGATGGCACACCCAACTGCCAGCCCACCGCAGCGGCAGCCAAGGCGTTCAACACATTGTGTTGCCCAGGTAAATTCAGAGTCACTGCCTGCTCGCTACCATCGGGCAAATGTAGTTTGAACTGCATCGCACCGCCATCTTGCACAACATTACTGGCACGTACATCGGCCAATTCCGACAAGCCATAACGAATGGTGTGGCGTGGTGTTTGTTTTGCCAGTTCGGCCACGAGTGGATCGTCGATGCACAATATTGCCAAACCGTAAAAAGGCAGGCGGTGTAGAAATTCTGCGAACGCTGCTTTCACACGCTCGAAATCGCCACCATAATTTTCGAGATGATCAGCATCAATATTGGTGACGACCGCAATCAATGGATTTAAGCGCAGAAAACTACCATCGCTTTCATCGGCTTCGGCTACCAACCATTGACTCGACCCCAGTTTTGCATTCGCACCGGCACTGAGCAATTGGCCGCCAATCACAAAGGTCGGGTCCAGATTACCTTCAAACAACACGCTGGCAGTTAATGAAGTCGTGGTTGTTTTTCCGTGGGTTCCTGCAATAGCAATGCCACGCTTGAAGCGCATTAATTCTGCCAACATTTCTGCGCGCGGCACTACCGGAATTTGTTGTGCGTGTGCTTGTTGCAGTTCCGGGTTATCGGCTTTGATCGCGCTTGAAACCACCACACAATCGATGTCTGCAATATTTGTGGCCGCATGACCGCGAAATACTTTTGCACCCATGCCAACCAGGCGTCGTGTCGAGGCAGATTCGTTTTGATCCGAGCCAGAAACCACATAGCCGAGTGTCAACATAACTTCGGCAATACCGCTCATGCCGACGCCGCCGATACCAACAAAATGGATGCGTGGAAAGGCTTTAGCTAAATCACCGGCTTGCTGAAAACGATGGCGCATCATGTTGCGGCCTCCGATAGCACAATATCCACTACGTCTTTGGTGGCGTCGGGCAATGCGGCTTTACGTGCAGCGATTGCAAGTTGCATCAGGAATTTTCTGTCTTCGCAAAATTCGCCCAATAATTGCTGCAAATCATGTTCCAGTGTTTCGGTTTGCCGTAACCAATCACCGGCACCGCATTCTTTTAAATACTGGGCATTGCGTGCTTGATGGTCATCGACTGCACCCGGGAATGGAATCAAAATGCTGCCAACACCTGCTGCACATAATTCGGCAACGGTGAGCGCACCCGCTCGACCAATCACGATGTCGGCCCAGCCATACGCAGCGGCCATATCCTGAATAAAGGCTTCGACGCTCGCATTAACGCCAGCGGATTGATAAGACTGCTTGGCGTCGACCAATAGCTTTTCACCGCATTGATGACGAATTTCAAATTCAATTTTACCGTTCAATGCCGCAATCACTTTTGGTACAGCGCTATTAATCGCGCGAGCGCCCTGGCTACCGCCAAGCACTAGTAAGCGAATTGCGCCGCTTCGATTTGCCAAGCGTTCTTGCGGCGGAGATACCGCCGATATTTCTGGCCGCACTGGATTGCCGACAACATCGTTGGGTACATCAACAAAACTGTCAGGGAAGCCGCACAAAACACGATCGGCGACTTTCGCCAATACGCGATTGGTAAAACCCGGCGCGCGATTGGCTTCGTGGACCAATAGTGGTTTGCGTAAAATCCAGGCCGCAAGACCAGCGGGGCCAGCGGCAAAACCGCCGAAACTTAACACCGCGCGTGGTTTGTGTTTTCGCACTTTACTAATCGCCTGAATCACAGAACGCATAATCACAAAGGGTGCACTCAGCAAACCCACTACACCTTTGCCACGCAAGCCGCGCACGGCAATGGTTTCAATCGAAATATTATGTTGAGGTACCAAGCGCGTCTCCATGCCGCCATGGGAGCCGAGCCAAATCACCGGCACATTACGCGTGCGCAATTCATTAGCCACGGCTAGACCAGGAAAAATATGGCCGCCGGTGCCGCCAGCCAGAATCATCACGGGTGCTGTGTTCAACGAATTCATGCGCGCGAACTCCATTTAGGTTCCAAACGCTCGCGCGAGCTACGCGGTAAATTCGCTGTCACTGGCAGAGTAACGGCTCTAGGGGAAGTCACGTCTTCATCGTACTCAGCACGTGGCGAAGTCATCAAGCCTTCATTGCGACGCAGATTGACCGTGCGCTCGGCGCAGGACAATTCGTAGCTGATTCGCAACAACAAACCAATAGCAACGCAAGTCATCAGCACACTGGAGCCGCCGGATGAAATCAACGGCAGTGTCAAACCTTTCGTTGGTAACACGCCCATATTCACGCCCATCGAAATCATGCTTTGCAATGCAATCCAAATGCCAATACCGAACGCGCAGTACGCACTGAACGGACGGCTACGGTCCAGGCAACGCATACCAATAATGAAAGCACGCCAAGTGAATGCCGCAAATAAACAAATCACGGCACAAACACCTACAAAGCCCATCTCCTCTGCCAAAACCGAAAATACAAAATCGGTATGTGCTTCTGGTAGATAGTCTAGTTTCAAGACGCTGCCGCCTAAACCCACGCCGGTAAATTCACCACGGCCAATGGCGATTAACGCCTGTACTAACTGGAAGCCGCTATCAAATGGATCTGCCCAAGGATCGCGAAAACTCAGAACCCGCTCAAGCCGATACGGCTCAAAATAAATGGCAGCAACGATAAATGGCAGGCCTGCAAGCACCAGCAAACTTAGGTGCTGCAATCTTGCTCCACCCAGATATGCCATGCCTAAAGCGATACACAGCAATAACATTGACGAGCCAAAATCTTTACCGACCAATAATAAGCACACCAGAAAAATCGAAACGCCCAATGGTTTCAACAACGCTTTCCATTGATGACCGATCACATCACGAAAGCGCACCAAGTAGCTGGCGACCCAGACAATGAAAAGAATCTTCACCGCTTCTACCGGTTGAAAGCTAAAAAAGCCCAGATTAATCCAGCGCCTCGCACCATTCACCGATTTACCGAGCACCGGCACCATGACCAGCACGAGTAGAAAAACACATAGCAACAATAAGGTCTGGCTATGGGTTTCGATCGTTTTTAAATCGGACTTCATAATGGCAAAAGCCATGCCCGACCCGACAATCAGAAAAATAATATGGCGTGTCAAATAATGGAATTCGCCCATATGGTTATCGACCGCGTATGGCATTGAACTTGATGCCACCATTACAACGCCGATGCAGGCCAATGCAATGGAAATTGCGACTAACCACGGATCAAACTGTCCGTTTAGTTCGTCGAACTTCAATGCTTGCTTGGCGCGATCGGGAATAAATGCCATTTCAGCGCACCTTCAATGTCGCAAGACTGATCAGGACCAGAATGAAAGAAATAATCCAGAAGCGCACAATCACGCGCGGCTCCGGCCAGCCCTTCAATTCAAAATGATGATGAATCGGTGCCATCCGGAACACGCGTTTTCCGGTCAGTTTGAAACTGGCGACTTGAATCATCACCGACAAAGTTTCGATCACAAAAATACCGCCCATCACGACTAGTATCGCTTCTTGACGAACGATCACGGCAATGGTGCCGAGCGCAGCACCTAAAGCCAGTGCGCCGATATCGCCCATGAAAACCATCGCGGGATAAGTGTTGAACCATAAAAATCCAAGACCCGCACCGGCGATTGCAGCGCAAACGATCGCCAATTCACCAGCACCTGGCACGGCAGGTATTTGCAAATATTCGGAGAACACCGCATTACCCGAGGCATACGCAAAAATTCCTAAGCCAGCCGCCACCATAACGGTCGGCATGATGGCGAGCCCATCAAGGCCATCGGTCAGATTCACCGCATTTGAAAAGCCAACAATCCAGAAATACGCCAGCACAATAAACATGGCACCCATCGGAATCGCGACGTTTTTCAACAAGGGCAAAAACAAGGTGGTGTTGGACGGGTGGTCAGCGCTGTAAAAAAGTACCAGCGCGGCAATCAATCCGAAAAAAGATTGCAATGCGTATTTATGGCGCGATTTCAAACCATTGGGATCTCGCTTCACAATCTTGATCCAGTCATCTAACCAACCGATCAAACCAAAGGCCACCATGACTGTCAGCACCACCCAGACATATCGATTTCGTAAATCTGCCCACATTAAAGTGGACGCTCCCAAGCTCAGTAAAATCAGCAGGCCACCCATGGTCGGCGTGCCGGCTTTTACAAAATGCGTTTGCGGGCCGTCGCTGCGAATAGGTTGGCCGCCCTTAAGTTTTGCCAGGCGCGCAATCACACTCGGGCCCCACCAAAGTGAAAATGCCAATGCAGTCAGCGCTCCTAAAATGGCACGCATGGTCAGGTAATCAAATAATGCAAAGAAGCTTGCAAAACCTTGCAGCCAACGTGCTAGTTCAAGCAGCATGCGAAGTTCCCCCCGGAATTTCTTGTGATAACTCTTTTTGTTTTAGTTCTTTCAAGATGGCTTTCACTACTTCATCCATCGCACTTGAGCGTGATCCCTTGACCAAGCAGCGAACGCCGACATGCAGCTCATGAATCAAGGCTTCGCTTAACGCAACTTTATTATCGAAATGACGAGCACCTACGCCAAATGCAGTACTGGTATTCCTGGCCAGCTCACCCACTGTCCAACATTTTTCAATACCGGATTGTTTTGCCAGCGTGCCAATTTCCGCATGCAAGTTTTCTGAGTTATCGCCTAACTCGGCCATATTGCCCAACACTAGCCAACTGCCTTTGTTATTTTGTGCCAGCGTTTGAATAGCCGCTGCTACTGAACCGGGGTTTGCGTTGTAGCTGTCATCAATCAACACTGCTTCGTTATCTAGCACATGCGAAATTTGCCGACCTTTGACCGGAGCGGCCGCTTGCAAACCTTGCACGATGGCATCGAAATGCGCCCCCGCACCAAGCGCCAGACCAGTCGCGGCCAATGCATTCATCACATTGTGTCTGCCAGGCAACGCAAGCGTTATCACTTGTTTTCCTGCCGGTGTATGCAGTTCAAAAGTCGATTGCTCGCCATGCAGTTGGATCTGGGTTGCACGAATATCGGCATCATTCTCAATGCCATAACGAAAAACACGGCGGTGGCCAACGCGTTGAGCAAAATAAGGCGCGAATGCATCGTCGGCATTAATCACGGCGACACCGTCATCCGAAAGCGCTTCGTAAATAGCGCCCTTGGTTTCTGCAATACCAAACAAACTACCCATACGTTCCAAATGTGCCGCACCGATATTATTGATGACCGACACTTGCGGCGCGACAATGCTGCACAAATAAGCAATGTCACCGGGCTTGCCGGCACCCATTTCATAAATCGCAAATGCGGCATCTTCCGGCGCTTCCAAAACTGCCATCGGCAAGCCAATTTCGTTGTTGCGATTACCGGGAGTGGAATACGTCAGTCCCGAGCGATTCAAAATCTCGGTGATCAAATTTTTGACCGAGGTTTTTCCGTTACTTCCGGTCAAAGCCACCACTACGGCTTTACGACCTTGTTGCATACCCGCGGCAAATTCAGCCAAAGCTTCCTGGGTGTCGGAACAAATAATTTGCGGCAATGAAGTTTCTACAGGACGCGAAACCAATATCGCCGCAGCACCGGCTTGCTCTGCATTGGCAATGAAATCATGCGCATCGTAGTTCTCGCCGCGCAATGCCACAAACAAACTACCTTTACTTAGATCACGCGTATCGGTACTGACGTGGGAAATACTCAAGTCATCGCCAATCAGGCGGGCTTCACACCATTGGGCGATTTGTGAAAGCAGCACCGGCCTCATGCGTCGTCTCCCAAATGCAAACGCGCCTGCGCCAAGTCATCAAACGGTTTTTTGATGCCGTGTACTTCCTGATAAGTTTCGTGGCCTTTTCCTGCAATCAGGACGACATCATCACTTCCGGCCTGTTTAATCGCGGCAGCAATGGCTTTTGCGCGATCACGTTGAACCAGTGCACGCGACAAATGGGAAAGACCGGCCTGGATATCCTGGACAATGGCATCGCCGTTTTCAGTGCGGGGGTTATCGTCGGTCACGATTAAAACATCGGCAGCGCGCTCGGCAATCGCGGCCATCACCGGGCGCTTGCCCTTATCGCGATCACCGCCACAACCAAATACACAAATCAACTTGCCTTCTGTGTGCGAACGCAAATTCGCTAACGCTTGTTCAAGTGCATCTGGCGTGTGAGCATAATCGACTACTACCAAAGGCTTGCCGTTAGTGCCGCCGACACGACTCATGCGACCGCCGACGGGCGATAACTTTGGCAATACTTCGGCAATCTTTTCCAATGACCAATCAAGCGACAGCAAACTGCCGGCAACGGCCAGCAAATTATCGACATTGAATCTTCCAAGCAACGGCGATTGCACGGCCAAAGCAACTTCAGCACGACACAAATCAAATGAAATGCCACCCGCGTTCAGGCGAATATTTCTAGCATGTAGGTTTGCCGCCTCATGGCCACGCGAGCTGAGTGCAATCAGGTTTATATCACCCGATAGTTTTCCGATTAATGTTTCGGAAAATACATCGTCATAATTAATGACCGCGGTAGATAAAGTGGGCCAGGCGAATAATTTTGCTTTCGCTTCGCCATACGCGTCCATGTTGCCGTGATAATCAAGATGATCACGCGTCAGGTTGGTAAACACGGCAACATCGAATGCCACGGCATCAACACGACCTTGGTCCAGTGCATGCGAAGACACTTCCATCGCAACATGGCTGGCACCGGCATCGCGCATATCGGCAAGAAACCCGTGCACAGCGATAACGTCTGGCGTAGTGCGTTCACCTTCGATCAATTTTCCGTATAAGCCGGCACCTAAAGTACCGATGGTTCCCGCCGTCATTCCGTTTAAGCTCAATGCCTGCGCAATCAATTGCACAGTCGATGTCTTACCGTTTGTGCCGGTAACACCGAACATCTGCAACGTCTCGGATGGCTTCGTGTAAAAGCGGCTTGCTATCGCGCCGCATTTTTTTCGCAATGCAGGTACTACGATCGTATTGTCTATTTCAACAAAGCTATCGGGCGCGGGAGTTTCAAACAATATTGCGGCGACAGCGACATCTTGCGCATGCTGGACAAATTTCAAACCGTGTGTGGTCGCGCCACCCAGTGCGATAAATACATCGTCTTTTTTCAATGCGCGGCTATCGGCGCTGATGCCTTTTACGATCGGATTTACCGATGGTAAGTCAGCAACCTGATCCGCCAGCAATTCATGCAAATACATGCTGCGAGCCACACTCATGGCTGAGCTCCAGGAACACTGGTATCAGGTGCAAGTTCTTCGTCAACTGCGGCAGGAGCAATCGCTGTCGCGATTGGTGCAGCAACTACAACAGGGGTGACCGGTTTTTTTGTTTCATACCAGGCCGCAACATCGTCTGGTGGCACGTCCATTAAACGCAGCGCGCCTTCCATCACATTATGAAATACCGGTGCCGACACTAACCCACCGTAATAACTGCCATAGGCAGGTTCGTTTATTACGACCACCATCGCGAATTTCGGATTGGTCAAAGGCACCACACCGGCAAACAGCGAAATATATCGCTTGCTATACCCGCCGGCATTGAATTTGCGCGAAGTGCCCGACTTACCACCAACGCGATAGCCGGTAATGGCAGCTTTTTGTGCGGTGCCGCCGGGGTTGGTGACCGATTCCAGCATGGCCAATACTTCATTGGCAATCAGCGGATCCATCACTTGCGTGCCGGTTTTTTGCTCCGTACTTTTAACAAAAGTGGGCGTCATCAGGCGGCCGTGATTTGCCAACGTTGCGTAGGCTTGCGCGATTTGTAGTGGCGTTACTGACAGACCATAGCCATAGGAAATGGTCGCTTTTTCAACCGGACCCCAGCTACGGGGTTGCGATAAAACACCGGAAGATTCACCAGGAAAGCCGCTATTGGTAGATTGCCCATAACCAAAGCGATGCAGCACATCGTATAGGTGTGCATTGCTCATGTTTCCGGCCAGTTTTGTCGCGCCGATATTCGATGACATCTGCAACAGGCCTTCCAGCGAAACAACACCGTGATTGCTGGTATCGCGAATCGTATATTTATCGAGCGTCATTATGCCGGGATTGGTATCGATACGAATATTCGGATCGACACCGTTTTCCAACGCAGCAGCCACGGTGATCGATTTAATCACCGAACCTGGCTCAACGACATCGGTTACTGCGCGATTGCGATGCAAATACGGTGAAGACGATTCTCGGGAATTGGGATTGTACGAAGGCTGATTCACCATCGCCAGAATTTCACCAGTTTTTACATCGATCACCACTGCCGAACCGCTACGTGCCTGTGCATTAATCAAGGCCGATTTTAATTCGCGATAGGCCAGGTATTGAATGCGACGATCAATCGACAAGGCTAAATCTTTCCCCGGCTGGGCTTCACGCACCAGATCCACTTTTTCAACAATGTGACCGCTGCGATCGCGAATTATTTTTTGTGCGCCAGGCTTGCCGGTCAACCAGTCATTAAATGCCAGCTCCAGACCTTCCTGGCCAAAATCATCAACATTGGTGAAACCCAGCACATGCGCCATGACTTCGCCATGCGGGTAGAAACGACGAAATTCCCGCGTGGAATAAACACCGGGAATTTTTAATGCGACCACCGCCTGAGCATCATCGGGATTAATATGTCGTCGCAAATAAACAAATTCTTTTCCGGATTTCTGCGCGATTCGCTGTTCCAACACGTCGCGTGGAATGCCGAGCGCTTTTGCTAGTATTGACAGGTGTTTTGGTTCTTTCAATAACTCTTTCGGATTTGCCCACACCGATTCGACCGGCGTTGACACCGCCAGTGGCTCACCATTTCTATCAACAATCATGCCGCGCGATGTAGCAATAGGCAGCTCGCGTAAAAAACGCTCATTACCCTGCTGTTGATAAAAATCCCGATGAATCAGTTGCATCCACACCGCACGCGACACGAGCAGCAGCGCAAATAGCCCGAAGCAGATTGACAGTATTTGCAAACGAATTCTTGGATTATAGGCACGGGCTTTTAATTTCATGGCCGCACTACCACGACATCTATATTTTGTGGAAAGCTCATGCCCAAACGCCCGGTCGCAATTTGTTCAATGCGATTGGTTTCTGACCAAGTCGCCTGCTCCAATTGCAAACGGGAGAATTCAATATTGAGTTCATCGCGTTGTTTTTCCAAACGCGACAATTCGATATAGGCCTGACGATGTTTATGGCGAGAATAAACCACCATCACGCCGGAAATAACCGTGGCGAGAATCAACAGGGCAATCATGAAATGGCGCGGGCTCATCGATTGCGGCCCTTTGATTGCGGGGCTTGGGGCTGGGGGCTCGGGGCTTGCAAAGCATTGCTCGTGCTCTTGAGTTCCAATTTTTCTGCGACACGAAGTACGGCGCTGCGTGAGCGCGGATTGGTGCGGGTTTCTTCATCCGTTGCGCGCATGGCGCCGCCGATGTCTTTCAAGCTCGGCGTGAATTCCACCTCAATCGGCATCCGGCGATTACCCGCAGGCGCTTTGGCGTATTTGGCAATAAATTGTTTGACGATGCGATCTTCCAGCGAATGAAAACTAATCACTGCCAGACGTCCACCGACTTTTAGTTTTGTATATGCCGCTTCCAAGCCAAGTTCCAAATCTTCAAGTTCACGATTGATAAAAATACGAATTGCCTGAAAGCTGCGGGTGGCCGGATGAATTTTTCCATCGCCACGACCCAGCACCGAAGCGATCAAATCAGCCAGTTGTGCGGTGCGCAGCAAAGGGGTTTCAACACGACGTTCGACAATGGTGCGGGCGATTTTTCGGCTGAGCTTTTCTTCGCCGTATTCCCACAACACATCGGTGATTTCTTTTTCCGAAGCATGCGCAAGCCAATCAGCAGCACTTTGGCCTGAAAGATTGTCCATGCGCATGTCCAGAGGACCATCATTACGAAAACTAAAACCACGTTCCGCCACATCCAACTGTGGGGAAGAGACGCCGAGGTCAAACAGCACGCCATCCAGGCCCTCGGCGGTATCGCTCCAATGTGACAAGTCCGCAAACGAACCC